>NZ_VOQT01000010.1:0-173537 GCF_008121555.1 Comamonas sp. Z1
CTCATTACTGTTTTTGTGAGCGTTTGATAACTCCGAAGAGTTTGTTCCGAAGAACTGGCTGCTTGCCCTCAAACGCCCACGCTTATCGGCTGTATTTTTTTAAGGAACCGAGTGCAAAACCGGAAAAACCGATCTTGAATCTCGTTGCTTGCTGCGATCAGCGAAGCCTTGAATTCTATCACAACTTTGCCGTCTAATTTTTTTCAGATCGGCTAGCAAAAATTTGCATTTCGCTCAGTGAAGCCTTGCATTGTACACAGATTTTGGCAGGCCAGGCAACATCCACACGGACATCCAGACAAAGAACCCCGGCAGGCCTTGCCTGCCGGGGTTCTTTGTCGCTTCTCAGGCGCTAGCTGCCTGCTCCAGTGCATCAACAAACAGTGCAGCCACATCGCAGCCGGTCTGATCAAAGATCTCCTGGAAGCAGGTGGGACTGGTCACATTGATCTCGGTGACGTTGTGACCAATCACATCCAGTCCGATCAATAGCAGGCCACGCTGCACCAAACGCTCCCCAATGAACTCGGCAATTGCCTTGTCCTGCTGCGCCAATGGCTGGGCAACTCCCTTGCCGCCAGCCGCCAGATTGCCGCGCACCTCATTGCCCTGCGGAATGCGTGCCAGGCAGAACGGCACGGGCTTGCCGCCGATGATGAGCACCCGCTTGTCGCCATGAACGATGTCGGGCAGGAACTTCTGCACCATGACGCTGGTGGAGCCGCCCTGATTCAGGGTTTCGATGATGCTGCCTAAATTGCGGCCGTCTTCGCCGACTCGGAAGATGCCCATCCCCCCCATGCCGTCCAGGGGCTTGAGGATGATGTCCTTGTGCTCTGCATGAAAAGCACGGATGTCCTGGGCGCTGCGCGTGACCAGGGTGGGCGAGATGAACTGTGCAAACTCCATGATGGCGAGCTTTTCGGGATGCTCGCGCAGTGCACTGGGTTTGTTGAAGACCTTGGCGCCCTCACGCTCGGCCTGACTGAGCATGTGCGTGGCGTAGAAGAACTCGGAATCGAAGGGCGGATCCTTGCGCATGACGATGGCATCAAAATCTGCCAGTGCCGTCAAAGCGCTTCGCGTCTCCTCGAACCAGCGGTCTTGCTCCCCGGTCAGGCTGATATGGCGCACCTGCGCCATGACCTTGCCGCCGCTTTGCCAGGAGACATGGCGGGGCTCGCAGGCCACGATCTGGTGTCCTCGGCGTTGAGCCTCACGCATCATGGCAAAGGTGGAGTCCTTGTAGATGACAAAGGATTCCAGCGGATCGGCAACAAACAGTATTTGCATGGTGAAAAACTCTAGCGGTAGAGGTAGATACCGGCATCATGCCCAGCCGGGCAAAACACCACAATATGACGGCAGATACTCAGGCCCTGCGCGCACGCAGGCTCTGGACAAGCAAGGCCAGGCTGCCAGCGACCACGCCCCAGAAGGCTGAGCCCACCCCTGCGATGACGACGCCGCTGAGCGTGACCAGAAAGGTGATGAGCGCTGCCTCTCGGTGCTTTTCCTCCTTGAAGGCCGTCGCCATGCCGCCGCCTATGGAGCCCAGCAGGGCCAGTCCGGCGATGCAGGCCACCAGCTCCTTGGGAAAGGCCGTCAGCAGGCCCGTAACCACCGCACCAAAGACACCTATCAAAATATATAGCAGTCCGCACACAGCAGCGGCGGTATAGCGCTTGCCCCTATCCTCATGCGCCTCGTCTCCCATGCAGATCGCCGCCGTGATGGCGCTGAGGTTGAGGGCATAGCCGCCAAACGGTGCCAGCAGCAAGGTCGCCACGCCGGTCATGCTGATGACCTTGGACACCGGTATCGGATAGCCCGTGGCGCGTATCGCTGCCACGCCCGGCAGATTCTGCGAAGCCATGGTCACGACAAACAGGGGCAACGCCAGGCTGATGAGCGCCTGCAGCGAGAACTCGGGAGCCGTATAGACCGGCATGGCCAGCCCGCCATGCACGGCCGACCACTGCATCTGCCCGCTCAGCGCCGCCCAGGCGGTTCCGGCCAGCAGGGTGATGATGACCGCATAGCGAGGCGCCATACGCCGCGAAAGCAGATAGGCAAGCAGCATGACCAGCACCAGGGACAGATTGGTTTCGGCCGCAGAGAAAGCCTGCATGCCGAACTTGGCCAGCACGCCGGCCAGCAGGGCCGACGCAATTTCCATGGGGATGCGGTTCATGATGCGCTCGAACCAGCCGGTCACCCCCACCAGAATGATGAGTGCCGCGCTGACAATAAAGGCACCGATCGCCTCCCCCATGGAGAAACCACCCGCCAGCCCGGCGGTCGCCAGCACCGCCGCCCCTGGGGTGGACCAGGCCACCATGACCGGCATGCGCAGAATCAGCGACGGGACCAGCGAGCACAGACCCATGCCCAGGCCCAGCGCCCAAATCCAGGAAGTAATCTGCTCAGGCGTGGCATGAAACGCCTGCGCCGCCTGAAACACCAGGGCCACCGAACTGGTAAAGCCCACAAGCACGGCCACAAAGCCTGCGGCCACGGCGGCAGGGCTCAAGTCTTTGAAAAAGCGCATCCGTGCATTCTGACACCAGCCCCACCCAAAATGATGCACTCCGCGTAAGCGCGAATGACGAAGCCCATCATCACATCAAAATCAATAGCTATCAGCGCTTTTTAATAAAGAGCCAAAGGCCTATTTGACTCAAAGTATTTACAGCTCGATCTTGGAGCCCAGCTCCACCACCGAGTTGCTCGGCAGGTGCAGGAAATCAGCCACCCGGCTCGCGTTCTTGTGCATCTGCGCAAACAGCTTTTCGCGCCAGTGCGCCATGGAGTTGTTCATGCGCGGGATGATCACATCACGCGACAGGAAATAGCTGGTGGACATGGAGTCCAGCTTGCAGCCCTGGGTACGCAGCTGCGCCAGCGCCGCAGGCACATCGGGCTCGTTCTTGAAGCCGTAGTGGATGATGACTTCCCAGCAGTCGCCGCCCAGCGACTCTGCCTCCACCCGCTTGTCCATCCCGACCCAGGGCACTTCGTGGTTGCGCACGGTCACAAAGAGATTGCGCTCATGCAGCACTTTGTTGTGCTTGAGGTTATGGAGCAGCGCATGCGGCACGGTGCCGGGCTCCCCCGAGAGGAAAACCGCCGTGCCGGGCACGCGCGTGGGCGGATGACGCCAGGTGGATTCCAGAAACTGACGCAGATCCAGCGCATCCGCCTGCAACTTCTGATGCAGCAGCTCACGCCCGCGGCGCCAGGTCATCATCAGGGTAAAGACCGTGCCACCGATCAGCAGCGGGAACCAGCCGCCTTCAAACAGCTTGAGCAGATTCGAGGCGAAGAAAGCCAGATCCACCACGAAGAAGAAGCCCGTCGCCAGCAGGCACAAGGCCAGCGAATAATTCCAGCGATAGCGGATGACAAAGAAGGTCAGCATGGTGGTGATCAGCATGTCTAGCGTCACCGCAATACCGTAGGCCGCCGCCAGATTGCCGCTATTGCGAAACAGCAGAACAGCCAGCGCAATCGCCACAAACAGGCCCCAGTTGACCAGGGGCATATAGATCTGACCGGTCTCCTTCACACTGGTGTGGCGTACCTCAAAACGTGGAAAGTAGCCCAGTTGAATGACCTGACGCGTCACGCTGAAGGCTCCCGTGATCAACGCCTGCGAGGCGATCACCGTGGCCATGGTGGCCATGATGACCAGCGGCAGCAGCGCCCAGCTGGGTGCCATCATGAAAAACGGGTTCTTGACTGCCTCGGGATTGGCCAGCAGCAAAGCGCCCTGACCGAAGTAATTCAAGGTCAGCGCCGGCATGGCAACGCTGAACCAGGCCAGACGGATAGGCTTCTTGCCGAAGTGACCGAGATCGGCGTACAGCGCCTCGGCACCCGTCACACAGAGCACGACCGAGCCCAGAATGATGAAGCTGATGCCCGGGCTGTTCCAGATGAAGCGGACCGCGTAATGCGGGCTGAGTGCCGCCAGGATTTCCGGATGCCCCATGATCTGGTGCACGCCCAGCAGGGCGATACAGACAAACCAGGTCACGGTGACGGGGCCAAAGAACTTGCCTATGCCTGCGGTGCCGCGCTTTTGCACGAAGAACAGCAGAAACAGAATCACCAGTGTCAGCGGAATCACGGCCTTGGTGAAATGCGGCGAGATGACTTCCAGGCCCTCAACCGCCGAGAGCACGGAAATCGCCGGAGTGATAACGCCATCGCCATAGAAGAGCGAGGTGCCGAACATACCCACCAGAAACAACGTGCTGGACAGTCGCGGCCTGTCCTTGACCGTCTGGGAGGCCAGGGCCAGCATGGCCACCAGCCCGCCCTCGCCGTTGTTGTCGGCGCGCAGCACCAGGGTCACGTACTTGAGGGAGACGATGACCGTGAGCGTCCAGAACAGTACCGAGAGCACGCCATAGACGTTGTCCGGCGTGAACGGCACATAGCCTGAGCCGAAAACCTCCTTGACCGAGTACAAAACACTGGTTCCGATGTCTCCGTAGACGACACCGATCGCGCCCAGGGTCAGGGCGCCTAGCGAGGATTTCGAATTTTGCACGGTTCAGGAAGCGACTCGTAAGGCAGTCACCAAGTGATCAAATTGTCGGCATTGTGCGCTGTCCTCAGCGCCTGCGAAATCAGTCGTAGATTTCTGCGTCGGGATTAGTGGCTTCCAACTCGTAGCTGGCCGCCAACATGGCCAAACGTGCTATCACGCCATACATATAGAAGCGGTTGGGTGCGCTGGCGCCCGGACGCGCGCTGGCCTGAGGCAGGTGGTTGCTCTGCTGGAAAGCCAGGGGCACGTAGCCCGCACCGGGGGCATTGAGGTTCTCGTCCTCGCCGCGTTCGGGGTGCATGCGGTAGAAACCTCCCACCACGTAACGATCCATCATGTAGACCACGGGCTCGGCCACGGCGTTGTGCATGCGCTCATAGGTCAGCACGCCCTCCTGCACGATGACGTCATGCACGGTCTGGCCGTCCTTGATGACGCCCATCTTGTTGCGGCTCTTGCGCGGCAGCGCAGCCAGCTCCTTGGCGTCGCGCACGGTCATCACACCCATGCCATAAGTGCCGTTGTCGGCCTTGACCACGGCAAACGGCTTTTCCTTGATGCCATATTCCTTGTACTTGCGGCGCACCTTGGAGAGGATCACGTCCACCTGCTCGGCCAGGGCCTCCATGCCCGTGCCTTCGGCAAAGTCGATGTTCTCCACATGACCGAACAAGGGGTTGATCAGCCAGGGGTCGATGCCCAGCAGCTTGCCGAAGCGCTTGCCGACTTCCTCGTAGCTCTGGAAGTGACGGCTCTTGCGGCGCACATTCCAGCCTGCATGCAGCGGCGGCAGCAGGTATTGCTCGTACAGCTCCTCGATGATGCCGGGCACGCCGGTGGAGAGGTCGTTGTTGAGCAAAATGGTGCAAGGGTCGAAATCCTTGAGGCCCAGACGGCGCTTGCTGCGGATCACCGGCTCCAGCTTGATCTCGTCGCCCAGGGGCAGCGTGATGGACAGCGTCTTCTTGATCTCGGGGCTGATGGAGCCGATGCGCACATTGAGACCCGCCATGCTGAAGATGCGCTTGAGCTGCAGCACGCTGGCCAGATAGTGGGTGTTGCGCGTGTGGTTCTCGGGAATGATGAGCAGATTGCGCGCCTCGGGGCATATCTTTTCGATGGCAGCCATCGCAGCCTGGACAGCCAGTGGCAGCATTTCATCGGTCAGGTTGTTCCAGCCGCCTGGAAACAGGTTGGTATCCACCGGTGCCAGCTTGAAACCCGCATTACGAATATCCACCGAACAGTAGAACGGCGGCGTGTGCTCCATCCATTCCAGGCGGAACCAACGCTCAATGGCAGGCATGGAGTCGAGAATGCGCTGCTCAAGTTCGTTAATGGGGCCGGTCAAAGCCGTGACGAGATGTGGAACCATAAATACCCTCAGGAGACGATGGTGGGGGGCAATTGTAGAGATTGAAGCATGAGATAGGTGTTTTCCCCAGTCTTTGTTTCAACGACGCCAGAACGCCGGTGACAGCAAAGCCATGAAACTCAGTATCTCGAGCCGCCCCAACAGCATGCCCAGAGTACACACCCAGATCTGGAAATCCGTCAACACCGTGTAGTTGGATGATGGGCCAACCGCGCCCAGTCCCGGTCCCATGCAGTGCACGCTGGCCAGCACGGCAGAGAATGCGGTCAGAGGGTCGAGGTCGGTCAGCAGCAACACCATGCTCAGCACAATGACGGTGGCACCGTAAACCAGCATGTAGGCCAGCACCGAAAAAATCATCGGGTTATCTACCACCGCATCGCCCAGCCGCACCGGCTGCACGGCGCGCGGGTGCACCAGACGCGTCATTTCGCGCCTGGCCTGCTTGACCAGAATCAGCATGCGCACCATCTTGATGCCACCGCCGGTCGAGCCCGCGCTGGTAGCCACCCCCGACAGCAGCAACAACAGAACGGGAATGAACACCGGCCAGGACAGATAGTCCGTGGTGGAAAAGCCGGTGGTCGTGGCGACCGAGACCGTGTGGAACATGCCGTTGCGCAAGGCATCGAGCGGCCCATAGACCCCCTTGACCCAGAGCAGCAGCGCCACCAGCAGGCCCGAGCCCAGCAGCACGCCAATCGTGGCGCGCATTTCGGGGTCGCGCATGAAACTATCGATGCGCCCCTTGCGCATGGCCACGAAGTACAGCGCAAAGTTGCAACTTGCCAGCAACATGAACAGCAAGGCCGCGGCCTCCAGCAGCGGCGAGTTGAAATAGGCGAAGCTGGCATCGTGCGACGACAGCCCGCCCAGGCTCACCGTGGCGAACATATGCATCAGCGCATCCAGCGGCTGCATGCCGCAGGCCCAGAAGGTCAGAAAACAGCCAATGGAGAACAGCGCGTACACACCCCACAGGCCTTTGGCCGTCTCGGTAATACGCGGCGTGAGCTTGGTGTCCTTGACGGGACCTGCAGCTTCCGCTCTGAAAAGCTGAGCGCCGCCGACACCCAGCAGTGGCAACACAGCCACGGCCAGAATCAGAATCCCCATGCCGCCCATCCACTGCATGAAAGTACGCCAGACATTGATGGACACCGGCAACTGATCCAGACCGCTGAGCACCGTGGCCCCGGTCGTCGTCAGGCCCGATACGGCTTCGAAGTAGGCATGGGTGAGACTGATGGAGATGCCCACCCGGTTCAACCCCATCATCAGCGGCACCATGGCGCACAGCGGCAGCACCACCCAGACCAGGGTCACCAGAATCACGCCATGACGCGGTTGCAGATCCTGCTTGTGACGGTGCAGTCCCCCCCACAGCAACAGGCCCACGCCAACCGTCAGTCCGATCGACCAGGGATAGATGCGCCAGATGCCATCCTGCGTGAACCAGGAGATGCCAAAGGGCAGCAGCATGGCGCCGGCAAACATAATCATCAGCATGCCCAGCACACGCAGGACAGGGAGCAGATCTTTCATGAGCGCAGCTTAGAAAAAGGTGGCGCTGACGCGGAACAGGTTTTCCACGTTGCGCACCAGCCGCTTGTTGGGCAGGAAGAACACCACATGGTCGCCGGATTCGATCACGGTATGGCTGCGCGGAATGATGACCTCGGTCTCCAGTGCCGCCCCCGCCACTTCCTCGCAGGTCTTGCCTTCTGGAATGCCGCGCACGATGAGACCGATATGCACCTCCTCGGGCAGGCGCAGCTCTTCCACCTTGCGCCCCACCACACGCGAGCTCTTGCGGTCGCCGCGCGCCACGATCTCCAGTGCCTCGGCAACGCCGCGGCGCAGGCTGTGCACGGCTTGCACATCGCCGCGGCGCACGTAAGCCAGGAACTCGCCCAGCATGGCCTGCGCCGGCGACAGCGCAATATCGATCTGCGTGCCGTGCATCAGATCGGCATAGGCGCGGCGATTGATCAGCGACAGAACACGGCGTGCGCCCATGCGCTTGGCCAGCAGGCTGGACATGATGTTGTCCTCGTCGTCGTCCGTCAGCGCGAGAAACAGATCCACCTCCTCGATGCCCTCCTCCTCCAGCAGGGCCTCGTCGGTGGCATCCCCCTCCAGCACCAGCACTTCGGCAGGCAGCACCGACGACAGGCTCAGGCATTGCTGGTCGTTGGACTCGATGATCTTGACGTGAAAGCGCCCGGGCGTCTGCGCCAGCTTCCTGGCCAGCCGCAGGCTGACCTGGCCTCCGCCCGCAATCATGATGCGGAACACCGGCCGGCTCGGGCGGCCTTCGGGCAGGTTGATGGCCTTGAGAGCCTCGGACACATGCTCGGTCGCGGCCAGCATGAAGACTTCGTCGCCGGGCTCTATGCGCGTGGCCCCGTCGCAGCGCACAAACCGGTCGGGCTCGTCCATGAAGCGACGGTAGATCGCGACGATGCGCATGGCCAGTTCCGGCATGCGCTCTCGCACCTGGGCAATCTGCAGGCCCACGGCAGGCGCGCCGGCACGTGCGCGCACTGAGGCCAGGGCGGCTCGCCCGCCCGCAAAGGCGCGCACCTGCATGGCCTCCGGGTATTCGATGAGCTTGCGGATGTAATTGGTGACCGATTCCTCGGGACAGATGATGCGATCGACCGCAAAACCCTCCTTGCCCAGCACCGGATCATCCACCGCAAAGCTGGACGAGCGCACCCGCGCAATGCGGGTCGGAATGTCGAACACGGCCTGGGCAATCTTGCAGCAGACCAGGTTGGTCTCGTCCATGGAGGCGCAGGCGATCAGCAGGTCGGTATCCTTGGCGCCCGCCTCGGCCAGCACCTGGGGATCGATGCCGTTGCCGACCACGCCGCGCAGGTCGAAGCGCGACTCCAGCTCACGCAATGCTCGCGCATCCGTGTCGATGACGGTGATTCCGTTTTGCTCGGACACCAGACTTTCGGCCACACTCTGGCCTACGCGCCCGGCACCCAGAATAATGATTTTCATGGTGTTATGGAAAGGGATCCAAGCTGCGGCATCAATTCAGACCGATGAGGGCCGCAAACAGCCCTCGTCGGCGGGTGGATCTCAGGAACGGACTTCGCCGTCGCCCAGGACCACGTATTTGAGCGAAGTCAGGCCTTCGATACCTACCGGCCCGCGCGCATGGAACTTGTCGGTGCTGATGCCGATCTCGGCACCGAGTCCGAACTCGAAGCCATCGGCAAAGCGGGTGCTGGTATTGACCATGACACTGGCCGAATCGACCTCGCGCAGGAATTTCTGCGCATGCAGGTGATTGGTCGTCAGAATCGACTCCGTATGGTGGCTGGAGTACTTGTTGATGTGGGCAATGGCCTCGTCCACACCGTCCACCAGCTTCACGCTGATGATGGGCGCCAGGTATTCCTCGTACCAGTCCTGCTCCACCGCCTGGGCCAGCTTGGCATCCTGAACGGTTTGCAAAATGGCCAGAGCCTCGGCATCGCAGCGCATTTCCACGCCCTTGGCGGCATAAACGGCACCGATCCTGGGCAAGAAGTCTGCAGCCACGGCGCGTGCCACCAGCAGGCTTTCGCTGGCGTTGCAGGGGCTGTACTTGTTGGTCTTGGCGTTGTCGGCCACTTTCACGGCCATGGCGATGTCGCAGGGGTCATCCACATAGGTGTGGCAATTGCCATCCAGATGCTTGATGACTGGCACCTTGGCCTCGCGGCTGATGCGCTCGATCAGGCCCTTGCCGCCCCGGGGGATGATGACGTCCACATAGTCGGGCATGGCAATGAGCTGACCCACGGCATCGCGGTCGGTGGTCTCCACCAGCTTGACGCCGTCTTCGGGCAGGCCGGCCTCGGCCAGCGCCTGGGCCACCAGCCTGGCCAGCGCCTTGTTGGAGTCGATCGCCTCCGAGCCACCGCGCAAAATGCAGGCATTGCCGCTCTTGATCGAGAGGCTGGCCGCTTCGATGGTCACATTCGGGCGGCTTTCATAAATCATGCCGAACACGCCCAGAGGCACACGCATCTGACCCACGCGGATACCGCTGGGCATCTGCTTGAGGCCGCTGATCTCGCCGATCACATCTGGCATGGCAGCGAGTTGCTCGCAACCTTCGGCACAAGTCTCCAGCACCTTGGGCGTCAGACGCAGCCTGTCGACCATGGGCTCCGACAGGCCATTGGCCACGGCGCGCTCCAGATCGCGGGCATTATCGATCTGCAGCGGCTCGACGTTCTCGCGCAGCAGACGGGCCAGCGCCTTGAGTGCTTTGTTTTTAGTAGCTGCAGACGCACGCGCCATCAGTGCAGAGGCGGATTTTGCCTGTACACCAAGGTTGTGCATGTATTCGACGGTATTGAGCGCGTTCATGGCGTGATTTTCGCCGAGATAAGCAAGTTGCGCAGACAAGCCCGAGCACGAGGGGGTTTATGGCCCTGCGGACACCTACACTCGGCCTCTGAATCGCAAGGAGACTTATGAGCCACAACACCACAGCGCTGCAGGAAAGCGCCCGCCAGCTCCAGCAGCTGCGCAGCGGATTCGAGCAGCTCGCCCACTCGCAAATCAGCGCCAGCGCCCTGGGCCAGCAGGCACGCGCCGCGACCACATTGCTTGAGGCACTGCCACCACGCTATGGCGAGGTGCTGCTCAACCTGCTGGACCGGCTCGAATCCAGCGCGCTGTTCACCGAGGAAAGCTGCTCCTTCAGCCAGAAGGACTTGCTGGACAATCTGCGCCTATGGGCCGACAAGGCCCAAACCCAGCTCGCCGCCAATCCCGGCTGAGCCGAAAATCAGCGCCCGGCCTGGGCCAGTTGCATGGCCAGCTGCCGCAGGGCCTGCCAGCTGTCGCGAGGCCAGCCCGCGCTGGGCAAACCTTTGACAATGCCGTCCACGGCATGGGCAGCCTGGAGCAGTTCGGCCGCGCGTGCATCGCTGACACGCGGCAGCAGCCGCTCCATCAGCCTCTCCTTGGGGCCCCAGATGCGGTTCTCGCGCAGCGCCATGGGCAGGGGCTTGCCGCCCGCCATGGCGTCCTTGACCCGCTTGATGTTTCGAATGTCCTCGGCCAGCGCCCAATGCACCAGCACCTCGGCCTCGCCTTCGGCCTGCAGGCCGTCCAGCATGCGCATGCTGCGCGCCACCTGGCCCGAAAGCACGGCCTCGGACAGCTTGAACACGTCGTAGCGCGCCACATTGAGCACCGCCTGCTCCACCTGCGCCAGACTCAGCTCACCCTCGGGGTGCAACAGGGCCAGCTTCTGAATTTCCTGGTGCGCTGCCAGCAGATTACCTTCCACTCGGTCGGCAAAGAACTGCAGCGTGCGTTGGCCCTCTTCACCTGCAGCCACACGCTGGTTCTGCAACGCCAGACGCTGTGCAATCCAGTGCGGCAGCGCGCCGCGCTCCACGGGATCGATCTGGATGGAAACGCCGTTGCCGTCCAGCGCCCCAAACCAGGCCCCGGTCCTGGTGGCCTTGTCCAGGCGCGGCAGACTGATCAGGGTCAGCGTGCTGTCGTTGCCCTGGGCGCTGCTGGCCAGCTGCTGCAGCGCAGCACTGCCGTCCTTGCCGGGTTTGCCGCTGGGAATGCGAATTTCCAGAATCTGCTTGTCCGCAAACAGGCTCAGGCTGCCGCCTGCCGCCAGCACGCCGCTCCAGTCAAAGTGCGCGCCCATGACGGTGTAGCTGCTGCGCTCGGTATAGCCCTGAGCGCGCGCTGCCGCACGGATCGCGTCGGCCGCTTCCTGCTGCTGCAAGGGCTCGTCGCCATGCAGCACATAGAGCGAGCGCAAGCCCTTGGCCAGATGGGAGGGAAGCTGGTTCAGCGCAAGCTGCATGGAGAAAAGTTTTCTATAAGAAGTATCTGAAACGCACTGAATTCAAGCGTCAGCAGCTATCAGATTTATCGAACCAACGCTGGAGACTCTCGACCGCAACTCAGAAACGTCAAGCAAGGGCCTAGGCGACCTGCCGCCCAGCAACAAGGCCGTAGTCCCCGTCGCGCTGCGGCTCAGGGGACGGGCTCATGACACCTGCAGGCTCTTGACCGCAGCCAGACGGCGAATGATCTGCTGCACGATGTCGTTGCGCATGTCCTTGTTCAGCATTTCCTCTTCTACTGCCTTGGACAAGGCATTGGTTTCGTTATAGGTCACGTTGCGGATCTGACGAATCTCGACCGGCTCGATCAGCTCATCGCCGCCAGGCGTGCGCAACGAGAAGCGCACGATCAGACGCAGTTCGATTTCACGCACCTGGCCAGCCACGTTGGAGCCGATGATCACGCGCTGGGCCTGCTCGCTGATGATCTGGCAGATCACCTCGGCGGTATCGGGCGATGCCGGGTCCTTGACCACGGTCAATTGATCGCTGCTCGATTCCAGACTGCGACGCAGCAAAGTGCCCACGGGCGCACCGCGCCCCGCCTGCACGTAAATGGAGCGAAACACAAAATTAGGCGCTCCGCGCAGGCGAAAGCCGCAAGCCCCCAGCAAAGGCGTCAAGGCCATGGCGGCCAGCAGCGTACGTTTTTGCATCAACTGTCCTCTAATCTTCAAGCCCTGCTGCGAGCATCGACTCTTGCTCCAGAAATACCGAGCAAGGACCGCCCCGCAGCGAAGGTATTGTCCCCCTCCCGCGAAGCGAGAGAGGGGGAAGGCGCGAAGCGCCTCAGGGGGAGTCATTTACACCACAATATTCACCAGACGTCCCGGCACCACGATGATCTTCTTGGGTGCACGGCCTTCGGCAAACTTCTGGTACTCCTCGTTGGCCAGCGCAGCCGCCTCAATGGCAGCCTTGTCGGCAGTGGCGGACACCAGGATCGCACCGCGCAGCTTGCCGTTGACCTGCAGCACCAGCGAGATCTCGTCCTGCACCAGGGCCTTGGGATCGACCTGCGGCCAGGGGGCATCGAGCAGATCGCCCAGGTGGTTGGCATAGCCCAGCTCGCTCCACAGCACATGCGCCAGATGGGGCGTTGCGGGGTAGAGCACGCGCAGCAGAATGCCGAAGCCTTCGATCAACGCCACCTTGGCACCGGCGTCATCCAGGGCCTTGAAGTCTTCCAGCGCATTGATCATCTTCATCGCGCCGGACACCACGGTGTTGTACTGCATGCGCGAGTAGTCGTACTCGACCTGCTTGAGCACGTTGTGGATTTCCAGACGCAGGGCCTTGGCCGCCTTGCCGAATTCCACATCGTCCAGCGACTTGGCGCCGGCCACGCCCTGCACGGCGGAAGCCATGTCCATGCCTGTCAGCTTGCTGCCGAAGTTGTAGACGCGGCGCAGGAAACGATAGCTGCCTTCCACGGCGGCGTCGTTCCACTCCAGAGTCAGCTCGGGAGGCGAGGTGAACATGGTGTACAGACGTGCGGTGTCGGCACCGTACTTCTCGATCAGATCCTGCGGGTCCACGCCGTTGTTCTTGGACTTGGACATGGTGCCCACGCCCTCGTAATCGATGGCGGTACCCACGGGCAGCAGGCCGTCGGCGCTGTCCACTTCGATCTTGAGCTTGGCGCCGATGATCTTGCCGGAGTCGTCGAACACATGCTCCACATCCTTGGGCCAGAAGTATTCCTTGGCGCCCTTGGCCGTGCGACGGCTGTAGATGTGGTTGAGCACCATGCCCTGGGTCAGCAGCTTGGTGAAGGGCTCGTCGATCTTGACCAGGCCAAGGTCGCGCATGACCTTGGTCCAGAAACGCGCATACAGCAGGTGCAGGATGGCATGTTCCACACCGCCGATGTACTGGTCCATGGGCATCCAGTAATCGGCGCCGTCGGCCACCATCTGCTCGCCGTTCTTGGCGTCGCAATAGCGCATGAAGTACCAGGACGAGTCCACGAAGGTGTCCATGGTGTCGGTTTCACGGCGGGCAGGCTTGCCGCAGCAGGGGCAGACCACGCCGGCGTGGAAGGCTTCGCTCTTGACCAGGGGATTGCCGGAGCCATCGGGCACCAGATCCTGGGGCAGGACCACGGGCAGGTCCTTCTCGGGCACGGGCTGAGGACCGCAATCGGCGCAATGAATGATGGGGATGGGAGTGCCCCAGTAGCGCTGACGGCTGATGCCCCAGTCGCGCAGACGCCAGGTGGTCTTGAGCTCGCCCAGGCCCTTGTCGCCCAGAATCTTGGCCACGGCCTGCACCGCATCCTTGTGGTTCAGACCGTCGAAGTCGCCGGAGTTGATCAGTACGCCGCGCTCCTTGTCGCCATACCAGTCGCTCCACTGCTTGTCGTCATAAGCGGCCTGGCCTTCCACGGCCACCACCTGCTTGATGGGCAGGCCGTATTTGTTGGCAAAGGCGAAGTCGCGCTCGTCGTGGGCCGGAACGCCCATCACGGCGCCGTCGCCATAGCTCATCAGCACATAGTTGCCGATCCAGACCTCGACCTGCGCGCCGGTGATGGGGTGGGTGACGAACAGGCCCGTGGGCTTACCTTCCTTTTCCTTGACGGCCAGCTCGGCCTCGGTCGTACCGCCCTTTTTGCACTCCTCAATGAAGGCTGCCAGTTCGGGGCTGGAGGCCGCCGCATGCAGCGCCAGCGGGTGCTCGGGGGCAACCGCGCAGAAGGTCACGCCCATGATGGTGTCGGCACGCGTGGTGAAGACATACATCTTGCCATCGCCGATCAGTTCGCCCGCAGCGTTCCTGACCTCATGCGTGAACGCAAAGCGCACGCCGGCGGACTTGCCGATCCAGTTCTCCTGCATCAGGCGCACCTTGTCGGGCCAGCCATTCAAGGTGGCCTTCTCGTTGCCGACCTGCACATGATCCAGCAGTTCCTGAGCGTAATGGGTGATGCCCAGGTAGTAGCCGGGAATCTCGCGCTTTTCCACCAGCGCGCCGGTACGCCAGCCGCGGCCGTCGATGACCTGCTCGTTAGCCAGCACGGTCTGATCCACCGGGTCCCAGTTCACCACCTGGGTCTTGCGGTAGGCAATGCCTTTTTCCAGCATCTTGAGGAACAGCCACTGGTTCCACTTGTAGTACTCGGGGTCGCAGGTGGCGACCTCGCGGCTCCAGTCGATGGCCAGGCCCATGGCCTGCATCTGCTTCTTCATGTACGCGATGTTCTCGTACGTCCACTTGGCGGGCGGCACCTTGTTCTTCAGCGCAGCGTTCTCGGCTGGCAGACCGAAGGCGTCCCAGCCCATGGGCATGAGGACGTTGTAACCCTTCATGCGCAGCTGGCGCGTGAGCATGTCGTTGATGGTGTAGTTGCGCACATGGCCCATGTGCAGCTTGCCGCTGGGGTAGGGCAGCATGGAGCAGGCGTAGTACTTGGGCTTGCTGCCGTCTTCGGTGACGCGGTAGGCGTCCTTGGCTTGCCAGTGGTCTTGCGCGGCGCGCTCGACCTCGATGTGGTTGAATTTTTCTTGCATGGTGCAGTGCAGTGGCCGCCAGCCCCACTTGGGACCCGGCAAGGTAGAAATCTGAAATCAGCAGGGATTTTAGGCTGCCCGACCGCTTGCGCCGTTTTAGCCTTGCATGACCGCAGAACCCGCTGCGCCATCCCTGCGGCCTTCCTGCACGCCACGCTGGGAAATACGGCTTTGCGTAAGCTAGTGGCTGTTCACACATTGCTGAACTTTTTGCACGCCAGCCGGTCTTACCGGCCTGTTTACGTGCCCGACGCCATCGCCTGCCTTCTGCCCGAAGTTGCCAGACTTGCGCTCCTGCCCCGGTCCATTCTTCTGAGGAGCTGCTCTTGCTTTCCCGCTGGTCTTTTGTTTCTGACTGGAATCCCGCCATGCAAATGCTGGCCTCGCTCTGCGTCCTGGCCCTGACCGCTCTTGTGGCCGGCTGGCTGACCCAGTGGCTGGGGCTCAAGGTCTTTCGCCGTATGCGCGACACCCTCAGGACCGGCTGGGCCCAGATCCTCATGCACGACAAGGTGCTGCGCCGCCTGGCCAAGGTCGTGCCCTCGCTGATCGTGCAGTTCGGCGTGCAAGGCGTGCCGCATCTGGAGCCGCGCTGGACCACGCTGATCACCAATGTGGCGGTGGCCTTCACGCTCTATCACCTTGCGCGCGCGCTGTGCGATCTGCTCAATGCCACGAACGAGGCCCATGAACGCGACGAGGCACGCAAGGCCGCCGTCCAGACCCATTCCATCAAGAGCTATGTGCAGCTGGGCAAGCTGCTGGTCTGCAGCTTTGCCGTGGTGCTCATCGTGGCCACGCTGATGGACCGCTCGCCGCTGCTGCTGCTCTCGGGCCTGGGCGCCATGTCGGCCGTGCTGATGCTGGTGTTCAAGGACACCATCCTCTCCTTTGTCGCCGGCGTTCAGCTCGGCAGCAACGACATGCTGCGCGTGGGCGACTGGATAGAGATGCCCCAGGTCGGCGCCGACGGCTTTGTGACCGATATCGCGCTCAATACCGTCAAGGTGCAGAACTGGGACAAGACCATCACCACCATTCCCACCTGGCGGCTGATGACGGACAGCTTCAAGAACTGGCGCGGCATGTTCGACTCGGGCGGACGCCGCATCATGCGCTCGCTGAACCTGGACGCCAACACCGTGCACCTGCTCTCACCCGAGGAACGCGCGGGCATGGGCCATATCGCGCTGCTGCAACCCTACTGGAGCGAGCGCGACGGCCTGCAGGCCATGCCGGGCGCGGCCGAGGCCGCCATGCCAACCCAGGCCATCGCCGCCCACCAGGTGACGAATCTGGCCGCCTTCAAGGCCTATGCCTACGCCTATCTGATGGGCCATCCGCGCATTGGCAAAGGCCCGGGCATGTTCCTCATGGTGCGCACCATGGAGACATCGCCCACGGGACTGCCGCTGCAGCTGTTCTGCTACACCAACACCACCATCTGGGTGGAGTACGAAGGCATACAGGGCGAAATCTTCGACCATCTGATCGGCGTGCTGCCGCAGTTCGGGCTGACGCTGTACCAGCGTTCGTCGGACTACGGCACCCACTATCCGCCCGCCCGTCCCGATGTAGTAGCCCGTTAATACCCGTGGCGCCACTTGCCTGTCCACAATGGTTTGACACTTCAACAGGAGACAGACCATGGCAGGCAAGAAGATTTTGATGATTTGCGGCGACTACTGCGAGGACTATGAAACCATGGTCCCGTTCCAGGCCCTGCTGGCCGTGGGCCATACGGTGCACGCGGTCTGCCCCGACAAAAAGGCCGGCGACCAGATCAAGACCGCCATCCACGACTTTGAAGGCGCACAGACCTATAGCGAAAAGCCCGGCCACAACTTCACGCTCAACGCCACGTTTGCCGATGTAAAGCCCGAGCAGTACGACGCCCTGGTCATCCCCGGCGGCCGCGGCCCCGAGTATCTGCGCGGCTATGAAAGCGTGCGCGCCGCCGTACGTCACTTCTTCGACACCAACAAACCCGTGGCCGCCGTCTGCCACGGCGCGCAGTTGCTGGCCGGGGCCGGCGTGCTCAAGGGCCGCACCTGCTCGGCCTATCCCGCCTGCCGCGCCGAGGTGGAACTGGCCGGGGGCAGCTATGCCGACATCCCCGTCGACCAGGCCCATACCGAAGGCAATCTGGTAAGCGCCCCGGCCTGGCCTGCCCATCCGGCCTGGATTGCACAGTTTCTCGCGCTGCTGGGCACGAAGATTTCACACTGAAATCGGCCTCCAGCGCTTTTTCCATCAAGCGCAGCAAGCTATCAATTCAAGAGTTCTCCTCTTGACGCCGCAGTCACCGGGCCACACCATGGCCCGGTTTTTGTTTTGGAGAGTCGCGCCATGTGCCAGGTCTTTATCAGCGCCGATCCGCAGCTCTGGGCCCACCGGGCCCGCTCCATCCGGCTGCATGGAGTCGCCACCAGCATCCGGCTGGAAAACCTGTTCTGGCAGGTACTCGAAGAGATTGCCGCGCGGGACAGCTATACCGTTCCCCAGCTCTGCACCAAGCTCTACGACGAGCTGCTGGCCGAGCGCGGAGCGGTGGACAACTTCAGCTCTTTTCTGCGCGTCTGCTGCACCCGCTATCTGGCACTGCAGCTGTCGGGCGAGATTCCACAGGACATAGGCATACCGATTCGCTCGCTGGGCAATGCCTCGTCACTCAAATCCTCAAGCCCACAAATCACGCACTGAGACTCAGCGCAGATACACGGCCTCGAACCGTAGCAGCGCACGCCCCTCGGCATCGCTGAGCACCAGTTTCTGCCCCTGCACGGCATAGCTGCTGACCTGAGCCAGAGTGGCCAGCAGCAGCTGCTCCCGGCGCATGCCCTGCACGCAGGCCATGCGGGTGCCGCCCACGGCCGAAAAACGCAGCCAGCGCCCGTCCAGGCTGTAGTTGCCGCGCAGGCGATTACAGCCGCCCGCGCCATGAAAACGGCCGCTACCGGTCTCCAGCACCAGATGCGGCTCGGGCTGATTGTCATAGGCGCTGACATACGGGCCGTCACCCAGCAGCACCAGTTTCCAGTAGGTATCGAGAAGCGGGGCCGGCACGGCAGCCATGGCTTCGCCTTCGGACGCTGCAGGCCCTGCATCCGCAGCGCCGACTGCCAGGCTCCCCAACAGCAAGAGTGCGCTCAATGCCGGGCGAAGAAAGGTATGCAGCTTCGAGAAAGCAGTCATCACAAACACCTTTGCGGCCTTCAACGCATACAGACAAAGCGCTTGCAGCTCATTATTCAGGAGTCTCAGACGCTTGCGCAAGCACCTGATCACCGCGCACAAAGCTGCAGGCCACCGCATTGGTACAGCGCCAGATGGCCTGCCCCGCCAGCGGCCCGCGCTGCATCAGCAACTTGCGCAGCGGCCACTCGCATTGCGGGCAGACCGGCACAGCATCGACCCGTCCGGGCTGCACCGGCTCTGCAGCCTCTGCCGCAGTGTCAGCCAACCTGGCAGGAGCAGCAACGGCTGGCTGGGCGGGCGACACCTGCGCCGACAGATCCCTATCGACCACTGCCGAAGGCGGCGCCGGCATGAGAGGCTCCAGCAGAACATCCACGGTCTCGGGCACGGGTGGCTTGACCAGATGGGCAGCGGCTTCCGCCACCGGCTCCTGCCTGGGTTTGCGCGCCTTGCTGGCCGCCTGCAACTGCCGGACATGCGCCACATGCCGCCTGTCGGTGGCACGATCGGGCTGCAGCCGCAGTTCTTCGAGCTTGTCCAGCAGCGCCTGCATTTGCTCGGGGCTCCACACGGGCTCGGCAAAGCTCTGAATATGGCCGACAAAGCCAAGGCCGCGCGTGACATGGGCCGGCATCTCGGTCTTGAACTCGCAGTCCCCCACAAAGGCGATCACCGAGTGCAGATGCTCGGGCGCAATGTCCAGCAGCGACTGCAAGGTCTTGACGTGCTTGTAGTTCTGGCGCAGCGGGTTCTGGAAGCGGCTGCGCTTTCTGAAAATCTGCTGCGTCCATTCGCGCTGCTTTTCGGTGCCGAAAATCCAGCCCTGGTAGTTCTTGGTTTCCAGCACGAACAGGCCGTAGGGCGAAAAGATCAGATGGTCGATCTGCGTGCTGCCACCATCCGCCGTGGGCAGGGTGACGTTGTGCATGTCCACATAGATCAGCGGATTGAGTTGCCGGCGGATCGCTGCCTGCACGGCCCGCTCGCCGCGCCAGCCCTTGAAGCGTGGCGAGCGCAGCAGTCCCGCCAGCACCGCAAATGCCAGCGCCAGTCCCAGATAAACAAAGAGGCCCTGAAAGGCCACTGAAAAGATCTGATCCATCGCGAGTCTCATTCAACGCAAGCAGCAAAAACTGGCGTGCCCCAAGGCAAGGGACAGCGAGCAAGCGCCGCCGCGCAGCGAAGCTGTCGTCCCCCTCCCATAGCGCGAAGCGCGTAGAGAGAGGGGCGCCCGGCCAGGGGGAAGGCGCGGGGCCGCCCAGGCAAGGCGCCTCAGGGGGAGCCTTCAATTCAACGCCATGCTCAGCTTGCGGCGATAGCTGTTGACCAGGGCCGTCGCCTCATCCTGCTCGGCGCTGTTCTTGCCCAGCAGCTCGATGCCGCCGCTGGTCTTGCCGGGCACGGCGTCCTGCTTCTTGGGCTTGGGCGGGGTCAGCAGCTCCAGCACGCCGACGATGAGCTTGCGCGCCGCCTGCTCGTTCCAGGTCTTGTCGCGCATGATGATTTCCAGCAACTCGTCCATGGCATCGGTCCACTGGCTGTGGGCCAGCAGCGCGCGCGCACGACCGAAGCGGGCGTCAAAGTCGCGCTTGTTGGCGGCGATGGCGGCGTCGTACTTGGCCACATCGGCATTGTCGTCCTGCACGGCAAATTCCAGCGCCTTGAGCCACTGGTTCAGCGCTTCGAAGCGCAGCGGCTGAGGAATGCGCTTGATGGGCTCAGCCAGCAGGGCAGCAGCTTCCTCGAAGCTGCCGGTGGCGATCAGCAGGCGCACATAGTCAAAGCGCGCATCGTCGTTGGCCGGGTCGGCCGCCAGCGCATCGGCCAGCTTTTGCAGCGCCGCCTGGGTGTCGCCGGACTCCAGCAGGGCCTGGGCTTCGTCGGCATCGGCCTCGGCCGCCAACTCGCCCTCGGAGGGCAGATGCTTGTCCAGAAACTCGCGCAGCTTGCCTTCGGGCTGGGCGCCCATGAAGCCGTCCACGGGCTTGCCGCCGATCATCAGCACGCAGGTGGGGATGGAGCGGATGCCGAACATGCTGGCCAGCTGCTGCTCCTGATCGGAGTCGATCTTGACCAGCTTGAAGCGGCCCTCATAGGCGACTTCCAGCTTTTCCAGCACCGGGCCCAGTGTCTTGCAGGGACCACACCAGGGTGCCCAGAAGTCCACCAGCACGGGTACGGCCATGGAGGCGGCTACGACTTCGGCTTCAAAATTCTCGAGGGTGACGTCAATCATGTGATTCCCAATGCTGCTTGTGCGCTGCCACCCGGGCAGCGGCGCTGAAAAGTCTGCGAACCGGCCACTCCAGCAGAGTGCCCACCGCGCGATGCTGCGATTCTCCTCGCAAATGCGCGAGCGCAAGCCATAGACCAGAGCGGGTCGGGTCTTTGCTACTTAGATGGGAGCACTCCGCGCCTGTTTCAAGGTCGATTCAAGGTGTTTTATGACGAAAATCGATGAACGGTATGCGTAAGCAGCTACGGTTTCAAGAGTAACCGCCCCGCAGCCGCGCTCACCCCTGGGCTATATTGCTTGCGAACCAAGGAGCGCAGACTTGATTGAAGTTTCACAACTGGTGTTTGAATATCCGGGCCACCGCGCCCTCGACGGCGTGAGTCTGTCCATCGCAGCGGGCAGCGTGACGGCACTCGTCGGCCCCAACGGTGCCGGCAAATCCACGCTGATGCGCTGCATCGCCGGCCTCGAACAGCCGCTGTCCGGCCATATCCGTGTCAAAGGCCTGTCGGTCGAGGAACAGCCGCGCGAGGTGCACCGCCATCTGGGTTATCTCTCGGACTTCTATGGTCTGTACGACCGGCTCAGCGTGATGCGCTGCCTGCAGTACTCGGCCCTGTCCATGGGCGTTGCACCCGGTGACGTGGATGCCCGCGTACGGCAGGTGGCCGCCCAGCTGGGCCTGACAGAGCTGCTGCACCGCCACCCGACCGAGCTCTCGCGCGGTCAGCGCCAGCGCGTGGCGATCGGCCAGGCCATCGTCCACCAGCCCGGCGTGCTGCTGCTCGACGAACCGGCCAGCGGCCTCGATCCCGATGCGCGCAGCAGCCTCTCCACGCTGTTTCGCCAGCTTCAGGCCCAGGGCATGACGCTGATCGTCTCCAGCCACATCCTCAGCGAGCTGGACGAGTACTGCACCCATATCCTGAGCATCCGCGACGGCCGCATCGAAAGCCACGAGGCACTGCAAAACGCCCACGACCCGGGCCAGCCCGCCGCAGTCGGTCAGCAGCCCCAGCTCTATGCGCTGGAAGTGGCCATGGAGCAAAGCGAAGGCCTGGAGGCACGCCTGCGTCAGGCCTTGCTGAACACTTCGGTGCAGGACTTCGACACCACGGGCCGCCGCCCAATCCAGCTCTGGCTGCCGGCCGCCGCTAGCGCACGTGCCCAATGGCTGGCCCAGCTGGTGCAGGCCGGCATTCCTGTCGCCGCGCTGTACCCGGTGCGCGAGCGGCTGCAAGACCGCTATGCGCGCACTGCCCAGGCCCGCGATACCGAAAGTCAGGAGCAAGCATGAGCCAACGCAATCCCGAATTCCAGCGCCAGCTCTGGCTGAACTGGCGCCCCTCGCTGCTAGCCTGGAGCCTGGGCCTGAGCCTGCTCATCCTGGCCCTGCCCTTCGCCCTGTCCTCTGCCAAGGGACTGCCCGGCACGCTGAGCATGACGGCCATTGCCGGCCTGTACCTGGCTGCCATCATCTATGGCAGCGTGCTGGCCGGGCGCAGCCTGGCCGAGGAAGCCAGCCAGAACACCTGGGACTGGCAACGTCTGTCCGTGCTCACGCCCTGGCAGATGGCCTGGGGCAAGCTGCTGGGCGCCACCTTGCCGGCCTGGCTCTACGTGCTGTGGTTTGCGCTGGCCGTGGCGGGTGTGACCCATTTCTGGGCGCTGGAGCCCCTGAAGTTGCAACACACGATTGGCCTGGCCGTGATCTGGGGCCTGGGCCTGCAGACCTGGGCCATGAATTCCGTGCTCATGAGCTGGGGACTGAGGGACAGGCCTATCAATCGCCGGCGAGCGGCACTGCTGCCTCTGCTGATCCTGTTCTTCGCCCCCGGCCCCTTTATCGACCATGTCTACAAGGGCATGGTGGACATCGACGCCGAGCCGGTCTTCTGGTGGGGCCTGAATGTGGGCGGCCTGGGCCTGGCCTATCTGGCCGGTGTGCTGGTGCTGGGCCTGGGGCTGCTGGCCCTGTGGCGCCAGCTTTGCACCCGACTCGATGTACGCACCCTACCCTGGGCCTGGCCTCTGGGCCTGGCACTGACTGGATTTTTCGCAGCCGGCTCGCTCAATCTGGGCATTGCCGAATTTTTCAGCAGCACCGCCTGGATCGCGCTGATCGGCACCGCCTATGTCGCCCTGCAGCATATGGACCAGCATCTGCGCGCCTGGCGTCAGGTTCAATGGTCGGCCTCGCGCCAGCGCTGGCGCGAGGCGCTGGAGGCACTGCCGCTGTGGCCGGTCAGCCTGCTGCTGGGCTTTGCCATGGCCTTGCTGCTGCTGTTCGCCCCCCAGTCACTTGAGGCGGCCATCAGCGGCAAGCTCAACAGCTTTACCTTCTATCTGTGTCTGCATCTGCTGCGCGACTGCCTGTTGCTGACCGGCTTCGCCCTGCTGGCGGGCAGGCTCAAGTCCCCCCTGGCCTCGTTTGTCATCGCCTGGCTGATCCTCAACATCGCCGCGCCGCTGCTGGCCTATGGCATGGGCGGCTATACAGGTGCCATGTTTGTTCAGCCCGTGGTGGCCATGTGGATGAGCTCGCCGGACGGCATAGAGCAAGCCGGCGCCTGGCTCAGCTATGTGCCCTGGGCTTCTCTGAGCCTGCAGATCCTGGTCACGCTGGCCTGGGTCATTCATGTCTTCAGGGACCGCGTGCTGGGCTTTGCACGCGATAACGCGGCGACCCATATCCGGGAGTCATAGTTGCTTTGCCCGGACGGCTATGCCCCACAGTCGGCCGGCAATGCGACGAAACCGTAAAATCAGGGGTTCCACTAGGCCGGGCGGCAGCGCCCTGAAGAACATGAACCCCATCCAAGTTGGCGTGGTCATGGGTTCCAGCAGCGACTGGGACACCATGCAACACGCAGTTGCCATCCTCCAGCAATTCGGTATCGCTTTTGAAGCGCAGGTCGTATCGGCCCACCGCATGCCGGACGACATGTTCCGCTTTGCCGAAGCCGCAGCCGACCGTGGCCTCAAGGCCATCATCGCCGGCGCCGGCGGTGCTGCCCACCTGCCCGGCATGATTGCCGCCAAGACCACCGTGCCCGTGCTCGGCGTGCCCGTGGCCAGCCGTCACCTGCAGGGTGTGGATTCGCTGCATTCCATCGTGCAGATGCCCAAGGGCGTGCCCGTGGCCACCTTTGCCATCGGCAATGCCGGTGCTGCCAATGCGGCCCTGTTTGCCGTGGCCCTGCTGGCCAACGAGGATGCCGAGCTGCGCAAAAAGCTCGAGGCCTTCCGCGCCGAGCAGACCGAAGCGGCCCGCAACATGACCCTGCCGGTGAACGCATGAGCGCCCGCGACACGCAAGTGATACTGCCGGGTGCGACCCTCGGCGTACTGGGCGGCGGCCAGCTGGGCCGCATGTTTGCCCATGCCGCTCAGGCCATGGGCTATTTCACCGCAGTGCTGGACAAGGACGAGACCAGCCCCGCCGGTCTGGTCAGCCACCAGCATGTGCGCACCGGCTACGAAGATGCCAAGGGCCTGGCCGAGCTGGCCGGACTCTGCGCGGCCGTGACCACCGAATTCGAAAACGTGCCCGCCGGCTCGCTGAACAAGCTGGCCGAGAGCCTGCCCGTATCGCCCGCCGGTTCGGCCGTGGCGATCGCCCAGGACCGCGCAGCCGAAAAAGCCCACTTCGTGAAATGCGGCGTGCCCTGCGCCCCCTATGCCGTGATCGAGACGGCCGAGCAGCTGGCAGCCGTCAACGACGCGCTGCTGCCCGGCATCCTCAAGACCGCGCGCATGGGCTATGACGGCAAGGGTCAGATCCGCGTCAAGACCCGCGACGAGCTAATCAAGGCCTGGGACGAGCTCAAGCAGGTGGCCTGCGTGCTCGAAAAAATGCTGCCGCTGGCGCACGAATGCTCGGTCATCGTGGCACGCGGCCGCAATGGCGACATCGTCAACCTGCCCGTGCAGCGCAATCTGCACCGCGACGGCATTCTGGCCGTGACCGAGGTCTACGAAGGCAACGTGCCTGCAGCGCAGGCAGAGCAAGCGATTGCAGCTGCGAAATCCGTAGCTATCGGCCTCGATTACGTGGGCGTGCTCTGCGTGGAATTCTTTGTGCTGGACAACGGCCAGCTGGTGGTCAACGAGATCGCTCCGCGCCCGCACAACAGTGGCCACTACAGCCAGAACGCGATGGATGTGTCGCAGTTCGAGCTGCAAGTGCGCTGCATGACCAATCTGCCCCTGGTGCAGCCGCGCCAGCACAGCGCCACCGTCATGCTCAACCTGCTGGGCGATCTGTGGTTCAAGGACGGCGAAACCGCCAAGGCTCCGGCCTGGGATCAGATCCTGGCCCTGCCCGGTGCCCACCTGCATCTGTACGGCAAGGTCGATGCCAAGCCGGCCCGCAAGATGGGCCACTTGAACATCACCGCGGCAAGCCCCGAAAAAGCGCGTGAAACCGCTTTGAAGGCCGCTGAAATCCTCGGCATTGAAGCGTTCTGATAACACCCCCTGAGCGGCTTTGCCTAGTCGGCCCCGCCGCTTCCCCCTAGCCGGGCGCCCCTCTCTCGCTACGCGGGAGGGGGACGACGCCCTCGCTGCGGGGCGGCCCTTGCTCGGCGTCCTTCGCTGATGCTCTGCAAGCGCAAAAGCACCGCACATACGGCGGCGCAGTGCATGAAAGAGGAATTGAAATGATCTTGGATGGAACGCTGGAAGCCTCGGTGCAAGCCGCTGCGGTTGCGCTGCAGCAAGGCCGGCTGCTGGGTCTGCCCACCGAGACGGTGTACGGTCTGGCCGCAGACAGCGACAACGATGCCGCCGTGGCGCAGATCTTTGCCGCCAAGGGGCGCCCGGCCAACCATCCGCTGATCGTGCATGTGGCCGATGCCGCCGCCATCACCCGCTATGCCAAGGAAGTCCCGGTCTTTGCCCAGCAACTGATCGATACGTTCTGGCCCGGCCCGCTGACCCTGATCCTGCCGCGCCTGCCGCATGCCGCCAAGGCATCGACCGGCGGTCAGGACAGCGTGGGTCTGCGCTGCCCGTCCCACCCCGTGGCCCATGCAGTGCTGCAGGCCTGCCAGCAGCTCGATCCGCCGGTCTGGGGCGTCTCGGCCCCCAGCGCCAACAAGTTCGGCCGCGTCAGCCCCACCACGGCCGAGCATGTGGCCTCCGAGTTTGGCGAAGAACTGCTGGTGCTCGATGGCGGCGCCTGCGAAGTGGGCATTGAATCGACCATCGTCGACTGCACGCGGGGCGTGCCCGTGCTGCTGCGTCCCGGCGCCATCACGCGTGACGATATCGAGCGTGCCTGCGGCCTGCGACCGCTCTCGAAAGAAGAGCTGACTGCGGATACCCCACGTGCATCGGGAACGCTTTTGGCGCACTACGCGCCCAACGCCAAGGTGCGGCTCATGGATGCCGGGCAGCTGCAATCGGCGCTGGACATCCTGGGCAAGGATGGCAGGAATATTGCCATCTATCACCGCAGCCCCCTCAATGTCACAACGGCCCAGCTGCTGCTGCGCCGCATGTCCGACGAGCCGCGCGACGTGGCCCGTGAGCTGTTTGGCATGCTGCGCAATTTCGATGACTGGGGCGCCAAGCTGATCTGGATCGAAACCCCTCCCGACACCGCCGACTGGGAAGGCGTGCGCGACCGCCTGCAACGTGCGGCGGCTGCGGGCTGAGCGGTCTCTTAGCTGATTTTTAAGTAAAGATACAAATTTTTATTCGTTTTCTTTATTAGACACCTTCTCTAACCTTATTTGCTTCAACAGCAACTTCAAAGGTTAGAACCATGGGAACCCGTCGCGACGCGCTTGGCAAGCTTCTGTCCATCAGTGCTGCATCCCTGGGCTTGGCGGCTTGCTCGCGCTCCGACAACCAGGCCAGCAGCGAAACCACCCGCACGGCACAAAATGGCAAGGTCGTTCCCTTCAACTATCCCGACAACCCCTCTTTCGACCTGATCTATCTGGCCGACAGACTGGGCTACTTCGACGGGACCTCCACCCGCCCCAACTACGTGGGCAAGATTGCCGCCCCTCAGATCATTCCGCTGGTCGGCACGGGCGACATCCATTTCGGCTCGCGCATGGTGCCGCTGGTGATTTCGGCCATTGCGGCCGGGGCCGACATGAAGGTGATTGCCGCCGGCAGCAAGACGCTGCAGGAGGCACCGCATATGAAGTACTTCGTGCGCAAGGATTCGGGCATTCGCACGCCCAAGGATCTGGAAGGCAAGACCATAGGCTTCAACAGCTTCGGCGCCTGCGCCGAGTTTGTCTCCAAGACCTATTTCCGCGAGCACGGCGCCGACGTCAACAAGATCAACTTCCTGGTCGTTCCCGACAACCAGGGCGAGCAGGCCGTGATCGGCCGCAATGTGGATCTGGCCATCATCCACCCGCCCCATTCCGGCGGTGCCGAAGCCAACCCCGAGCTGCAGCGCCTGTGGACCGACTACGACCTGGACCGCGGCCTGGGCGGCATGGCGCCCTATAGCGTCAACGGCAAGTTTGCGCGCGAGAACCCGCAGGCCGTGCGCGATGTGGTCACCGCCATCGCCAAGGCCGGCAACTGGGTCAACGCCAACACCGACGAAGCGCGCCGCTACACGGCCGAGCGTCTCGGCATGGAGCTCAAGCATGTGGAGCGCTATGCCTATGTGGACGACCAGATCATCACCGAGCCGCCCATCCAGTACTACATCGACGTGCTGGAGCGCGAAGGCAAGCTGCAGCCGGGCAAGGTGGCCGTCAAGGACGTGTACACCAACGAGTTCAACCCCTTTGCCAAGGGAGCTGCGACATGAGCACGCCCCTCGACGACTCTGGCTCCGCCATCAAGATCCGCGCACGCGATGTGCGCATGGATTTCGCGATTGCCGACGAGCGCGGCCGCAAGCAGCAGATCGCCGCCCTGCAGGACTTCAATCTCGATATCCGTGAAGGCGAGTTCTTCACCCTCCTCGGGCCCTCGGGCTGCGGCAAGTCCACGTTTCTCAATGTGCTGGCCGGGCTGGCGCGCAAGACCGGCGGCAGCATCAGCATCGACGGCCAGCCGGCCAGCGGCATCAACCGCGAGCAGGGCGTGGTGTTCCAGGGCTATGCGCTGTTTCCGTGGCGCACCGTGCTTCAGAACATCGAGGTCGGGCTGGAGATCCGCAAGATTCCCAAACGCGAGCGCCGGGAGACTGCCGAGCAGTTTCTGCACCTGGTGGGGCTGGCCGGCTTCGGCCAGCGCTACCCGCACGAACTCTCGGGCGGGATGCGTCAGCGCGTGGCCATCGCCCGCTCCCTGGCCTATTCGCCCAGCCTGCTGCTGATGGACGAACCGTTTGCCGCCCTGGATGCCCAGACACGCGAAATCCTGCAGTCCGAGCTGCTGCGCATCTGGGAGCAGCACAAGACCACCATCGTCTTCATCACCCACAGCCTCGATGAAGCCATCTATCTGTCGGACCGCATCGCCGTCATGACGCACCGACCCGGTCGCATCAAATCCGTTCTGGACATAGCGCTGCCGCGCCCGCGTCCAGCCGAGATACGCCACGCCCCGGCCTTTGTGCAGCTGCGCGAACAGGCCTGGGATGTGCTGCGCGACGAAGTCGCCTTTGCCAGCGGCCACCGCCAGCAACCGCTGGCACCGCTGCTGCCCACTGCCCCTGATTTCAGCCTGGCCTTGCGAGGATTTGCCATATGAGCCAACTGGCCGCATCCCCATCCCGGCGCCCCGCCAAGCCGGTGTCGCTGCATTCCTCCCGGCAACTCGGGCTCCAATGGCTGGAGCGCTCGGCCTGCGTGCTGCTGTTCTTTGCCATCTGGGAATTCCTGCCGCGCGCGGGACTGGTCAATTCGGCCTTTCTCAGCCCGCCATCCGCGGTTCTGGCGGCCATCGTCGAGCTGGCGCAGACCGGTCAGCTAGGCAAGCATGTGGCGGCCAGCCTGCAGCGCTCCTTGGCAGGGCTGATTCTGGCCATACTGGCAGGCGTGGCACTGGGCCTGCTGATGGGCGTGGTACGCCGCTTCGAGGCCTTTGTCGACCCCTTGCTGCAGCTGTTCCGTCAGGTTTCGGCCCTGGCCTTGTTTCCGGTCTTTCTGCTGTTCTTCGGCATCGGCGAGGCGTCCAAGATCGCCATCATCTTCTGGGCGGCCTTCTGGCCGGTGCTGCTCAACACCATCAGCGGCGTCAAGCAGGTAGAGAAGCTGCTGATTCATTCGGCGCTGTCCATGGGGGCCTCGCGCGGCTTCATCTTCTTCAAGGTCATACTGCCGGCGGCCGCACCGTCCATCTTCACCGGCATCCGGCTGGCGGGCGCCTATTCGATCACCGCGCTGGTCGCAGCCGAGATGATCGGCTCGCATGCCGGCCTGGGCTTTCTCACGCTGAACTCTCAGGAGACCTTCCAGATCCCCAGCATGTACGCCGGCATCGTGCTGCTGGCCGTTCTGGGCCTGGCGTTCAACTATGGGCTGGCCTTGCTGGAAAAGTGCCTGACGCGCTGGCGCAGCGGACTGGAATTTCATGAGTAGCGCCACGCAATCCTGGCGCCGCCTGGCGATTGCCGGCACCGCGCTGGCGGCCGCTGCCGCCGGCGCTGGCGTGCTCTGGCCCGCCCTGCCGCAGCTCGGCGGCACGGAGGCGGCAGGCCCGGTGCTGCTGCAGGCGCAGCGCAATGGCGTGCTCCATGTGGCCCTGCGCAGCTATGCACGCCCTGCCCTGCCCGGCGAAGCCTTGCCGCCAGAGCCCGATGTCTACGACCAGGCCCTGGCGGACTGGCTGGGCCGGCAACTGGGCACCAGCATCAAAATCACCCCCGCAAGCGATGCCGACCTGGTGCTTGAAGGCATGGCGCCGCAAGACGACCCGGCCGCTGCCGATCGGCAGACCGGCGGCAGCTATATGCCGCAAAGCCTGCAACTGCTGGTGCTCAAGCAGCAGGCCTCCCTCTGGAGCCGCCATGCCCCCGGTCACTGGAGCTCCTGGCTGCCGCATGTGGCGCGGAAGGCCGCCCCCAGACCCACGGCCTGCGTCGCCACGGGTCAGGCCTCTGCCAGCACCTTGCAGGCCCAGGGCCTAGAGCCTCTTTTCGCGCCCTCCAGCATTCATGCAGTCAGCGATTTCCTGGCCGGCAAATGCCATGTTCTGGCCGAGTCGCCCGAGGTCATCACGCGCCTGCTGCAACAGGACAACTGGCGCTTCTACGAGCGTCTTGGCAACCGCTTTCGCTCCACGGATCAGGCCCATATCCGTCTGACCAAGGCCGATGCACAGTCCACCCGCTGGCTGCAGCACGCCGTCCAGCAATGGCAGCGCAGCGGTCTGCAACAACGCGCGCAGGACAACCGCGTCAGCACGATTGCTCTGGAAGCTTCCTTACTGGAAGACGGAGCCATCTGCCACTGACCTTCCGCCTCTTTTCCGCTCTTCACCTTCTTGACCATGTTCTCCAGCCACTTCAACGATGTACTTGGCACCCTGGAAAAAACCGCCGTCGCGCGCGACCGCCAGGGCGGCCATGCGGCAGCGGAAAAAGCCTTGCTGCGCGATGCCGGCCTGCTGCGCCTGGCGATTCCGCGCGAGCATGGCGGCGATGCGCTGAGCTGGCCCGACATCTACCGCCATGTGCGCGCCCTGGCCGCCGTCGACAGCGCCCTGGCCCATGTGCTGGCGTTTCACCAGCTCCAGGTCGCCACCGTGCTGATCTATGGCTCGCGCCAGCAGCAGCGCCTCTGGCTGCGCCGCACCATCGACGAGAACGGCTGGTGGGGCAATGCGCTGAACCCGCGCGACACGCGTCTGCAGGCCCTGCCCCGCAGCTCGGAGCTCGCCGGCGGCTATGTGCTCGACGGCCTGAAAGGCTTTTGCTCGGGCACGCGCGGCTCTCACTACCTGACGGTATCGGCCAGTGTGGCAGGCCATGCGCAGCCGGTTCTGGGCCTGCTTGAAACCGCCTCGCCCGGCATTGCCGTCAAGGATGACTGGAACCCCATGGGCCAGCGCCAGACCGACAGCGGCTCGGTTCAGTTCAATCGCGTCCAGCTTCCCGCCAGCGCCGTCATGCGCGACGAGAACGCCGAGGTCACGGCCTTTCATACGCTGCGCAATTGCCTGGCGCAGCTGGTGCTGGTGAATCTGTTTGTCGGCGTGGCCCAGGGCGCGCGCCGGCAGGCACGCGACTATGCGCGCGAACATGGCCGGCCCTGGCTGGGCTCGGCGGTGGAGCGCGCCACCGACGATCCCTATCTGCTACGCCGCATGGGCGAAATGCAGGCCCAGATTTCGGGAGCCGCCCTGATGGCCGATCACGGCGCAGAGCTGCTGCAAAAAGCTTGGGAGCACGGCCAGTCGCTGAGCGCGGCGCAACGTGCCGAGGTGGCCATCGCCGTCTTCGAAGCCAAGGTCATGGCGCATCGCTGCACCCTGTTCGCCACCCAGGAAATGTTCGATGTGGTGGGCTCGCGCGGCACCCATGCCGATCTCGGCTTCGACCGTTTCTGGCGCAATGTGCGCACCCATACCCTGCACGATCCGCTGGACTACAAGCTCCAGGCCCTGGGCCGCTGGGCCGTGCATGGCGAGGAGCCCTCGGCCCAGCACTACAACTGAAGCCGCAGCCAAAAAAATCCGGGACCTGCCCGGATTTTTCGTGTAGGCCGCGCCGCCTCAGAAGCGGTAGCCTATGCCCACGGAGAACACATCGGGATTGAGCCTGACGCTGATGCTCTGGCCCGAAGACAGGTGGATCTTGGTCTTCAGAAAGCTCTTGGAGTAGGAGGCATCCACAAACCAGCGCTCGTTGAAGTTGTAGACAAAGCCCAGCTGCGCCAGCGCACCGAACTTGTCGTCGAGCTCGGCGGTGGTCGGATTCGCCTGGGTGCCCCCTGTCAGGCCGTTGAGCGTAGCCGTGGTCTTTTCGCCATAGAAATGAGCATAGGTCACACCGACGCCCAGATAGGGGCGGAACGCGGCCTTGGCCTCGTTGAAGCGGTACTGCAGCATCAGCGTCGCCGGTATCGCCTTGGTGCTGCCCAGCTTGCCCACGCCGGCAATCGAGCCGGCTCCCGACAGATCATGCTTGAAGGGCGTGGCCAGAGGCACGTCCAGCGCCAGATTGTCGGTCACCATATAGGTGATGCCGCCGCCCAGCTGGGTATTGCTGCCGGCGTCGACCTTGGTGTTGGGAAAGGATGGCGCCGACAGATTGCCGCTGCTCACATCGGGCGACAGATGGGTCACGCCGACACGCGCCATCCAGCTTCCGGTCGATTGGGCGCTGGCCAGACCGCAGGCCGCCAGCGCAGCAGCGGCTGCAATGATCCGCACAGAAATTTTCATGGTTTTGTCTCCTTGTTATTGAGGTGCGGACGGATTTACAACCAGCCCTTCTGGGCCAGAGAGCGGGAAACCAGCTGGCTCATTTGCTGATGGCCGTAAGGCGTGGGGTGGAAACTGTCGGCAAAGACATGGTGCTGCCACCAGTCAGGGCTGGATTTGCCGGGTGTGGCACTCAAGGCCGCTGCCGTGCAGGTGGGGAAGGTGTAGCTGGGCAGGCCGCTTTCGTCCACGCCAGTGATCGGGCAGACCGGGTCCTTCACGTTGTCGAAGTCGTACTGTGCCGGGTTGCTGATCTGGCTCTTGAACTCGGTGTAGAAATCGACCAGGACCACCTGGGACTGGCCTGCCAGACTGGCAGCCAGCTGGTTGTTGAAGACCTGTACCAGGGCATCGAATGACGCTTCCTGCTTGGCGGCCGCAGCAGCCCCCTGATCCCCGCCGCCTGCGGCCTGGGCAATGCTGGCCAGGACCATCTGGAAGCGCGGTGTCTTGGTGATGGCGGGAACATTCAGCACGGCCACACGCGTGGCGCCCTTGGCGACCACATTCTGCGCAATGGAGCCGGCCAGAGTCTTGGCCAGGGTCTGCAGATAGGCACCCGCCGCCAGGCCGGCGAACTTGGAGGCATCGCCTCCGGCCTGGGTCATCAGGGCCGTGGACGTACCCGGAGCCTTGGAGTCCAGCCAGGCCACAATGGCGTTCAGCGGCTGCGAATTGCCCTTGGCCGCGGCAATCAGCGCCCCGATCACGTCGGCGGCGTCGTTGGCGCCGCCATCGATGACGACGAGATCATTGCTACTGAAGCCTGCCTTGGATGCGGCCTGGATCTGAACCAGTACCGACTTGGGCGATGTCGGCGCATCCAGCGGATTCACGCGGCCACCACCCACTGCATAGTTGGTACAGGTGGCGACTTCCTGATAGGTCGTGAGATTTTCGTCACCGGCACGAAAGTGTGCGCACAAGCTCTGGCTGAACTGGTCGGCAATGCGCTCGGGCCAGATCATGGTCGAGCCAGCGCCGGTGGGCGCCGAGCCTTGTACCGTGAACTTGAAGCCAAAAGTGCCGCTGTCCGAGAGGCTGTCGCCCATGACCTTGACCGAGGTGACCTTGGCCTTGGGAGTGGTATCGGCGCCGCCTCCGCCACCGCAGGCCGCCAACAGGCCCACCGTTGCCATTGCAGCCGCCAAGAGTTTGAGTTTGCTTGCCAAGATGAAGTTCTCCTGAGGTGTTGTGAATCGCACGGTCGTGCTTTTTTCCTCAGCGTCATCCTAGCGACACTCATCCCCGCGTTGTTATCGGGCAATTACCGATGGTCGGACAAAAATCCAACGCCCAATAAGCGGGTCATCAGCCTGTCACCCAACAAAAAAACCGGACCAGGGTCCGGTTTGTCGAGGCGGGCAAAGGGCGGCGATGTAGCGGTGATGGAGCGCCGCCCCGGGCGGCTACTGGGCCGCCGTCCAGTCCACCAGTGCATCCCAGGCCGTGCGTGCCGCGGCCGCATTGGCATGGTTGGCCATGGCCACCAGCACATAGCGCTGGCCGCTGGCACCGTCAACATAGCCGGCCAACGCGGCCGAGTCGCGCAAGCTGCCGGTCTTGAGGTGGGCGGCGCCCGCAAACCGGCTCTTGCTGCGCCGCAGCGTGCCGTCCACGCCGACAATGGGCATGGAGGAGACGAACTCGGGCATCACGGGCGAGACCCAGGCGTTCTGCAGCATCTGCCCAAGGCCGCTGGCCGTGATGCTGGCATTGCGGCTCAGGCCTGCGCCGTTGTCCACCACGGGCTGCTCTGCATTGCCCCAGCGCGCGGCCCACCACTGCGCCAGCGACTGCCTGGCGGAGTCGAAGCTGGCCACGCCGGTGCGCTGCATGCCCAGCGTGAGCAGCACATGCTGGGCCATGATGTTGTTGCTGTATTTGTTGATGTCGCGCACCACTTCGGACAGTGCCGGAGACTCCAGCTGGAAGGCCGGCTGCAGGCCCTGGGGCACGCTGCCGTCGCGCACGGCGCCGGTGAGCTTGCCGCCCAGCTCACGCCACATGCCTTCTATGGCCTTGGCTGCAAAGCGCTCGGGCTGCGCCGGTGCGATGGACCAGCTCTTGTCGCCGCAGCTTGCCGGATAGCTGCCATTGAAGGCGATGCGCTGCGGATTGTTCATGTCCAGTTGCATCTTGCTGCGCCAATCGCCGCAATCAGAAGTAGGAGCAGCCAGCGCAACTATCTGCTGGTTTTCCATACCAAACATCGGTGGATCGTATTGAATACGAGCGATACCCGCTCCTGCATCAGGAGCAATATTCAGCGCCACGGCCTTGTAGTTGATCAGCAGCGCATCGGGCGAGGCGTTATAGGGCCGCCAGGGCTCGTTGTCGAATACCGCCGCATCATGCGTGGGCAGCTGAAAGGCGCTGCGGTCCAGCACGATATCGCCCACGATGACCTTGATGCCCATGCCTTGCAGGCGGCGCAGCATCAGCCACAGGCGTTCCAGCACCAGCTTGGGGTCGCCCTGACCCTGGATGTAGAGATTGCCGCGCAAGGCGCCATCGACCACCGGACCGCCCAGATAGACGGGCGTGCGCCAGACATAGGCCGGGCCCAGTTGGTCTAGCGCCGCATAGGTGGTGACCAGCTTCATGACCGAGGCAGGATTCATGGCCTGGTGCGTGCGCCAGGCCAGGCTCGGTGGCGATTTTCCATCCACATTCATCACCAGCAGCGATACGGCGTCGCGCGGAATCTTGGCGCGTTGCAGCGCCGCGTCCACGGCGGCGGGAATGCGGGTGTCGGCAGGCGGAGACTGCGCCAGCGTGGGCTGGGCCAGCAGCGCCAGCAACGATGCGCCCAGCGCGCTCAGGGTCTTGCGAAGAAAGAAGGGGGTCTGCAGCATGGGGCCAGAGTCTACGCCGGGCTTCGCCCATGCCGGGCATTGGCAGCGCCCGCGGCAAGCTGGCGGCGGGCGTCCGATAATGCAGGGCTATGCTGCCGTCTGTTGCAGCCCAGTGCAGCCCGTATTGCGCTCCAGCCCGCCTGCGGCTGACGCCCCGCCGAACATGAATCTTCTCGCCATCGACACCAGTACCGATACCCTGTTTGTTGCCGTCCAGCGTGGCGATGCCATCTGGCAGCACAGCGGGCCTGGCGCGCAGCAGTCGTCGGCCCAGTTGCTGCCGGCGATACGCCAGCTCATGAAGGATGCGGGGCTGAGTTTCGCGCAGCTGGACGCCATTGCCTTCGGGCGCGGCCCCGGCTCCTTCACGGGCCTGCGCACGGCCTGCGCCATCACCCAGGGTCTGGCGTTTGCCGCCAAGTTTCCCGTGCTGCCCGTGGACTCGCTGCTCACAGTGGCCGAAGAGGCCCGTCATCTGCATGGCTGCACCGAGGTCGAGGCCGTGCTCGACGCGCGCATGCACGAGGTCTATCACGCCCCCTTCCGCTATGTGGACGGCCAGTGGATCGAGCCCGAGGACTTCGGCCTCTGCGCCCCCGAGGCTTTGCAGGCTGCAGCCGGCCATGCCGTGGCGGGCAATGCCCAGCCCGTCTACCCCGAACTGCTGGCGCCCAAGGCCCGCCATGTGCACGCCATGCCCACAGCCACGGCCATGCTGCGCCTGGCACCGGCACTGTTGGCAAAAGGCTGCGCGGTACCGGCCGAAGAGGCGCTGCCGCGCTATATCCGCGATAAAGTGGCAAAAACCACGGCCGAGCGCGAAGCCGAAAAGGCCGCCGCAGCCCTCACACCCGATGCAACCGGCATCGCCTCCCGATAAGCGCCCAATGACCTTGCCCAGCAGCTCCACACTCGCCGCCGACGCCAGCGCCCAGGACGCGGCATCCCTGGTGCATTTCGAGCCGCTGTCCGCGCTCTGGCTGGACACCCTGCTCCCGATCGAGGAGCAGGCCTATGCCCATCCCTGGACGCGCGGCAACTTCCAGGATGCCATGGTGGCCGGCTACCAGATACAGCTGCTGGTCGATGCCGATCATCAGTTGCTGGGCTACTTTGTCGCCATGCAGGCGCTGGACGAGGTGCATCTGCTCAATATCACCGTCAACCCGGCCTGCCAGCGCCAGGGCTGGGCTCGCGTGCTGCTCGATGCGCTGGCTCTATGGTCACGGCAGCAGAATGCCCAATGGATCTGGCTGGAAGTGCGCGAAAGCAATGCCCGCGCCCGCGAGGTCTACCTCAGGCACGGCTTTGCCGAAGTCGGCCTGCGCAAGAACTACTATCCCAACCCCAACGGCCCGCGCGAACATGCGGTGCTCATGAGTCTGAAACTATGGCCCTGAACCTGGATGCCCGCCAGCGGGCCATGCTGGAAGCCATGGGCATCACCGTCTGGCTGCCCGACCCCGTGGAACCAGCAGCAACTGCTGCTGTCGCTGCAGTCGCCGCCGCACCATCACCGGTCGCGGAGTCCGTCGCGGCACCGGCGATGCGCACGGCGCCGCCCGCCCCCGTAAGCCCGCCAATGGCTCAGGCCGCTGCACCTGCGGCCGAGGCAGCGCCGGCACCGGTTCAACCGCCCGCCCAGACCGCCAGGCCAGCCAGCCCACCGCCCCAGAATCTGTCCGGTCACCGGGCGCACGAGCCTCGTCAGTTTGTGCAGCAACCCGCCGCAGGCCCGGCCGGCGAGCCAGGCCTGGGCTGGACCATCAGTCCTGCCCAGCTGGTCTACCCCCATGCGCCGCAGCATGTGCACAGCGCCGAGCAAGGCGGCTGGCTGATCCTGCTGGAGCCTGCCGCCAACCCGCCTCTGCTGAGCCCGGCGCAAAGGCCTGCCGCCGACAGCGCCCAGACGGCGCTGCAGGGTGATGCCGCCAAGCTGCTGGACAATATGCTGCGTGCCCTCGGACTGCAGGAAAAGCCGCGTGTCTTCAGCGCCGCCCTGCACCGCGCGCCACCCGATGCCGACCTCAGCCATGCCCAGGCGCTGCAACCCGCCCTGGAGGCTCTGCTGCGCGAGCTGCGCCCCGACTGCGTGCTGGTTCTGGGCCTGGCCAGTGCACGCGCCGTGCTGGGCCGACATGACGCGCTGGGCCGGCTGCGGGCCGAGCCGCACCACATTGCGGGCGTGCCCACAGTGGTGACCTACGACCCCAACTATCTGCTGCGTGCGCCGCAGGCCAAGGCCGGTGCCTGGGCCGATCTGGTGCAGGCCGACGCGTTTACCAAGGGGCTGTGACAGGCGGGCGACAAGCCCCGCTTACCCACTTGCCCAACTATGCCGCACGCGACATGCTGCAGTGCAACGTAGCATAATCACTGGCTTCGAATTACTGAAAGACATCCGTGGAAACCTACCCTAGTTGGTAGCTTTCAGCTCCCGGTACAGACTGTGGGGGTTGAAAGCGCCCTGATCCCTGCAGAACCTCAAGAACAACCGGGAGTGAGCTGATGCTCAACATCTTTACGCTAGCCAATGGTCGACTCGTTCAGGAAGAAATCGAGTCCCTGGCAGACCTGGAACGCTTTCGCCCCGTCTGGGTCGATCTGGAGTCGCCAACCCTCGAAGAAAAGCGCTGGATCAAGCAGCACTATGAGCTGTCCATCCCTGAGGATGCGATGGACGACGACATCGAGGAATCGGCGCGTTTTTACGAAGAAGACAACGGCGAGCTGCATATCCGCAGCGACTTTCTGATCGACGACGATGAAGACCCCCGCTCGGTGCGCGTGGCCTTCATCGTCAACCAGCACAACGCAGCGCTGCGCAGCCATGGCGTGCTGTTCTCCATCCACGACGAGGATGTGCCTGTCTTTCGCCTGCTGCGCATGCGAGCGCGCCGTGCGCCCGGCTTGATCGACGATGCCAAGGACGTTCTGCTCAAGCTGTTTGACGCCGATGCCGAGTACTCTGCCGACACGCTGGAGCGCATTTACGACGACCTGGAAAAAGCCAGCAAGATGGTGCTGTCCGGCGATGTGACCGACGAGATGGCCAAGGAAGTGCTGGGTGCCATTGCCCGCCAGGAAGACTTGAACGGCCGCATCCGCCGCAACGTCATGGACACGCGCCGCGCCGTGAGCTTTCTGATGCGCTCCAAGATGCTCAACGCCGAGCAGTTCGAGGAGGCACGCCAGATTCTGCGCGACATCGAGTCGCTGGACAGTCACACGGCCTTTCTGTTCGACAAGATCAACTTCCTGATGGACGCCACGGTCGGCTTCATCAACATCAATCAGAACAAGATCATCAAGATCTTCTCGGTGGCCAGCGTGGCTCTGCTGCCTCCCACGCTGATTGCCAGCGTCTACGGCATGAACTTCAGGTTCATGCCCGAGCTGGAGTGGGAATTCGGCTACGGCTACGTGGTCGCCCTGATGATTCTGAGCGCCGTCGGCCCCATGCTGTACTTTCGCAAACGCGGCTGGTTGAAATAACACATGCCCGGCACAGCTGGTCGCTCACACATCGACACAGGCAAGCGCCCTCTCCTTGAAACAGCAGAGCGCGCTTGCCACTAGTCAACGCGCCTCTAGATCGCCATTGATCACTCGGGCAAGTCCCTGTGGGTTCGCTTGCTGTACAGCCGCTGGGAGCAGCACATCCGGCAAATCCTGATAACACACCGGGCGTAGGAAGCGGTCAATGGCGCTGGCGCCCACAGAAGTGAACATAGCGTTGGACGTGGATGGGAAAGGACCTCCATGCACCATGGCGTGGCATACCTCGACTCCGGTCGGAAAACCATTGGCCAAGATGCGCCCCGCCTTGCGCTCCAGCACGGGGATGAGGCGCTGCGCGTCGGCATAGTCTGCGGGATCGATCTGCAGCGTCACTGTCAGTTGGCCCTCCAGTTGCTCAGCCAGTTGGAGAACCTCATCGAAGTTTTTGGCCCGAATGACAATAGAGGCCGGGCCAAACATCTCCTCCTGCAGCACAGGCGATGACAACAGGCGCTGCACATCCGTCACATACAGCGCGGCCTGCGCAGCATTGTGCAGTCCATCCGCAGGCTGCCCCTGTGCAACTTTCTCCACACCTTCCGCACCACCAACCTTGGCAACGCCGGCATCAAAGGCCTGGTGAATGCCCGGCGTCAGCATGGTCTGGGCCGGCTTGGTGGCAAGCGCCTGGCTTGCGGCATCGATGAAGCGCTGCACATTGCGGTCACCAATGACCACCACCATCCCAGGATTGGTGCAGAACTGCCCCGCCCCCATCGTCAGCGAATCGGCAAAACCGCGCCCTATCGACTCTGCACGCGCGGCCAGGGCGGCCGGCATCAGAAACACCGGGTTGATGCTGCTCATCTCCGCGTAGACGGGAATGGGTTCCGGGCGTGCGTTGGCGATGCGCATCAACGCAAGCCCTCCCTGGCGCGATCCGGTAAAGCCAACGGCCTTGATGGCAGGATGTGCTACCAATGCTTCACCCAGCTTGCGCCCGGCGCCCATCAGCAGGGAAAACACCCCTTCGGGCAACCCCAAATCTCTGACCGCTTTCTGAATCGCTCGACCCACCATTTCGGAAGTGCCTAGATGGGCGCTGTGGGCCTTGACGACCACAGGGGCACCTGCAGCCAAGGCCGACGCCGTATCGCCCCCTGCCACCGAGAACGCCAGCGGGAAATTGCTCGCACCGAACACCGCCACCGGGCCCAGTGCCATCTTGGCCAGGCGCAGGTCGGCACGTGGCAGCGGCGTGCGCTCGGGCTGTGCGTGGTCGATGGCGGGGCTCATAAAACGGCCATCGCGCACCACCTTGGCAAACAGCCGCAACTGTCCAACCGTGCGCCCACGCTCGCCTTGCAGGCGCACCAGCGGCAGGCCGCTTTCGGCCATGGCGCGCTCGATCAGGGCATCGCCCAAAGCCATGATGTTGTCGGCAATCAGCTCCAGAAATTCTGCACGCTTGGCAAGCGACAGCTGACGGTAGGGATCAAATGCCTGCGCCGCCAACTGGGCAGCCCGGTCCACTTCGGCCTGCCCTCCCATACCGAACGTGGGCGTTGCGATGAATTGATCCATGCGGGGATCGAACGCTTGCTGCTGTCTTTCTGTACCGCGCACCGAACTCGCGCCGATAAGCATTTCGCCAGTAATTTGCATCTTTGTCTCCTAATGTGTTTATGGATCGGAATGGCAGAGCTCCAGCCGACCAGGAAGTGCAAGCAACGCCTGGATAACGCACGATCTCGTCAGGAATATGAGCGCCTTTGAAAATCATAAAGTATCTTGTTAATATATTTAAATTATCCTTGGAAAATTTTCCACCAATCTTGACAGGCTTCTTTGCCATTCAGCGCAACCAGGGCACGTCAACAAGCAGTCCATAACCAAGCACAGGAGCACGCCATGGAACTCATGCCAAACATCGACCTGAACCACCCTGGCCAAAGTGCTCAAACAACCGCATCGAAACCAGGCCACACTGCACTGACGCTGGATGAGGTGCACAACCTGGCCTATCGCGTATTTACTCACCTCGGCCTGTCTGCTGAACATGCGCAAGCCATTGCGCGCGTGATCACAGCGGGAGAGCGCGACGAGTGCCATTCGCATGGCATGCACCGGGTTCTATCGTGCGCTCGCACGCTTCAGCATGGCGCTGTCGTGCGCGATGCCATACCCATCATCAGCGACCGCGGACCTGGCGTCGTCGCCGTCGATGCACAGCGCGGCTTCTCACAACTCGCTTTCGAGGTGGGCAGCAAAGTACTGCTCGAGAAGGTCCGGACAACCGGGATCGCAGCCTTGGCCATCAACAACTGCTATCACTTCTCAGCCCTGTGGCCCGAAATCGAAGCCTTGGTCGAGCATGGCGTTGCGGCCCTAGCCATGACTCCCAGCCATTCCTGGGTGGCCCCTGCGGGCGGAAGCCGACCTGTTTTCGGAACCAACCCGATCGCCTTTGGTTGGCCCAGGGTCGGTGCTCACCCCTACATTTTTGACTTTGCGACCAGCGAAGTGGCCCGCGGTGAAATTGAGCTCTACCAAAGAAGCGGTCGCGCACTGCCCGAAGGCTGGGGGGTCGACGCCGAAGGCGCCCCAAGTACCGATGCCACAACCGTACTCCAACAAGGCGCCATGCTGACTTTTGGCGGCTACAAAGGTTCGGCCCTGTCGACCATGATCGAGCTGCTGGCCGGGCCATTGATTGGCGACATGACCAGTGCTGAGTCCCTGCGCATCGACGATGGTGCCGGTGCAACCCCGTGTCATGGCGAAATCGTTATCGCATTTGATCCCCAATTTTTCAGCCCGGGCAATTTCATCGAAGAGCGTCAACGTGCTGAAAAGCTGTTCGAGAGTATTACCGGCCAAGGGGCGCGCCTGCCTTCCCAACGCCGCTTTACTGCAAGAGGCCGCAGTCTAGCCAATGGATATGTGCAGATCCCCGAGCCCTTGCTGCGTGACATCCAGCAGCTGTTGAACTAGGCTCATGAGAACATGCTCGCATGCCTCTGCTGAGGAGGAAGGATCCAGATGAAGAGTTTTGTCACAGGCTGCACCAAGCGCCAAGCCCATGATGTATTCTAAATATCGGATCAATATAATCAAAACCCCGCCATCTCTGCTCTTGCGACACGATGGCGACAGCACGCTTTTTTGATGCCAACTTCCAAGAAATCTCCAGCTGCACGTGTAAAAGCCGCTGCCACAAAAACCAAGACTTTGCCTACGGTGAAGCGCCGTGCTGCAGACCTTGCCTACGACGCCATTGAAACCATGCTGTCGACCATGCAGCTTGAGCCTGGAAGTCCCATCGTGGAGGCGGAGCTGGCAGAGCGCACTGGCATGGGCCGGACGCCTGTGCGCGAGGCATTGCTGCGCATGATCTCCATCGACTTGATCGTCCAGCAGCCGCGCCGCGGACTACTGGTTTCCAACATCGATCTGGCAGAGCACCTGGACGTCATCCAGACACGCAGGGTTCTGGAGAATCTGTTGGCGGCTTGCGCTGCCCGGCGAGCCTCGGTGCAGCAGCGCAAAGATATCCTCCAATGTGCCAAGCAGATGGTCGCTGCAGCCAAGCGCGGCAACCTGGAAGAGTACATGCATGAGGATCATGCGCTCGATGCCATCATCCATACTGCCAGCCGCAACCGTTCAGCAGTCAAAAGCGTCACGCCTCTGATCGTGCAGTGCAGACGTTTTTGGTATGCCTACCAGCATGAAGGCGATATCCTTGAAGGCGCACTTGCTCATCTGGAGCTGGCTCAGGGTATCTCTACCGGGGATGAAGCGGCCGCCATTACCGGCGCCAACCGCCTGATGGACTATCTGGAAGCTTTTGCCAGACGCATTATCGAAAGCTAAACAGCAGACCGCTCCCAGGGGGGGCGGCCTGCTGTGCATATTCATGGCGCCTCCCAATCGGCGCCCCCTGATCATCAATCAGAGCTTGGCTCCCACCGCGCGCAGTTCTGCAATCTGAGGCGCTTTGGGCAGCCAGATCTTGTCGAAGGCATCAATCGCAGGCTTATTGTCAAAGGCATTGATATCGCGAATGACAATCGACTCCTTCTTGAGTTTCTCCAGCAGGCCAACCTCTGTCGTCACGATATCGTTGATCTGGCCGTCCAAGGCTTGGCTGGTCAATTGGCGAATCAGGTCACGGTCCTTCCCATCCAGCGTAGCCCAGATACGACCCGAGAACAGTGGTGCCACAGGCATGAACAGCGCGTTCATGGGCATCATCAGTTTCGACACCTTGTCAAAGCGCTGGCTCCAAGAGAGCTCTATATCCGCCTCGAGCCCATCCACTTGTCCATTGGTCATGGCATCGAACACCGCTGGTGTGGGAATGGGAGTCGGCGCTGCCCCGAAATACTGGTAGAAGTCACGGTAAACCGGCGTCGGATTAATACGCAGCTTCATACCCTTGAGGTCATTGGGCGTCTTGATCTCCTTGTTCGAGAACACCACACGCATGCCTGTGATGCCCCAGCCCAAACCGATGCAGCCGGTTTCGCGCGGCAGCACATCCAGCAATTTCAAGGCTGCAGGCGTCTTGACCAGCTTCGCTACAGCAGCAGTGGATCGGACAAGATATGGCGCGTTGATCAAGGCTACGCTCGGAACACGCGTTCCCAGCTCTGCCGCCTGAATCCACCCCATGTCCAGCGCACCCGATTGCAGCTGCTGCATCATGGCCGACTCATTACCCAATTGACCCGAATGAAAGACGGTCACCTTGAGCCTGCCATTGGTTTCTTTCGCCAAAGCTTCTCCAAACTGCACCGCCGCGCGATTCCACGAATGCCCAGCAGGCGTGATGACGCCTAAGCGCAGTTCCTTGGCCGCAGCCGCACGCGAAGGCGTCACAAAGGCCAGTGGAGCAGCGGCAACAGCCGTGGTCTGAAGAAAGTGGCGTCGATTGAGTGTCATGAAAAACTCCGTAGAGGGAAAGGCGAAGCAGGGCGAAGAATCGGATCAGTTCAGCAGACCCAACGACAAGCTGGGGAACAGCGAGAGCATGACAAGTGCCACGCAACTGATGATGAAGAATGGCAACGTGACGACGAACATGGGACCCGGCTTGGCACCAGTGACCGCTGCAGCCACGAAGAAGCTCAGCCCCACCGGCGGCGTCATCAATCCCAGCACCAGGTTGATGACGATCACCACTCCAAAGTGGCGGGGATCGATGTGGTAGATCTCGGTGGCGATGGGCAGAAGAATCGGCGCGGTCATGATCAAGCCTGGAATGCCGTCGATCACCGTGCCAATGACCAGCAAAATCACGTTGACCAGCAGCAGGAAGGTAATCGGGTCATGCGCCACGGTCTGCACCCAGGCAGCGACCATCTGAGGCACCTTGCCGTATATCAACAACCACGAGAACACTGCCGCTGCTGCAACCAGAAACAGCACGATGGCCGAGTAGATGCCCGAACGCAGCATGATCGCGCCCAGGTCTGAGTATTTGAATTCACGGGTCACATAGCGACCGACCAACACTGCGCTGATCGCGCCCACAGCGGCAGCCTCCGTGGGGTTGGCGAAGCCGGTGAGGATGGAACCCACGATGACCAGCGGAATCAACAATGTCGGGCTGGAAACCAGCACGGTCTTGGCCCGTTCGAGCAAGGTTCGCTTGGGGCTGCGTGGATAGTTGTAGATCACGCCCATACAGGCAATGACTGCAAAGAACAGCACCGTCAACAGAACACCTGGCAATATGCCTGCGATCAGCATATCGCCCACCGCGACCTGGGCCAGCACGCTGTAGACCACAAACATCACCGACGGCGGAATGATCGGACCCAACATGCCGCCATACACGGTCAGGCCTGCAGCAAAGGTCTTGTCATAGCCTTGCTTCTCCATCTCCGGCACCATCACCTGCGACATGATGGCCACCTGCGCCGTTGCGGAGCCAATGATGGATGACACCAGCATGTTGGCCAGGATATTCACATAGGCAAGCCCGCCCTTGATGGAGCCCACAAAAGCCATCGACAAGTCCACCAGTCGGCGTGTAATGCCGCCGCTGTTCATGACCTCACCGATCAAGATAAATAGCGGTATGGCGATCAGGCCATAGCTGTCCACCCCCCCGAACATCTGGGAAGGAAAGGACTGCAGCAACACCGTGTTCTCGGTGTTGTAGATATAAAAAATCCCCGAAAGGCAAAGACAGAGGCCGATGGGAACACCCACCATCATGATTGCGATGAAGAAAATGGAGGTCAGCATGTCAGTTCACCGCGTCCGGGTTGGTTGCCGCAAAGCCAGGGTGCTGGCGCTTGGGTGCGAGGCTCATGTCTTCCAACAGGTTGGCAAGTGCATGCAGGCTCATACAGACTGCGAAGATCGGCATGATCAGTTGCAGCACCCAGACCGGCCACTCCAGCGTCTGGGTGTGTTCGGTATAGAGAAAGTTAAACGACTCCGCCGCGTATTCCTTGGCATCAAACCCCTTGCTGGCAATACCAATGGGATCCATCCAACGCCAGCACATCGCAAAGAGCGCCAAAGAAAAAAACAGCACTCCGACCGTGGCAATCACCTTGGCACGCCGCGCGTTGCGAGGACTCAGCTTATCGGTGAGCATCGTCACTGCAAAATCCAGTCGCAGGCGCGTCATGACCGAAGCACCGATGAAGGTGAGCCAGACCACGGTGTACACCGCCGCTTCATCCACCCAGTACAGCGGCATGCCGCTGTAGCGTGTCACCACATTGAGCAAAATGAGTGCGGTCAGAAAACACATCGCGAAGGTGAGCAACCACCGTTCTATGCGCAGCAGCGCATCAGAGGCATCCAGCACCCAGCGCACAATCCATGGCGGCTGCTTGATGGCGGTAGCGGGTCGGGTTGTATCGTCCATATAGGTTCTTTAGATTTGACGAAATGAGGCGCAGAAGATTGAATACATCTCAAAAATATATTAAATATATTAGAAGTTCTTTCAATTGATCCAATAGGTGTTTGCCTGGAAACCCGGCGAAACTGCTAACCCTGGTTCCTGGAAGATGCAAGCTTCCGATCTGGATCGATGCCCCAAAAAAAGCTCCCCACGGGGAGCTGACTCACGCTGGATCAATGACTCAGACCCTTGGACCAGGCGGCATACCAGTTGCGAAAGAGTTGATACTGGGATTCGGCATACCGGCGTTGTGAGTCGGTCAATACATCGCTTGCATTGAAGTGCAGCGTGTACTCCTTCTTGCCGTTGAGGACCAGCAGGTGCTTGTAGTACAGAACCAGATCCGTGCCTTCGTCAAAGGACGACAGCACAGCCAGTGCAGCATCCAACTCCTGGGCTTGACGCCGAGCAACGACATCTCCCAGGGCTGCTTTTTTGCTCAGCTCAACCAGGAGCAGAACTTCCTTGGGTAGTGCATTGCCAATGCCCGTAATGCAACCCGTCGCACCGCAATTCACAAAACCATAGAACACCTGGGTGTCGACACCCGCCATCAATGTGACGTCGTTGTCTTTCGAGGTGATGTGCTCTGCGGCATAGCGCAGGCCTTCTGCACCACCGAACTCCTTGAAGCCGATCAGGTTGGAGTACTTGGCGCGCAGCTCAAAGAACATGTCGGCGCGAGTTGCAAAGCCGTAGTGTGGGCTGTTGTAGATCACGGCCGGCAGCTTCGGGGCGGCTTCCAAAATAGCAGTGAAGTGGGCTTTCTGCGCAGCCAGGGAAGTGCCGCGCGACAACACCCGAGGAATCACCATCAACCCCTGTGCTCCCACTTTCGCAGCGTGGGCGGCATGAGCCACGGCTTCTTTCGAGTTCACCGCGCCGGTCCCCACAATGGTCGGGATACCTGCGGCCACCAGCCTGGCCACGCCCTCTTGGCGTTGCTCTGCCGTGAGAAGAGGCCAATCCCCCATGGATCCGCAATACACAACAGCGCTCATGCCTGCGGCCATGAGCTCTTTGCCCATGGCGACCAGCGCGTCGTAATCTGGCGTGCCTTGTGCGGTGCATGGAGTCATGAGTGCAGGAATGGTGCCGGTAAAGATGTTCGTTTCCATAAAACTACCCTTGTAAAAAACCACCTAAGAACACCGCCTTCAGTTCCGCGCAAGTCCGTTGCACGAAACCGTTTTTTGGGATAACGCACGCTGCATCAGCGCACGGAATCCAGATGAGCGGTGAAATACCTCGTCTTTAAATAGACTGTAAATATATTTGGAATATTCGGAAACGAAGACTAAGTAGTTCTTAGGCGTTATGCAATAGGGTTCTCCTGGATACCTCGCCGAGATCGCCACCGCCCTCCCGTTGCATCCAGGCAGCGGTCCGCTCACGACTATGGCCCCGCAGCGGCAGAAGCACCGCCCTCAGTTACTGCCCGGCGCTGCGGTCAAACCCGGCGCCGGGCCACGCTGACGCTGCGCCAGGGTCAGGATGCACAGGTGATCGTTGTATGGAACACAAACCGCTCATGGAGGCAGCTTTGCGCTGGTCCCGGTCGCATGCCGACGGGACTGCCTCTTGCATCCCAGTTCGATGAGTTCGCGCGCTTGTTCCACATGGTCGCGGACGCGCTGAATGCGATGTTCGTCATCGCTCATTACCGCAGTTCCAGTCTGCCAGCACCAAGGACCAAGTGCATTGACGCAGTCCACCTCAGCCCTGCCCCATGCACGCATGGGATGAAGTCAAGCGCAGGCCCAGGACTGAAAATCCACAGGTCGCAGAGACAAGGTCACTGCACTGCAGAAGCTATCGTCTGAGCAGCATCACAGATGCATAAGTCAGGATGATCTGAGACTGCTTCCACTGAATAGGTTGAGGGTAGCTTACGCTGCACTACCCTCACCGCGCTCGCGCACCCAGAGCACGATGCCGCACAGCATCACGATCACCTGCGTGCCTATCAGCGCCGCGAAGCCTGCAAAGAATCCCGCCGCCACGCCGCCGCGGGCCGACAGCGCACCTATCACCGCACCCATGATGGCCGGCATGAAGCCCGCGACCAGGCTGCCCGCGCCGTTGACCACGCCATAGGCGCTGGCCACATGCTCGGGCCGCGCGCAGTGCTGCACGGTGCTCGGAATGGCCGGGCTCATCAGTCCCCAGCAGAAGTTGGCGGCAATCAGGCAATAGGCCGCTGCATAGCGGTCTTCCATATGGATGGCCAGCCACACGGCGATCGCCACGCCGAGGCTGCCGAAAACAAAGATCAGCGGCACCTGGCGGCGCGCGATGCGGTCGATGATCATGCCTCCGACGAAGACCGCCGCCACGCTCGCATATTGCGGCAGCGAAGCCAGCCAGCCCATCTCGCGCATGGAAAAGCCGCGCGACTCCTTGAGATAGGCGGGCAGCCAGTTGCTGCTGCCCCAGAGATAGGACAGAAAGGCCGCCGTGAGAATGGTGATCAACCACAGATAGCGCGTGTGCATGGCACCGCGCACGATCTGGCCGACCTGGCCCACGGCCTCGCCCACCGACTGAGGCTTGGGCATGCCGGTCTCCACCTTGGGCATGCGCACAAAGGCCCAGACCAGCGGAACGCCCAGCAACACGTTGATCAGGCCCAGCACATGGAACGAGGTCTCCCAGTTGTGGCCCACGACCAGGTAGCCGACGAAGGGATAGCCCACCGCCAGGCCCAGCCCGGTGCCCATATTGACCAGGGAGTTGGGTTTGCCGTTCTCGCGGCTCTCGAAATGCGCCTTGATGTAGCTGCCTGCCAGCGAGAACAGCGGTCCCTCGGACACACCCAGCAGAATGCGCGATGCCAGCAGCAGCCCGTAGCTGTTCATGGCCGGCGACAGAAAGGTCACCACACCCCACAGCAGCAGCCCCGCGAAAAGGCTGCGGCGCACGCCGAACAACGCCGCACAGAACGGCGTGAGCACAAAAGACGAAACACCGTAACCGACCATGAAGGCCGTGGCCAGCAGGCCCTGGCGCGTTCGGTCGTCAGGGGTGAGGCCGATGTGCGACAGAAAGTCGTGATCGGTGATGAGGACCGAGATATTGATCCGATCCACGTAGGAAATGGCGACGATCACGAACAGCGTGACCACGCCCCACCAGCGCAACGAGCGTGAGTCTTTCATGATAGGAGTCCGGCTAGCGTTGAGAGAGAAAAGCCGGGACCGGCACCCGCCGGCCCCGCCAGGGCGCACGTCCTGGCGGGCGCGCGGTACGACGGCAGTGATGCCGCCGACACCCCGAGGCCGACCGATGCCGGCCCGACGGGGCAGGATCAGAAGAAGTGGCGGATGCCCAGTTCCAGGCCATTGGAGTTGCCGCCCGGCGTGGTGCCGGGAGCGCTCAGCCCCTGCACGCCGATGGACTTCGCTGCCGAGCCCTTGTTCTTCAGGAAGGCATAGGTGCCGTAGACCTGTGTGCGCTTGGAGAGGTTGTAGCCATAGCCCACGCTGATCTTGTTCCAGTCCGCATTGCTGCCGGACAGGTTGTAGTGGCCGAAGGAGGCACGGGCCTCGCCATTGCCCACGGGAGCGGTCACGCCCAGCTGCACGGCCGTGATCTTGGTGGAGCCACGCTTTTCCGAGGCCCACAGCAGCATGGGCTTGGCCACGCCGAAGTCGTAGGACAGGCCCACATTGTTCGCCGTCAGATTGGTGTCGCGGGTGTTGCCGTAGAGCCGGCCCGTGGCCAGCGCACCATTGAAAGCGCCCTGGCGATAACCCAGGCGCAGGCCGCGATAGTCGCCCTCGCGCTTGTTGGGCGCGCCGCTGGGCTGCTCGCCGAATGCCAGCTGGGCCTGACCGTAGAAGCCGCCCAGGTTCTGGGGCAGGAAATAGCTCACGGCGTTGCTGATCTGTATGGGCGCACCGCCAGTCGAGGGGATGCCCGGAATGCCCAGCATGGTGAAGGCACCCGTGCCGCCAACGCCGTTGGTCAGGAAGGGGTCGAAGATCAGCGTATTCAGAAAGGTGGCCGAATCATCGCGTCCCAAGCGCACCTCGCCCCAGTTGCCCATCAGGCTGACGGTGGAGCGGCGGTTGAAGTTCAGGCCGCCGCCCGTGGCCTTGCCGGCGCCGCTGTCCACATCCAGGCCGGCCTCGAGCCAGAATCCCGCCTTCAGGCCGCCGCCCAGGTCCTCTGTGCCTCGAAAGCCCAGGCGGCTGATGTTGGCACCGCCTGTGGAAAGACCGGTCTTGGAGGCTCCCGAGCCGCCCAGATGGGCAACGCCGACGTCGACGACGCCGAAAAGCTCGACCTTGGACTGTGCCGAAGCAGCACCGGGCAAGGACGCCAGGCAGGCTAGCGCCACGCCGAGGGCCGGCGTATGGATGGATTTCATGGTTTGTCTCCTCTAGGGGTGGTGGTGTTTCGCAGATCTGATGCAGCGGCTCAGATATCCAGGACCAGGCGCTCGCTCTTGCAGCCGGAGACGCAGACCATCATGACCTTGTTGCCGGCGCGCTCCTTGGGGCTGAGCACCGAGTCGCGGTGGTCGGGCACACCTTCCAGCACGCGGGTCTCGCAGGAGCCGCAGACCCCTTCGCAGCAGCTGTGGTCCACATCGACACCGGCGTCCAGCAGCGTGTCCAGCAGGGATTTCTCGGGCGTGATCTCGATGAAGCGGCCGCTGCGCTTGAGCTCCACCGTGTAGTTGCTGCGCGCATCGGACGATGCCTTGACCTCCACCGGCGTGAAGCGCTCGATGTGGGCGTTGGCATGGCCGAGCTCGGCGCAGAACTTCTCGAAAGCGTCGAGCATGGGCGTCGGGCCGCAGGAATAGTGGTGCAGGCCCGCGTCGGGTGCGCGCTGCGCCAGCAATGCCTTCAGGTCGGGCGGTCCGCCCGCTTCCGCATCGAAGTGCAGATGCAGCGGCATGCCCAGGGCCTGCAGCTCGGCCAGAAAGGCCGCGCTCTTGCGCTCGCGCGCAAAGTACAGCATCTCGAATGAATGCCCCAGGGCCTTGAGCCGGCGTGCCATGCACAGCATGGGCGTGATGCCTATGCCGCCGGCCACCAGCACCGAATGCGTCGCCGCCTCGTCGAGCGCGAAGTGGTTGCGCGGCTCGGAGATGGTGATGGGCATGCCCACGCGCAGCGACTCGTGCACGCAGCGCGAGCCGCCGCGGCTGGCGCGATCGCGCAGCACGCCGACCACGTAGCGGTGGCGCTCGCTGCTGTCGTTGGACAGGGAATAGCTGCGCACCAGCCCGTTGGGCAGGTGCAGGTCGATATGCGAGCCGGCCGTGAAGGCCGGGAACTCGCCGCCATCGACCGGGCGCAGCTCCACGCTGATGGTGTCCTGGGCCTCGAAGCGCAGCGTGTGCACAAAGGCCTGCAAGCTGTTGCTCATGATGCGATGCCTTCGTCGATCTGTTCCTGGGCCTGACGACGCAGGTGACGGCGCAGGCGCACCAGGCCGATGTCATGCTGGTAGAGGTTCTCGCGCTCATTGGCGTCGGCTTCCATCTGCTCCATCATGATGCGGTCCTGCTCCAGCACGGCCCAGTGGCGCGCCTCGAGGCGGTTGCGGTAGAGGAAGCGCCAAGTGTCGCGCATCCAGCCCTGCACCTTGCGTGCACGCCAGAAGAACACGGCGCACAGGTCGGAGCTGATGGGCGTGACGCAGGCGACGATGGCGAAGTTGCCGCCGGGGCCGCCGGTCTTGGGATAGGGAATCTCCAGGCGCATCCACTGCGCGCCGGTTTCGCCGTATTCGGTCCAGTCAAAGTTCACGCCGCGCTGGCCGACCTTCTCGAACACGAAGCCGTGATCGGTGTCACGCACCTGGAAGCTGGCCTTGCTGTCGCCCTCGGCCATGGAGTGCGACTGCTTGTGCAGAAAGGTGCCGTGCATGGGGTCCATGACGTTGTCCAGCGCGTAGCGGTAGTCGCTGCGCCACTCGGCATAGCACAGGAAGTTCGAGTACTCGGGAGAGCTCAGCTCCTCGGGCAGGCTGAAATCGGGAGCCTCGTCCACATGCTTGTCGCTGTTGTAGAGGAAGATCGCGCCGTGCATCTCGCGCACATGGAAGGCCAGCGCTGCGCGCGAGCCTTCGAGCTTGCAGCCGGGACTGCCGGGCACCTTGGTCACCGTGCCGTCACAGCGCACTTCCACGCCGTGGTAGGGGCAGGCCAGGCGGTCGCCCAGGATCACGCCCTGGGACAGCGGCGCGCCACGATGCGGGCAATGGTCTTCGAGCGCATGGACCTGGCCGGCAGCATCGCGCCACAGCGCGATCTTGCGGCCGAAGCGGCGCAGCGAGACAGGCTCGGTCTTGACGAAATCCGAAGGGCAGACCGCATACCAGAGGTTCTTCAGACCCGTATTGAGCAGACGGTCCACCGGATCGATGGTGATGGTTTGTACGTTCATGGGGTACTCCTGTCCTGTTCTGTCTCAATAGCCCAGACGGGCCATCAGCGCCTGAAAGCTGACTTCGGTCCAGGGCTCGCCGTTCTCGCCGGCAGGGCCGCTGCGGTTGATGTAGGCCACCAGCTCGGGCAGCGTCTGCACGCCCTCGCCGAAGGCGCGCTCAATGGAGTCGCCCAGCAGGTCTTCAAACAGGGTGGAGGCGCGCTCGCGCGCCTGATGCGGCTCGAGATATCGATCAGCGGCCATGGTTCTCTCCTTCGAAAACTGTCTTGAATCGTGGTTCGGTTTCATTGCCCGGAGCGCTGCGTGCCACCCGTATCGCGTGAAACTGGCGCGGCCCGACCTCAGGGACACCGAGGAAGGGCCTGGGCCGGCCACGCCGCCCCGCACCGAGGGTGTCGGGCGCCGTGCAACGGGAAGGCGCGAAGCGACTCAGGGGGTAGGTCATTCAATCAGCCCGGATATCCAGGTCCTTGATGAGCTTGCCGAAGCGGTTGTAGTCGGCAGCGCTGGTCTTTTCCAGACGTGCCGGCTCGCCGCCCGCAGGCAGGGCGCCGAAGGCAGCCATCTTGCTGACCACATCGGGCATCTTCAGAATTTCATTGAGATGGGTGTTCAGCAGCTTGACGGTCTCGGGCTTCATGCCCTTGGGACCGAACAGGCCTTGCCAGGCCGACACTTCCACATCCTTGACGCCCTGCTCGGCCAGCGTGGGCACATTCGGTGCCAACGGGCTGCGCTGGGCATCGGCCACGGCCAGCACATTGACCTTGCCGCCTGCGTAGGGCGCGATGGGGCCCCAGGTCATGAAGGTCGTGGGAACATGGCCGCCGATCAGATCGTTGACTGCGGGCGCCACGCCTTTGTAGGGAATGTGGGACAGCTTGGTGCCAGCGGCCTTGTTGAACATCTCGCCCAGGATGTGCATGGGCGAGCCGCTGCCCGGGCTGGCATAGGTCAGGCCGTCGCGCTTGCCCTGGCTCGCCAGGGTCTTGATATCCTTGATGCCCGATCCCTGGCTGGCAGCCACGAACATGGGCTGCACGCTGGTCTGCACGATGGGCGTGAAGCCGCCGAGCACGTCATAGCTCGAACCCGCGTTGGTCTTGAGCACGAACTGGGCGATGGCAAAGGTATTGGGCGCCAGCAGCAAGGTGTAGCCGTCGGGCGCGGCCTTGGCCACATGCACGGTGCCGATGGTGCCGCTGGCACCGGGCCGGTTGTCCACCACCACGGGCTGGCCGAGTCGCTGGCCCAGCTTCTCTGCATACAGGCGCGCCATGGCATCGGTATCGCCGCCGGCCGGATAGGCCACGACGATGGTGATGGGCTTGCTCGGATAGGCTTGCGCCAGCGCGGAACCGGACATCTGGGCTGCAGCCAGCAATGCAGCAGAGATAACTACCTGGCGACGAATGTTCTTCATGGAATAGCCCGTGGGGTTGTGGAATCGTGGTGGGAGGGATGCCGGCCAGCCGATGCTGCCAATGCCTCTTAATGCTTCTTGTCGGTCAGGAACTTGCCGTCGGCGGCGCCCGCGCCCTTCTGGCGTCGGGTGTTGCCGTCAATGCCGCCGTCGATGGCCCATTCGGCAAACACCGTCGGACCGGGCTCGAACTCGCGCGGCTGCCAGTCGGCAGTCAGCTGGTCCTCGTCGGCGTAGTACTCGACCAGGGCGCCGGCCGGATTCTTGAAGTACCAGAAATAGGCCGAGGACACGGGATGGCGACCCGGGCCGAGCTGGGTGTCCCAGCCGCAGCGCGAGATATGCATGCCGCCGCCAAAGACTTCGTGGATGTCGCGCACGGTGAAGGCCACATGGTTCAGGCCCGCATGCTTGTCGGGGCGCTGCAGCAAAAAGATGTCGTGGTGTCCGCCATCGGGCGCGGTGCGCAGAAAAGCGCCACGCTCGGGATAGCGGTCCGAGGCCGCAAAGCCGAAGTTCTCCACATAGAAGCGCTCGCAGGCCTGCACGTCCTTGACGAAGAACACCACATGGCCGACCTCGATGGGCTGGGCGCGCTCATAGGCCGGGCTGGCCTGGTTGATGCGGCCCTTGCGGTCCCAGGTGTTGTACTCGGCGCTTTGCATCTGCACATCGCGCTTTTGCGTGAGCTGCAGGCGCACGGCCAGGCCGTTGGGGTCGGTGCAGCCGATACGTCCGCCGTTCGGGCCACCCTGCTTCACAAAGCCCGGTAGCTGTGCAATACGGCCTTCGTAGAGCGCCAGGTCAGCTTCGCTTTCCACGCCCCAGACCACCTCGCGCAGCGTGGGGCCGGCCTCGATGGCGGGCGGCAGGCCGGGGTGGCCGGTGGCGGCCACAATCACGCGGCAGCCGTTCAGGGTTTCAAACACCAGCCGGTCGGCCTGCTCTTCGGCGAGGCTCAGGCCCCAGTCCAGGAAGAACTGGCGGCAAGCCGCCAGGTCGTCGGCGCCGTAGCTGATTTCGTCAATGCCCAGTACGCTCATGATTTTTCCTTAGTTGGCCCAGGCTAGGGGGTTTGCGTTCAGGCCCCAGTACATGCTTTTCTGCTCCATGTACTGCTGTATGCCCAGACGGCCTTTTTCACGGCCCAGGCCGCTGTCGCGCCAGCCACCGAAGGGCGTGGAGATGGAGAACTGCTTGTAGGTGTTGATCCACACGGTGCCGGCCTGCACCGCGCGGCCGATGCGCCACGCGGCCTTGTAGTCGCGCGTCCAGATGCCGGCGGCCAGCGCGTAGACGCTGTCGTTGGCCTGCTCGAGCAAGGCCTCTTCGTCATCGAAGGGCATGGCCACGAGCACGGGGCCGAAGATCTCCTGCTGGCAGATCTGGTCGTTATTGCTCACACCTTCGAGGATGGTCGGGCGGTAGTAGTAGCCGCACTCGTACAGCGCTCCCTCCGGGCGATGGCCGCCGGTGCGCAGCTGACCGCCTTCGGACAGGCCAAGCTGCACATAGCTCTCTATGGATTCGCGGTGCTTGGCGGTGATCAGCGGGCCCATCTGGGTGCGTTCGTCGGCCGGGTCGCCCACGCGAAGCGCGGCGGCCTTGGCGGTCAAGCGCTCCATGAAGTCGCCATAGAGCTTGCGCGCCACGAACAGGCGCGAGCCCGCTATGCAGGATTCGCCCGAGGAGCTGAAGATGCCGTAGAGCACGCCGTTGACGGCGTGGTCAAGGTCGGCGTCTTCCAGCACCATGGTGGCCGACTTGCCGCCCAGCTCCAGAGAGACGGGCATCATCTTGTCGGCCGCGATGCGGGCGATGTGCTTGCCGGTGGATGTGCCGCCGGTGAACGATACGCGCTTGACCAGCGGGTGCTTGGTGATGGCGTCGCCGATCACCGAGCCTCGGCCGGGCAGCACGCTGACGATGCCCTTCGGAACACCCGCTTCCTCGCAGATCTTCGCCAGCTCCAGCGCCAGCAGCGGCGTGGCTTCGGCAGGCTTGACGACCACCGCGTTGCCGGCCGCCAGCGCGGGGGCGAGCTTTTGCGCCTCGCTGGCGATAGGCGAGTTCCACGGCGTGATGGCCGCGACCACGCCCATGGGCTCGTAGACGCTCATGGTCATGAAGTCGCCACGCGAGGGCGTGATGGTCTCTTCCATGGTCTCGCAGGCCGCCGCGAAGAACTGGAAGGTGCCGGCGGCGCTGGCCACCAGAGCGCGCGTCTCGCTGATGGGCTTGCCGTTATCGAGGCGCTGCAGCTGGGCCAAGGGCTCAGCGCGTTCGCGGATCAGCTGGGCCACGCGGTGCAACACAGCGGCGCGCTCATGGGGCTTCTTCTGGGCCCAGCCGCTGGTGCGGAAGGCGTGGTCGGCCTTCTCTATGGCCTCTTGCACATCGGCCAGGCTGGGGGCGCGCAGGCGGCCCACCACCTCGCCGGTCGCGGGGTACAGCGTGGCGGATTCGTCACCGCCGCCCAGGCGCCATTCGCCGGCGATATTGATGGGGAGCAGTTCTAGCTTGGACATGGTGAAACTCCTCACTGAGCCTTGGTGGTGGCAGGGATCTGGTCCAGCTTGTTCACCGGAGGGCCCGAGAACGTGGTCTTGAAGCTGCCGATGGCGCGCATGTCGATCTCGAGCAGAAAGGGCCCCTTCTTGCCCCAGGCGCCTTCAAGCACAGCGGGCAGCTCGTCGAGATGGCTCACGCGGGCATGGGGCAGCTTGATGGACGCGCACAGCTGGGCGTAGTCGGGCGTGTGCAGCTCCACATAGCAGCGGCGGCCGCCGTAAGAGGCGTCCTGGATGTTCTGGATCACGCCATAGCGCTGGTCGTTCATCAGCACGATCATGGTGTCGCACTCTTCCTGCACCAGAGTGGCGAGCTCGCCCAGGTTCAGGATGAAGCCGCCGTCGCCGGCCAGGCCCAGGGTCTTGCGGCCCGAGCCGCTTTCGGCCGCGCCGATGGCTGCACCGATGGCCATGGGCATGCCCATGCCGATGCCGCCGCCCGTGGCGTGCACGCCGGCGTTGGGCTCAAAGAAACGCAGCTCGCGGTTGCCCCAGGTGCTGTTGGAGACGGTCACGTCGCGCACCCAGTTGAAGTTGCGGCCCACAGCCTGCTGCAGCTGCTGCACCAGGGCGCTGTAGGGCCCCAGGCCGTCGCGCATGGTGGCCACGACTTCGTCGTGCACCTGGCGCAGATCGGCCAGCAGCTCGGGATCAGCCTTGTAACCGCGCGCTTCCAGGCGGTCGGCCAGACCGTTCAGGGCCAGAGCCGAGTCGCCGCAGACAAAGCCGTCATCCATATAGCAGCGGCCTTGCTGGGCGGCGTCCACATCGATGCGCAGCAGCGGGCGCGGCAGCTTGAGTTCGTACTTCAGCGTCTCGTTGCTGCGCAGCCGCGTTCCCACGGCCAGCATGGCATCACAGCGCTGGTAGAAGGCCTCGACGGGCTTCTGGATGTTGTAGGCGCCCAGCGATGCGGGATCGTCCTCGGGCACGATGCCGCGGCCCTGGCCGGTGCTCACGATACCGAAGCCCAGGGCCTTCAGGCGCTGCACCGCAGCGCCGGCATGGCGGGCGCCGCCGCCCAGCCACAGCAGCGGGCGCCTGGCCTTGGCCAGTTGCTCGGCCAGTGCGTCGAGCGCGGTCTCGCTGGGTGCCAGCACAGCCACCGGCAGCGGCGACAGGTCAGCGGGCATGTCTATCAGCGCCTGCTGGATGTCGATGGGGATCTCCACACTGACCGGGCCCGTGGGGGCGGTCATCGCGGTCTGCACCGCGGCCTTGAGCGTGGACAGGCAGGTCTCGGCGCTCAGCACGCGGAAAGCGGCCTTGGAGACGGACTTCAGCATGGTCAGCTGATCCGGCGCCTCGTGGATGTACGACAGCTTCTTGTCCAGGTACTGGGTCTCGATCTGGCCCGTGATGTGCAAGAGCGGCGTGCCGGCCGTATAGGCTTCCACCAGGCTGCCGGCGATATTGCCCGAAGCCGGGCCGGTGCTGGTGATGCACACGCCCAGGCTGGAGGTGGAACGCGCGCAGGCGTCGGCCATATTGCCCGCGCCGGCCTCGCCGCGTGCCATCACAAAGCGCAGCTTGCCGCGTGCAAACATCGCGTCGAGGATGGGCATGTTGTGAATGGAGATCACCCCGAAGGCGGCCTTCACGTCGCAGTGCTCGAGGAATTCGGCAATGACGGCGCCGACGGTGATTTGGGTTGCGTTAGGCATGGCGGGAAAGGCCTCCGGAAACATCGATATGGCTGCCGGTCGTGTATGACGACAACGGCGTGGCGAGATAGAAAATGGCGCGGGCGGCTTCAGCGGGTGATCCCAGGCGGCCCAGCGGAATGGACTTCTTGCGGGCCAGCTCGGCACTCCACTGCTCCCAGCTCTGGCTGCGGTCCTCGCGGGCCTCGAAACGGCGGCGCCACTGGCCGGACTCGATCAGGCCTACCAGGATGCCGTTGACGCGCACGCCCTTGGGCGCGAACTCGGTGGCCATGGAGCGCACCAGGTTCTTGAGGCCGGCGCGCGCCGCCGAGGTCGCGACCATGTGGGGCTCGGGCTGGGAGGCCAGCAGCGAGTTCACGCAGACAATTGCCGGCTCGCTGCCGCGCTCGAGCTGGGGCAGAAAGGCGCGCGTGGGATGCAGCACCGAGAAGAACTTCAGGTGCAGCTCCTCGGTCCAGGCTTCATCGCTGGTGTTCTCGAAGGTCGAGACACGGCCCTGACCGGCGTTGTTGATGAGAATGGAGGCCGGGCCCAGCGCCGCTTCGCTGGCGCGCGCAAACTGCTGCACCTGCTCGGCATCAAGCACGTCGCAAGCCTGGGCGAACAGGCGCGCGCCGGCCTCGGGGTGGCGCTCCAGCAGCTGCTTGACGGCCTGCTCCAGACGCTCGGGGTTGCGGCCGCACAGGGCCACGCGGGCTCCCTGGGCCAGCAGCAGCTCCACGGTGGCCAGGCCTATGCCCGAAGAACCGCCGGTGACGACGGCCGTGGCGTCGAGTTTGAAATCATGCATGGCCGCCTCCTGCGCGCCTTGAAGTGATGGACAGAACCTGCGCGCTGGACTGCGGCCGGTAGTTGAGCAGCTCCGACAGTTCGTCGGCCGCCGCGCAGACACGCGGCACCAGCTCCGTCTGGCGCTCGGGGTCGATCTGGGCCGAGGCCAGGGTCACGCCCAGGGCCGCGATGACGCGGCCGCTGTGGTCGCGCACGGGCGCGGCGATGGTGGAGATCGAGCTTTCGTAGAAACCGGCACCGGCCACATGGCCACGCTCGCGATCGGACTGAACCAGGTCGAAGAGCTCGACCACGGTCCTGGGCGTATTGGGCGAATGGCCTTCCAGATGCTCTTCGGGATAGAGGGCACGCAGCTCGGGCAGCGAGAGATCGGCCAGCAGGATGCGACCCAGCAGCGTGGCATGGGCAGGCAGCCGCGTACCCACGCGCACCGAGCTGGTCAGCGGCGTCGGCGGCGTGACCTTGGCCACATAGACGATGGAGCGGCCGTCGCGCACCACGATGTTGCAGGGGAAGCGGATTTCCTCGCACAGCCGCGCGATCACGGGCTGGCCCAGCTCGGTCAGGTCCATGGAGGACAGGAACTCGAAGCCCAGACGCAGCACGGACAGGCCCAGCCGGTAGTCGTTGCCGCCCTCGGCGCGCTGCAGAAAGCCCATGCTCTCCAGCGTGTTGAGCATGCGGAACACCGTGGCGCGCGGCAGCTGCAGGCGGCGCGCCAGCTCAGGCGCGCCCAGCGTGGCATTGCCGCGGCCGAACTCCTGCAGCAGGCGCAGACCGCGCTCCAGCGCGGGCACCATGTACTTGTCGGAGCCGCCGTCGACGACGCTGTCGGTCGCACTATCGGATGGGGAAGAACCTGACATCTCCAACTCCTCAATTCGTTGCAGGCGTAGCCAGAAGCTGGGGACACCGAGGAAGGGCCGCCCCGCACCAAGGGTGTCGTCCCCCTTTGGGGGGCGCCGTGCAACGGGAAGGCGCGCAGCGACTCAGGGGGCTCTTCATTTTTCAGTTCATGACGAAGCCGCCGTTGACGGGCAGAACCTGGCCCGTCACAAAGCGCGCACCGTCCGACAGCAGATAGGACACGGCACCCGAGACATCCTCGGGACCTTGCTCGCGCTGCAGCGCGCGCTGGTCGATGTAGAGGCGGTGGCGATGCTCGGGCACGTACTCGGTGGCCTCGACCAGCACCAGACCCGGAGCCACGGCATTGATGGTGATGGCATCCGCGCCCAGCTCGCGCGCCATGGAGCGCGTCATGGCCATCACGGCGCCCTTGCTGGCCACATAGGCCATCAGGTTGGGCGCACCCCACATGGCAGTGTCGGAAGCCAGGTTGACGATGGCACCGCGCCCGCTGTCCTTGAGCGCAGCACGGCAGGCACGGGTCATCAGCCAGACGCCACGCACATTGACGTTCATCACCTGATCCCACTTTTCCAGGGCGATGTCGTCCATGCCCTTGCCGCCGGAGTCCGTCACGGCCGCGTTGTTGACCAGACCGTCGAGGCCGCCCAGGGTCTGCACGGCCTGCTGTGCGCACTGTTCTATGGAAGCCGGGTTGCTGGCATCAAAGGCGACGCCGTGAGCCTCGAAGCCCATGGCGCGCAGCCTGGCTACGGCTTCGCTCAGCAATTCGGCGCGCAGATCGGCCAAGACGAGCTGTGCCCCCTGTTGGCACAGCGTCTGAGCAAAAGCAAAACCCAGGCCGCGGGCAGCGCCGGTCACAAGGATCCGGCGCCCAGCGAGCTGACTGGTGGAAGGCATGGTGTTGAGGGTCATCTTAAACCTTGTTTGTTTCAAATATGAAATGACACTTTTTTCTTGAAACAAGACTGCAGTTTAGTGAGCTTCTTTTGAGTCAATACCCGGAAAAACCCGTAGTCAGCACACCACAGCGACATACGGGCGTAAAAAAACCGCGACAAGCGCGGTTGAAAGGAAAACGGGGCAACAGAAGGTATCCAGTATGCAGTTGTCGGCAGGCTGGATCGAAGTCATCAATATCAATAGCTTATAGCGACCATCAATGAATAATTTCAGGCTTAAAACACCAAAAAAAATAATATTTATCAATCGTTTACAGCTATCAAAAGATTAGCAAACAGCCTGCTTCTTCGCGGGCGTCAGGCGCAGAAAATCCAGCACCACGCGTTGCGCGTAGCGGCTTGCCACGGTGCGCACGAAATCCGAAAAATCCACATGGGCGCTGTCGTCCGCCCGGTCCGAGATGGTGCGCATTGCGGTAAACGGCGTGCCGTAATCCAGGCAGGTCTGGGCCACGGCAGCGCCCTCCATCTCCACGGCCAGCACGGCATGGCCGGCTGCCTCCAGATCGGCTCTGAGCTGTGCGCTGGCCTGGCGCGAGCTGACAAACTGATCGCCGCTGGCAATCAGGCCCTGATGCACGCGGGCCGAAACATACGAAGCCACGATACCGGAGCGCAGCGCCGAGTCTGCGGCCTGCGCCAACCGGTCCGTCGCCGCCTCGTCGCAGGCCAGGGTGCTGCAGCCGTAGCCGGGCAATTGCCAGCGCGGAAAGATCGGCGAGGCATCCATGTCATGCTGCAGGAAAGTCCGCGCGATCACCACATCGCCCACGTTCACGTCCGCGCCGATGCCGCCAGCCACGCCGGTGAACAGAATGCCGCGCACGCCAAAGCGCTCGATCAGCGCGGCGGTGGTGGTGGCTGCGGCCACCTTGCCGATGCCCGACAACGCGCACACCACCTCGTGGCCATGCAGCCGGCCCAGCCAGAAATCGCGCCCGGCATGGCGCAGGCATTGCATGTCCTGCATGGCGTCGACCAGGCCGTGTTGTTCTTCGGCAAGAGCGCTGAGAATGGCAAGCGTCATGGATGGGGATACTCCGAACATGGGCCTCTAGGCCCTGGTGAAAGCACAAAAGCGGCACTGGGCCGCTTTTGTGGGAAGCGCAAGAGGCGCGATTAGAGCATGATGGTTTACTGCGCCACGATATTGTGGCTCTTGACCACGGGCGCCCACAGCGCGGTCTCCTTGCGGATCAGCTCGCCAAAGGCATCGCCCTTGACCACCCAGGGGGTCATGCCCTGCGCCTTGAGCTGGTTCTGCGCGGCCTGGGTCTTCATGACCTTGTCGATGTCCTCGGCCAGCTGCTTGACCACTTCGGGCGGTGTGTTCTTCGGAGCCAGCACGCCATACCAGGACGAAACGGCAATACCCGGAACACCAGCCTCGGCCAGTGTCGGCACATTGGGCAGGAAGCTCGAGCGCGTGGCATCGGTCACGGCCAGGGCGCGCAGCTTGCCCGACTGCACATGGGGCAGCACGGTGGGCATGTTGGCGATCAGCATGGGGATGGTGCCGCCCAGGGCATCGTTCAGGCCCTGCCCCGAGCCCTTGTAGGCCACGTGCATGATGTCGGCACCCGACTTGTCCTTGAACAACTCGCCGGCCAGGTGCAGGCTGGAGCCCACGCCGGGCGAGGCATAGCTGATGGAGTTGGGCTTGGCCTTGGACAGTGCCACCAGCTCCTGGATGGTCTTGGCCGGAACCTGGGGATTGACGACGATGACATTGGCCGCACGCCCCATGGAGGCCACGGGCACGAAGTCGCCGAACACGTTGTAGGGCAGCTTGGGCATCAGCGTGGAATTGATGGTCAGATTGCCCTGAGGCACGACCAGCAAGGTATGGCCATCGGGCTTGGCGCGCTTGACCATGTCGATGCCGATATTGCCGTTGGCACCGGGGCGGTTGTCGACGATGGAGGCCTGCTTGTACTCCTCAGTCAGGCCCGTGGCCAGGATGCGGGACAGGATGTCCACCGCGCCGCCGGCGGGGAACGGCGCAATGATGGTGAACTGACCGCTGGACAGCTGTTCGGCGGCACTGGCAGCGAAGGCCGGGGACATGGCGGCGGGGAGCGCAGCGGTGCAGGCCAGCGCCAGGCAGGACTTGAGGAAGGCGGAACGTTGCATGGTCTTGTCTCCTGGGAGAACGGAAATTTCAAAAAGGCTAAATGCCGATGCGCATCAGGCTTGATGCAGCGCAAAGGCCGGCGGGCAAAGACCTGACACCATGAATGCCATGCTCAGATGGGCGGTGCTTGCGCGCACTTTTACAAACGTAAGCAAGACCGATACCACCGGCACGGCACATGGCTGGAGCGGGTCAGTACCGGGTTAGATGGCCAGGGAAGCCACGTTGTTGAGCACGGCGCGCACCACGCTGTACACGGTCAGCGCCGATGTCTTGGGGTTGGCCGCCAGCGGCTTGCCGCGCATGGTCAGTTCCATGGCGCCGAAAGCACCCCGCGCCTCGACCTGGTGCACGTTCTCCTGAACGGCAGGATCGGCAAACAGACGCACCATGGTCTTGTCCAGGCCCAGGCCCGCCAGCGACAGCGTGGCCGCTACATTGGCATTCTTGGGATAGAGCTGTGCGGCCTCGCGCGCCGAGCCCTCGAAAATGCAGAAGGCCTCGGTCAGGCCGTCCAGATCGCAGACCTGCTCGGCCGGGGTGCCGCTCCATGCCTTGGGTGGCTTGCGGCCCGTGTAGAGCACCGTCTCCAGGCCGCCGACACGCGCCGCAGCCAGGGCATCAATGCCACCGATGGCGCCCGACAACAGCTGGGCCTGCGTCTTGCCGGCCTCGGCCGCAGCCTGTACGCGATCGGCCATGCCCGGTGCGCTCAAGGCACCTATGGATGCGATGACCGCAGGAATGCCACGCGCAAGCGCCGGCAGCACATGCTCCTCGATGGCTGCATGACCCGCGCATTCCACGAGAAGATCCGGCACCGCATCGCCGGGCAGGGCCTGCAGCAGTTGCGCCTGTGGCGCCAGGCGGGCAGCCGTCTCGCGCACGGCTGGCGTGATCTCGGGAACCAGTACCCAGCCCACCTGCAACCGGGTATCTCCGCTCAAAAGCTCCAGCACACTGGAGCCAATCGCGCCGCAGCCAATCAAAGCAATATTTTTCATCTCTAGCCTCCTGAAAAATGCGCTGGCCCGGCGTGATCGGGGTCAGCGCAAATGGTCCGGGTGCTGCTGGCGCAAATGAGCGGACAGAGTCTCTGCCGCCTGCTGCACCTTCTGCACCCAGAGCTGGGTTTTTTCGGGCCCCAGCTCGGTAAACGGAATGGCCATGGCCAACCCCGCAACCACCCGCCCGTCTGCGGCGCGCACCGGCGCTGCAATACTCGAAACGCCAGGCTCGTAAAAGCCCTCGCCCATGGCATAGCCACGCTCGCGATCCTCGGCCAGCAGGCGCAGCAGCTCGTCGATATTGCGCGGCGTGCTCTCGGAGAACTGGGGCAGTTCCTCGCCACCAAACACCGAGCGCAGCTGCGCGCCGTCCATGTCATGCAACAGGGCTCGTCCCAGCACCGTCGCATGCGCCGGCAGACGCGAACCCACGCGCACAGCGCCCTGGAATGCTCCGGACGGAGTGACGCGTGCCACATAGACCACGGAAGTGCCGTCGCGCAATGCAAGATTGCTGGTCATGCCCAGCTCATCGCACAAGGCCTGCAGCACAGGCTCGGCCAGTTGCGCCAGCGGCTGAGTGGACAGGTAGTCATAGCCCAGGCGCAGCACGGCCAGACCGAGCCGGTATTCGGTGCCGCTGCGCTGCAGATACCCCGAGTTTTCAAGCGTGGTCAACATGCGAAACACCGTGGAGCGCGGCAGCTCGAGGCTGCGCGCCAGCTCGGGTGCGCTCCAGACCGGTTGCGCCGGGCCAAAGCAGGCCAGCAGGCGCAGTCCTCGGTCCAGAGCGGGCACGGTGTAACGGTCTTGTTCGTTGGTTGAAATCTCGGAGGTTTCGCTCATAGCAATCAGCTGGTATTGGGGCAATAGCTTTGGTTCAACAAAGATGCCAGCCTATGCGCGACCTCCATTGGTTGTTCCACGGGTGAAGCATGACCGGCAGCCGCAAGCGTACCGTAGTGCGCGCCCAGCAGTTCGGACCAGGACTTGCAAGCTGCAGGTGTAGTCACCACATCGTGCTCGCCGACCCAAACCTCGACCGGCATGCCAAGCCTGCCCCGTGCCTGTGCCAGATCGCTGCCGCAAAGCAGCTCGACCGCCTGCGCATAGCCCTGCGGCTGCATGCGCGCCGTATTCCAGCGCACCCATGCACGCACGGCTTCAGGAGCCTCGGAGGACACCAGGCGCTGATCGATAACGGCCGCCAGACCGGCGACGCCCTTCTCGGCCAGAGCCGCCAGGCGGCCCTCGCGTACCTTGGCCTGCTGCTCGGCCTTGGCTGGGGCGCCGTAGCCGCCCGCCGGGCTGATGAGCACCAGTTGCTCGACCAGCCCGGGGGCCGCCGTGACTGCCAGCCTGGCCGCCATCAGGGCGCCCAGGGAATGGCCGACCAGCAGGCAGCGCCGCACACCGAGCACCAGCAGTGACTGGGCCAGCACCTGCGCATAGTCGGCATCGGCAGGCGCCGATTGGGCCAGCGGCGTCGACACGCCATAGCCGGGTGCATCCCAGGCCAGAACGCGCGCCTTGTCACCCAGCTGCAGCGCCACATCCAGCCAGGATGCAGCCCCGGAGCTGATGCCATGCAGCAGCACCACCGCAAAATCGGAGCTGGCATCGCCAGCCTCGCGCCAGGCGACCTGGGCCTTCTGCGGAAGCTTCACCAGCTGCTCGGGAAAACCGGTCTGCAGCAGCTGTTGTTTCAGCGACAGCAAATCCTCGTGCATGACAAAGCTCAGCGCTTGATCTTGGCCAGAGGGTGCTCGGGCGGATAGGTCGGGGTGACAGGCTTTTTGGCGCCCAGCATCACGCACATCAGCGCATCTTCATCACCGACATTGATCTCTTCGCGGTACACGCCGGGCGGCACCGAAACCACATCGCGATCGGTCAGGATGGTCTCGAAACGCTCGCCGTCCTTTTCCAGCACCAGCTTGAGCTTGCCGCGCATCACGAAGAACACTTCTTCCACATCGGTGTGCAGATGCGAAGGGCCTTCATGGCCGGCGGGAATCACCATGGTGGAGAAGGTGAAGTTTTCCGACGGAATGGTGTTGCTGTCGGAGGCCACGCCCGTGCCGCCCGTGCCGATGTAACGCATCTGGCCGCGGCGGTATTTGGGATCAAAGTCGGCCTGGAACTTCAGGGCATCGAAGTCGTACTTGCGCGTGGCAAAGCGCGCAATGCGTGTGCTCATCCAGTCTTCAAAGCTGGAGCCTTCGGGGCGATCCCAAGTACGGGCGCTGTTGTCTTGTGCGATCTCGCTCATATGTCTCTCCTGAAACCGTTGGTGAACACAAAAAGCGACCTGCTTTTTGTTTTACTAATAAAACCAGGTTCATTTGGCGAAACAATTATAAGAAGACTTGCCCGATATCAACAAGCACATTTCCTTGTTGCTGCGGTGGAGACAGGTATCGGTGTGGCGTTTTTCCCCGCCCACACAGGCACGGGCCTGAAAACAGGCATAAAAAAAGGAGCGCCAAGCGCTCCTGTGAACTCGCCTTGAAGGACAAGATGAAAAACTCTCAGGCGTCGCGCAGCTCCCTGCGCAGGATCTTGCCCACGGGAGTCTTTGGCAGATCGGTGCGAAAGACGATGTGGCGCGGACGCTTGTAGCCAGTCAGATTGGCATGGCAGTAGTCGCGGATGGCCTGCTCCGTCAATGCCGGATCTTTTTTGACGACGACGAGCTTGATGGCCTCGCCGGACTTTTCGTCGGGTACGCCGACCACCGCGCACTCCAGCACGCCGGGGCAGTTGGAGACCACGTCCTCGACCTCGTTGGGGTAGACATTGAAGCCGCTGACGATGACCATGTCTTTCTTGCGATCCACGATCTTCACAAAGCCGCGCTCGTCCATGGTGCCGATGTCGCCGGTGAGGAAGTAGCCGTCCGCCGTCATGACCTTGGCGGTCTCGTCGGGGCGCTGCCAGTAACCGGCCATGACCTGCGGGCCCAGCACGGCGACTTCACCGGGCAGACCCGGCTCGCTCACGTCCTGGCCGTCGCTGCCGACCAGCTTCACATAGGTGCTGGGCAGGGGCACACCTATGGTGCCCGAGTAAGCCGTGGCCGTGACCGGGTTGCAGGTCACCGAGGGGCTGGTCTCCGAGAGGCCGTAACCCTCGCAGATGGGGCAGCCGGTTTTCTTGAGCCACAGCTCGGCGACCGCGCTCTGCACGGCCATGCCGCCGCCCACCGAGACCTTGAGGTGGCTCCAATCCACGGTGCCGAAGTCGGGGTGGTTGGCCAGTCCGTTGAACAAGGTGTTCACGGCCGGAAAGCTGTGGAAACGGTGCCTGGACAGCTCCTTGAGCGTGGCCTTGAGATCGCGCGGATTGGGGATCAGCACAGTCTTGCCGCCGGTACGCATGGCCAGCATCATGTTCACCGTGAACGCGAAGATGTGATAGAGCGGCAGCGCGCAGATGCTGGTGGGCTGCTCACCTGCCGGCACCTTCTTCATGGCCGGCTCGTTCCAGGCTTCGGACTGCAGCACGTTGGCAATGATGTTCCTGTGCAGCAGCACGGCACCCTTGCTCACGCCTGTGGTGCCGCCCGTGTATTGCAGCAGTGCCATATCGTCGGCCTTGAGCACCGGTGCGTTCAAGGTCGCACCACGCCCCTTGGCCAGCGCGTCCTTGAAGCGCACGGCACCGGGCAGACTGAAGGGCGGCACCAGCTTCTTGACGGAGCGCACCACGTAATTGACCAGCATGCCCTTCAACAGGCCCAGCTCGTCGCCCATGGCGCAAAGCACGATGTGCTGCACGGCGCTGCCATGCATGCCGTCCTGCAGCGTCTTGGCGAAGTTCTCGATGATGACGATGGCCTTGGCGCCCGAATCCTTGAGCTGATGCTCGAGCTCGCGTGCCGTGTAGAGCGGGTTGACGTTGACCAGCACATAGCCGGCACGCAGCACCCCGGCCACGGCCACCGGGTACTGGGGAATATTGGGCATCATCAGCGCCACGCGGTCGCCGCGCTGCAGCCCCAGGCTTTGCAGATAGGCGGCAAAGAGCTTGCTCTGCGCATCGACCTGGGCGAAGGTCAGCTCCTTGCCCATGAAGGAATAGGCCACCTTGTCGGCATGCTTGGCAAATGCCTCTTCCATCAAGGCCACCAGCGATGGATACTGCGACGCATCGATGTCCGCAGGAACTCCCTCTGGATATGCATTCAGCCAAGGACGGTCACTCATTCTTCTGTCTCCGTGTCTTATCGTCTGATCCGGCCATTGTGATAAAAAGCACGGTCGTTCGATACTGTAGTAACCCTAGGAAACAAGCCGGGTCACCTTGGTAACAGAAGTCAAAACCCATGAAAAAAGCCCGCAGGCACCAGGCCGCGGGCTTTGAGTGTTTCCAGCCTCCAGCGCTTACTGGTAAAGCGCTGACAGCTATCAAACCTGAGTTTACTTGACCAGCTGGGCCAGATCGCCGGCGGCGTACTTCTTGGCCATTTGCTCCAGGCTATAGCCCTTGATCTTGGCGCCCTGGCCTTCGCAGCCGAACTCGATGTAGCGGGCCTTGCAGACTTGCTTGGCCGCTTCGCGGGCAGGCTTGAGCCATTCGCGGGCGTCGAACTTGTCGGGATTCTCGGCCAGGAACTTGCGCACGGCGCCGGTCATCGCCAGACGGATGTCGGTGTCGATATTGATCTTGCGCACGCCGTACTTGATGGCTTCCTGGATCTCTTCCACGGGCACGCCGTAGGTTTCCTTCATCTTGCCGCCGTACTGGTTGATGATGGCCAGCAGTTCCTGAGGCACGGAGGAGGAGCCATGCATCACCAGGTGGGTGTTGGGGATGCGGGCGTGGATTTCCTTGACGCGCGAGATCGCCAGGATGTCGCCTGTGGGCTTGCGGCTGAACTTGTAGGCGCCGTGGCTGGTGCCGATGGCAATCGCCAGTGCGTCCAGCTGGGTGGCCTTGACGAACACGGCAGCTTCTTCGGGATCGGTCAGCATCTGGCTGTGGTCCAGCTTGCCTTCGGCGCCGATGCCGTCTTCTTCGCCAGCTTCGCCGGTTTCCAGGTTGCCCAGGCAGCCCAGCTCGCCTTCCACGGTGGCGCCGATCTGGTGGGCCATGGCCACCACCTTCTGAGTCACGTCCACGTTGTAGTCGAAGGACGAAGGGGTCTTGCCGTCGCTCATCAGCGAGCCGTCCATCATCACCGAGCCGAAGCCCAGGTTCAGCGCGCCCTGGCAGACTTCAGGCGTGGTGCCGTGGTCCTGGTGCATCACCAGGGGGATGTGGGGATACATCTCGGCAGCCGCCTGGATCAGGTGCTTGATGAAGGGCTCACCGGCGTACTTGCGAGCACCGGCGCTGGCCTGCAGGATCACGGGCGCGCCGACTTCGTCAGCCGCCGACATCACGGCCTGGACCTGCTCCAGGTTGTTCACGTTGAAGGCGGGGATGCCATAGCCGTTTTCAGCAGCATGGTCCAGCATTTCGCGCATCGAGATCAAAGGCATGGTGGGTTCCGTTCAAAGTTTTGAGAGGCAACGCCCCCGGCGATGAATCACTGCAGTGCGCCGCACTGCAGCTGTGGCCCGGGGAAAGACCAGCGGCCACGCTTCGGTAACCGCTTAGTAACCGGGTATTTTAACCGGCTAGCGGTAATTCCATGCGATAGCAGGTGGTGAAGCCTCGCGGCGCCTCGGCCACCATGAAGCGCCCGCCATGGGCCTGCATGACACGGCTGACGATTTCATGGCCCAGATGCAGGCTGTCCACGGGCGGCACATGGTCCGGTGCGGCATCACGTCGGCCATCATCGCAGACCTGCACCCAGGCCCGTTCCTGGACGCTGTCAAGGCCGGCCTGCACCTCGATCTGCGTGCCTGTCGGCGTGTGACGCACGGCGTTTTCCACCAGATTGCGCAGTGCCGAATCGAGCAGCAGCGCATTGCCGCGCACTGGCAGCTCCTGCGGGGCCTCCACGGAGATCATGTCTTCACGCTGCCAGGCATGCTGGGCCTGCGCCGCCGCCACATTGCGCACCACATCAGCCCAGTTCACGGTCTGCAAAGGGGCATCCAGCATGCCGCGTCCAGCCCGGGCCAGGGTCAGCAACTGATCGAGCACATGGCCGGCATGCAGGGCGTCCCGGCCGATGCGCTGCAGCGCGGCCTGCATGGCAGCGGTATCGGTCTGCCCCTCCGACTTCAGCGCCTGGGCCTGCAAAGCGATGGAGGCCAGCGGCGTGCGCAGCTCATGGGCCACTTCATTGGCCAGATTGCGCTCGCGCTCCAATGCCTCCTGCTGGCGGTCGAGCAAGGTGTTGATCGAGCTGACCATGGGCGAGAGCTCGCGCGGCACATGGGCATCGGACAAGCGCTGGTCACGACTCAGATCCAGCGCCTCCACGCGTTGCGTGAGCTGATTGAGAGGACGCATGCCTCGGCGCATGGCCACACCCAGCGCAATCACGATCACCGGCAGCAGCCAGAAACCCGGCTCTATCATCTGCATGGCGATGTCGTCGGCCAGACTGTCGCGCTCGGCCAGGTCGATCATCACCGTGACCTTGGCGGTTTTGTCGTGGCTCCACTGGGTATAACTGCGCCAGGCCTTGCGTTCATCCGCACCAATCGTGGCAAAGCCCTGCTCGATGTCGAAATCCGGCAAAGGCGCCTGTCCGGTGCGCGAGATCAGCAGTCCTTGCGCATTCCAGAGCACCACGCTCAGCGACTCCTGATAGTCGTGGGCGTGCAGGCCTGCAGGCGGCTGGACAGCCGTGGTCTGTCCGACCGGCACATCGTCCTGCACATGCCAGTTCAAGGTCAGCGCAGCCACTCCTGCCAAGTGTCCGTCGGTCAGTTCATCGGCCTCGTGCACTCCGGTCTGGTAGCCCCAGATGACGAAGCTGCCCCAGACCAGCGCCAGCGCGCCCAACATCCAGGCCAGCAGATTCAGCTGCAGCGAGCTGCGGCGCATGCCGGTTTGCGGCATGGCCTTCACTCCTGCTCCTGCGGCATGAAGTAGCCCACGCCGCGCATGGTCACAATGATCTTCTGGCCCAGCTTCTTGCGAAGATGGTGGACATAGACCTCCACGGCATTGCTCTCCACCGTATCGCCCCAGCTGTAGAGATGCTCCTCGATTTGCGGGCGCGACAGCACCCGCCCGCGCGCCAGCAACAAGGCCCAGAGCACGGCAAATTCGCGCGGCGAAACCTCCACCTTCTGCCCCGCCTGCCGGATGGTGCGGGCAGCCGGGTCCACCTCCAGATCCGCATGGCGGATCACCGGCGATGCCTGACCGGCCGCGCGGCGCATCATGGCGCGCAAGCGGGCCTCGAGTTCGTCCATGTCAAAGGGTTTGACCAGATAGTCATCGGCCCCCAGATTGAGCCCCGCGACCCGGTCCTGCACCTGATCGCGTGCCGTGAGGATCAACACCGGCGTGGCCGGATCGGGCAGTTGCGGCACACCGGGCCGTCCTGTCTGCAGGCGCAGGCGGCGCACGACCTCGCTGCCATCACCGTCGGGCAAACCCAGGTCCAGCAACACGGCATCGAAGCGCTCGGCACTCAGGGCATGCCAGGCCTCGGCCACGCTGGCGCACACGTCCACCGCATAGCCGCGCTGCATGAGATTGGTTCGCAGCCCTGCTGCAATGCCTTCGTTGTCTTCGACCACCAGAATTCGCATGCACGCATTGTGCGCGGCAATCCGCAATCCGCTCAACTGGCTGGTCAACGCCGACACTCACCTCCCCTGATTGCGCATGGGCTTGACATCCGCAAGCCAGCATTTCGCTTTAACATCGGCCACCTTTTATTGCCGCAATCTGCCGCAGCGCCTTCATGTTCTTCTTCGATCCATTTCTGTTTGCGCTGTTCAATGCCGATGCCCAGACGCACTGGTTCAGCATCCAGCTGGCACGTGCACTCTCGGCCTGGTTGCCCAATCTCAGCGGCATTCTTGTCCTCATCGCCCTGGTGTTCGGCTCACCGGCAACACGCCGCACCATGTTGATGCTGCTGCTGTCCATGGCCACGGCCTGGCTGATCGCCAGACTCATACGCTGGGGCTTCCCGGCTCCGCGCCCGTTCCAGCTCAATCTGGGCACGCTATGGATTCAGCATGGCGGACGTGCCGGCTTTCCCAGCCTGCATGCCAGCGGAGCCTTTGCCCTGGCGATGGCCCTCAGCCTGGGCGCAACCCGCCACCGCAAGCCGCTGGTCTGGCTGGCCTGGATAGCCGCCATCGGCATCGCCTGGAGCCGCGTCCATCTGGGGGTGCACTTTGCGTCCGATCTGATGGCCGGCGCGCTGGTAGGCATTAGCGGTGCGCTCATCGTCTGGCATATTGCCTTCCAGCTGCGCCGTCGCCGCCATCTGCGCGTCGTGCCGCATCTCAAGCGCCTGCGCAGCGCATGGGCGGCCCAGGGCTGAGCCTGCTCTTAAGCGCTTGTTAAGAAGCGCTTTCTATTGTGGCGGCCATGAAGTCGTCCGCCCCCTCGCTCCCCCTCCCGCCTCTTCGCCAAGCCTCCGCTCCAGCCCTGCTGAGCTGGACTGTCATTGCCCTGAGCTGCGTACTGGCCTGGGACATGAGCAGCCTGGACATGCCCATGGCGCACTGGTTTGGCAGCAGCCAGGGCTTTGCCCTGCAGAACGACTGGTTCATGGTCAACATTGCCCATGAAGGTGCGCGCAAACTGGCCTGGGCCATCGTCATGGGGCTGAGCCTGATGATCTGGTGGCCTATCGGCTGGATGCGAAAAGTGTCTTACCCACGCCGGATACAACTGGTGGTGGGCGCACTGGTCTCGCTCATCATCATGGCGCTGATGAAACGCATCAGCGTGACCAGTTGCCCCTGGGACCTCGCCGACTTCGGCGGTGTAGGCCACTATGTCTCGCACTGGGCCTGGGGTGTCATAGATGGCGGCGGCGGCCACTGCTTTCCGGCCGGTCACGCCTCGGCGGGCTTTGCCTTCATCAGCGGCTACTTCGCGCTGCGCCACGATCTGCCGCGTGCCGCGCGCCTGTGGCTGGCCGCGGCCCTGGTGGCCGGATTTTCCCTGGGCCTGGCGCAGCAGATGCGCGGCGCTCACTTCATGAGCCACACGCTGTGGACCGCCTGGCTGTGCTGGACGGCAAGCTGGTTTTGCGATCTGCTGACCACCCGCCGCCTGGCGCATCAGGTACCGGCGGATGCAGCCCTTTCTCCCGACGAGCTGCTTGCCCAGGACTGAGCTCAGCACACACGCAAAGGTCATTCATGCTGCTTTTCGATGCCCCCGTATTTCACTTTCTGAATGCCAACACCCAGAGCCCGCTGTGGTGGATTCAGGCCTCGCGCCTCGCCTCCAACTGGTTGCCCGGCCTGTGCGCCCTGCCCGTGATTGCCGCCATGCTGGCGCTTGGCAAGGGCTGGCGGCGCAGCCTGCAACTGGCCTTGCTGTCCATGGCATGTGCCTGGGTGACCTGCCGTCTGATTCGCTGGGGCCTCCCCATGCCCAGGCCGGCGCAACTGGGCATGGGCATGCAGTGGATAGCACATGGTGCCAGCGCCAGCTTTCCCAGCATGCACGCCGCCGGCGCCTTTGCCCTGGCTCAGGGCGTCAACCTGGGCGTGGGCAGACATCAGCGCTGGCTGGTTGTTGTCGCATGGCTTCTCGCCACCAGCGTGGCACTGAGCCGCGTGGTGCTGGGCGTGCATTTCCCGTCGGACGTTCTGGCCGGCATGCTGGTCGGTACCGCCAGCGCCGTGCTGGTCTGGCGCAGCGCCCTGCAGATTAAACAAGCCCGTCGTCGCCAACAGCTCAAGCGCCGCCTGCAACCCCAGCTCGGCTGATTCACGCCATCAAAAAAGAAAGCTGCCAGCGCTTATGCATAAAGCGCTGGCAGCTTTTTTGATGAGGCATGCTTCAAGTCAGAGGCATCGAGCAAGAGCCGCCTCGCAGCGAAGATGCCGTCCCCCCTCGGGGGGACGCGGCATAGCCGCCCAGGGGGCTCACTCCACCCTGCAGATCTTGAGCATATTGGTACCACCGGGCTGGCCCATGGGCTCGCCGCAGGTGATGGCGTAGACATCGCCGGACTGCACGATGCCGCGGGCCAGCAAATGGCCCTTGGCCTGGTCCAGCGCCATGTCGCGCTCGGCGCTGGTGTCCATCAGCAGAGGGCGCACGTTGCGGTACAGCGCCATCTTGCGCTGCGTGGCCAGCTTGGGTGTCAGGGCGTAGATGGGAATATGGATGCGATGACGGCTCATCCACAGCGCGGTCGAGCCGGAGTCCGTCAGCGCCACGATGGCCTTGGCACCGAGGTGATGAGCGGTGAACAGCGCGCCGATGGCGATGGCCTGGTCGGTACGCTTGAACTGGCTGTTGCTGAAGTCGGCATCCTTGACGCGGTCTTCGGCCGCTTCCGCGGCGGCGCAGATGGCTGCCATTTCACGCACTGTTTCCAGCGGGTACTTGCCGGCAGCGGTTTCGGCGCTCAGCATCACGGCATCGGTGCCATCCAGCACGGCATTGGCCACGTCGCTCACTTCGGCACGGGTGGGCACGGGGTTGGTGATCATGGACTCCATCATCTGGGTCGCGGTGATCACCACCTTGTCCATGTCGCGCGCCATGCGGATCATCTTCTTTTGCAGCGCGGGCACGGCGGCATTGCCCACTTCCACGGCCAGATCGCCACGGGCGACCATGATGCCGTCGGAGACCTTGAGAATTTCTTCCAGGCGCGGAATGGCCTCGGCACGCTCGATCTTGGCGATCAGGCCGGGCTTGTGGCCGTACTGGGCAGCGGCCACATTGCACAGCTGGCGCGCCATTTCCATGTCGGTGGCGTTCTTGGGGAAGCTCACGGCCACGTAGTCGGCCTGGAAGGACATCGCGGTCTTGATGTCTTCCATGTCCTTGGCGGTCAGTGCGGGAGCCGTCAGGCCGCCACCTTGCTTGTTGATGCCCTTGTTGTTGGACAGCTCGCCACCCAGCTTGACGACGGTGTGTACCTCTTCACCGCGCACCGCGTCCACGGTCAGCACGATCAGGCCGTCGTTGAGCAGCAGCACATCGCCGGCCTTCACGTCACGGGGCAGCTCCTTGTAATCAAGGCCCACGCCGTTGATGTCGCCCAGTTCGGTGCGCGATGCATCGAGCACGAAGCGCTCGCCGGGCTCGAGCATGACCTTGCCCTCGGCAAACTTCCCGACGCGGATCTTGGGACCCTGCAGGTCGGCCATGATGGCCACTTCGCGGCCTGCACGCTGGGCAGCCTCGCGCACCATGGTGGCACGGTCGATATGGTCCTGCGCCTTGCCATGGCTGAAGTTCAGGCGCACGACGTTCACGCCTTCGCGCACCATTTGTTCAAGCAGTTGCGGATCGCTGGAAGCGGGGCCCAGTGTGGCGACGATCTTGGTAGCACGACTCACTTGCATGAAATGTCTCTCTCGCGATGGAATGTAATCGGGTTTCAATTCTGGCACGAATGCGGTTACATGACTGCATCTTGCACGCTGCTGCCGCACCCGACAAGCCAGCCAAAGGGCCGCAAAAATAGTAGCTGCCTATGCATGTCAATTAACGAACTCATGTCATATCAAGCATGAAATGTTTATATTTCAAGCGCTTGCAGCTACTGATTCAGAAGCATAAGAGCGAAACTCGCGCCCGAATCGGTGCGCCTGCTGCAGCGCATCAAAGACCGCGTCGAAACAGTTTTGCCCGGCAGGTTCAAATGTGCAGGCCTCAGATCAGCCCGTGCGAGAGTAGATAGGTCACCACATGCGTGAGCATGGCGGCCTCGAGTCCGTAGCGCCAGAACATGATGCCCGCCAGCAACCCATAGACGCTTTCACACACCAACAGCTGCAGTACGACCGGCACCGGCAACTCGCCGACCACGGTCCAGCCCAGAAATACCGGAATGCAGCCGGACAGCAAGGCAGCCAATGCAATCGCCGCCCAGCCCAGCCTCCAGTCCGGGCGCTGCCTGGGGCTGCCGAAGGCCTTCCACAACATCCACATCACGCCGGTCAGCATGCCAAGACGCAATAGCAACTCTTCGGTAATCGCGCCGTAGAGCAGCTTGGGCCATAGCGGCAGGCCGTAGGCCGGGTCCACAAAAGACATGCTTTCGGGCCAGACCACGGCCAACGTCACCAGCCAGGCGGCACCGATCACGCCGCCCGCCACGCCGGGCAGGCTCAGCACGCGCACGCCGCGCCATGGCATGCGTCCCTCGGCCACGGCATGAATCAATGGTGCGCTCAAGCCCAGCCTCGGGCCCAGCCGGACCCCGAGGCCCACGCTCAGCGCCAGCAGGACGCTCAACCCCGCCGTCGCGGCCCAGCCGACCACAATGTCGGAGCCGCCACTGGCCAGAGCGGCCAGCCAGGCCGGCGGCGTCGTCCAGGCCAGCGCCACCACGCCTGGCAGACCCAGCAACCAAAGCAGCAAGCCCATGCGCGCGGCAGACTGTGGCCTGGCCGCAGCGCGATGAGACAGGTGGGCAAAGGTCTGCGGCATGTTGAACCCTGGCTCAGGCCTCTCAGTCACGCATCAACGCTTCGATCTCGTCGGCCTTGACCGGCACGCCGCGGGTGATGAGCTCGCAGCCGGTCTCGGTGACGATGGCATCGTCCTCGATGCGGATACCGATGTTGTGGAACTGCTCGGGCACGCCGGGTGCAGGACGCACATAGATGCCCGGCTCTACCGTCGTGACCATGCCGGGGCGCAGGATGCGGCTGGGGCGATTGGCAATGGTTTCGCCCGAGATCGGGTCCTTGCGCTCGCTGATCACGCCCAGCTCGCTGGGTTCCACATAGCTGCCGCAGTCATGCACATCCATGCCCAGCCAGTGGCCGGTGCGGTGCATGTAGAACTGGAAGTAGGCACGCGACTCGATCACATCCTCGGCCGTACCGTACTTGGTACGGTCCAGCAGTCCCAGGTCCAGCATGCCCTGGGCCAGCACAGCGACGGTGGCGTCATGCGGGTCGTTGAAGCGATTGCCGGCCCTGGTGACGGCGATCGCCGCTTCCTGGCTGGCCAGCACCAGGTCGTACAGCGCACGCTGCGCCCCGCTGAACTTGCCGTCGGCCGGGAAGGTGCGCGTGATGTCACTGGCATAACCATCCAGTTCACAGCCCGCATCGATCAGCACCAGCTCGCCCGCGCGCACCGGAGCCTTGTCGGCCTGATAGTGCAGCACGCAGGCATTGGCACCGGCTGCCACGATGGAGCCGTAGGCCACGTACTGCGAGCCATGCTGGCGGAATTCGTGCAGCAGCTCGGCGTCCAGATGGTATTCGCGCACCTCCTCGCCATTGCGGATCATGCGGGCCGAGCGCTGCATGGCACGCACATGGGCCTGGGCACTGATCTGCGCGGCGCGGCGCATGATGTCCTGCTCATGCAGGTCCTTGACCAGACGCATCTCGTCGAGCAGCGCACAGGCATCGCCCTGCTGTGTGGGGCAGAGCACGCCAAAACGCGAGCGGGCGCGCACCTGGCTGAGCCAGCCTTCGACCTGTTCGGCCAGGCCCTTGTGGGTGGCAAAGGGGAACCAGACGCGCTCACGGTTTTCCAGCAGGCGCGGCAGGCGGGAATTGATTTCATCGCTGGAGAAGGCCTGAGCCATGCCCAGCTTGGTCTTGGCCGCCTCGGGGCCCAGGCGATAGCCGGTCCAGACCTCGCGCTCCAGATCCTTGGGCTGACAGAACAGCACGCTCTTGCCGTCGCTGGTCAGCACCAGGCAGGCATTGGGCTCGGAAAAGCCCGTGAGGTAGTAGAAGTAGCTGTCGTGGCGATACAGATACTCGGTATCGCGGTTGCGATGCAGCTCGGGAGCCGTAGGGATGATGGCGACACCGCCGTCGCCCAACTGGGCGGCCAAGCGTGCGCGGCGTTGGGCATATACAGAAGTCATGGGCATATCGTAATGCTGGCCGGGCATCTGTACATCAGCTTACATCTGCGGATGTCAGCTATTGCGCTCCTGCCCTTGTGTCGGTCTGAATCCCGGTGGCCAGCAGCGCCATCGCATCACCGGGCACCAGGGCCTCGGGCTGACTCGCGCGCCAGCCCGACCAGAGCAGGCTTGCCCCGGACAGAATCAGCAGGCCGCAGACCAGCCATTCCACCAGCCTTTTGGGCCAGGCGGGCGGATGTCTGGCACTCCACCAGGTCACGCCCGTGACGACAGGAAAGGCCAGTGCCGTCCAGCCCATGACCGCCCAGTTCAGTTGCCCCTCCACAGCCACCATGGCAGCGCGCAGCAAGGAGCAGGAGACAAACATGGCAAACAGGCAATGGCGCACCAGCATGCGATCCAGCGGCTGGCGGTAGAGGTGATAGACCATGGGCGGGCCGGGCGTGGCAAACAAACCGCCGAGCAGCCCCGACGACACGCCGGCCACCCACATCGAGACAGGGCCCGAGGGCTGGTCCAGCGCCTTCTTCTGCATCAGCAGCAACATGGCGCACAGCACGATCACCAGGCCCAGCAGCATGCGCAGGCCGTTGAGCGTATTGCCGCTGAGCCAGTGCAGCAGCAGCACCCCGCCGACCACGCCCAGCACGCTGCTGATGAGCATGGGCTTGAGCATGACCCAGTCCGGCTCGAAGCGGTAGGCGCGCATATAGCTGATGCCGTTGATGATGGACAGCAGACAGGCCACATTGGCCGCATCGGCAATATTCATCAGGCCCGTGGCCCCTGCCACGCCGACAAAGATCAGCCCGAACGCGAAGCCCGTGAGGTTCTGGCAGAACGCGGCCAGCCCCACCAGAGCCATGAAGAAAACGATTTGCATGCACTCACCCGATGACGGCCACAAGAGGAACTGTGGATTTGCATCCGGTTGCGCCAGTCAGAAAATTAAAAAGCATAGCAGACGCTTGCCATGACAAGCATTCGTGCAATCCACAGAGAAGCTCCTCAACTCATAGCTTCTAGCTCTTTGTTGCCATGGTTTTCAAGGTAATTCATGGGGTAAGTATTTTGATCTGCTGCGCCGACCACTCGATCAGCTCGCCACGCTGCGCATGCCAGCCTTGGGGCGCGAAATCCGGCCAGTGACAAAGCAGCTCGCGGGTTGGCACATCCCATAGCCAGCCCTGCCCTTCGCCCACCACCAGCAAGCGACCGCGCACGCAGTGCAGATGCCGGGCAGGCGGCAGGCCAGGCATGGGCCAGAGCTGGCCCGCATGGCCTTCCTCGGGCACAGGCGCATGGATATCGAAGATCACCACGCCCGGCGCATGCAGGCAGTCGCCAAAGCCATCGTCATCCCAGTTGCCGACGTTCCAGATCGCGACGCGCGAGTCATCCAGCCACACGCAGGGCTGGTCCCAGCCCTCGCCCTGCGCCAGCCGCTTGCGCGAGGGGCCGTCCTCGGATTCCCAGCGATTGCCATCCAGCCAGGCGGGCAGCGACCACACGGCGGGAATGCCCACGGGTGCCCAAACCCAGCCGTCGTCCAGCAGCCATTGCTGCGAAGGGCTGGGCAGAAGACGGCCATGAAAATAATCCAGATAGTGCGGCCGCTCGAACGCCAGCCCATCGCGCTCGGTCAGGTTCTCGCCCGTCGCGCAATCCATGGCATCGAGCCGGTTCCACTGCGTGCGGTGAATCAGCACATCGCGGCCCTTGTGCTGGACAAATGCGATGGAAAAAGGCACGGTCCTGGGGTGGTAGTCGCCCCCAAAAAGCTGCACGACGCGCTCGCCCGTACGCAAATTCACCAGCACGCCAAATGAGCCTCCATCATCTGCAATCACCGCATAGTCGCCACTGAGCGCGCAATGCACCTTGAAGCCATGCGGCCAGTGCGGCGCAGGCGGTGTCGGCTCTGGCAAATCCAGCTGCGCCAGTTGCTGGCTCCGGCCGCTTGGCAGCTTCAACGCATGCAAGCCGCCGTCCCCGGTCAGCAGCAGCAACTGGCCCCAGCCAGCCTGCGCAGTGCAGGCGTGGACGATGTGCGGGCCTTGCCAGTCGATGCTGCGTGCGCTCATGTCTCAGCCCTGATTGAGCTGGGCCAGTCGCTCGGGCGTGCCCACATCGACCCAGCGGCCGGTGTAGAGCGAGGCCCCCACGCGGCCGTCCTGCATGGCGCGGCGCAGCAGCGGGGCCAGCGGGGCGCGCAGGCCTTCGGGGTTTCCGGGCTGCACATCGAACCACGGTGCTGCAAACAGCTCGGCTTTCAAGAGCGCAATCGTGCTGTAGGTATAGCGCGGGCGTTCGTCGTCGGCAGACAGATCCAGCGCCTTGCCGTCCTCGCTCAGACCAAAGTCGCCACGCGGATTGTGTGCAGGATTGGGCACCAGCCACAGATGGGCCAGTTCATCGCTGTGCGCAAACGCCTGGGCATCCTGCACCGCAAAGCAGAAATCCGGCGCATAGACATCGCCTGCGGCCAGCCAGAAAACCCGGCCCAGCTGAGGCAGGGCGCGGCTGATGCCGCCAGCGGTTTCAAAGGCTTTCTCGGGTTCCTCCGAATAGGAAAGCCCTAGCTTCGCGGTCGCGCCCCCATCGGGTTGCGGCACGAATTCATCGCCGAAATACGCGGGAATCTGCGCCCCCAGCCAGCCGGTATTGATGACGGCCCGTGCCACGCCCGCAGCCTGCAGCGCCTGCAGGTGCAGCTGCAGCAGCGGAACGCCCTGCACCTTGAGCAACGGCTTGGGCGTGATATCGGTCAGAGGCCGCATGCGCTCGCCCCGGCCTGCGGCCAGCAGCATTGCAGGGGGTTGCACCAGGAGGGAAGCAGCATTTTCTACAGTCATTGCAATCAGCTTTTCAACACGGTTTGAGGTGCGCAAGACACCTGTTTCTGGGGTTGCACTGTAGAGCATTGACCCGCATCCCGCCTGCGAAAATTGGGCCTCCATTAAAATGATGGGCTTAGCAGAATTACCCCTCCTTTTCGGAGCGCCCTGATGGCCAACACTCAAAATATGGCGAATGCAATCCGTGCACTCGCAATGGATGCCGTTCAACAAGCCAATTCCGGCCACCCCGGTGCCCCCATGGGCATGGCCGACATGGCCGTAGCGCTGTGGAGCCGCCACCTCCAGCACAACCCCGTGAACCCTCACTGGGCCAATCGCGACCGCTTCATTCTGTCGAACGGTCACGGCTCCATGCTGATCTATGCGCTGCTGCACCTGAGCGGCTACGACCTGCCCATCGAAGAGCTGAAGAACTTCCGTCAGCTGCACAGCAAGACTGCCGGCCACCCCGAAGTGGGCATCACTGTCGGCGTGGAAACCACCACCGGCCCTCTGGGCCAGGGCATCACCAATGCCGTGGGCTTCGCACTGGCTGAAAAGCTGCTGGCTGCCGAGTTCAACAAGGACAAGCACGAGATCGTCGACCACCACACCTATGTGTTCCTGGGCGATGGCTGCCTGATGGAAGGCATCTCGCATGAAGCCGCCGCGCTGGCCGGTGCCTGGAAGCTGAACAAGCTGATCGCCCTGTACGACGACAACGGCATCTCCATCGACGGCAAGGTTGCCCCCTGGTTCATCGACAACACGCCCGAGCGCTTCGAAGCCTACGGCTGGAACGTGATCCGCGCCGTGGACGGCCACAACGTGGACGCCCTGGACAAGGCCATCGCCGCCGCCAAGAAGAGCGCCGACAAGCCCACTCTGATCTGCTGCAAGACCCATATCGGCAAGGGCTCGCCCAACCGTCAGGACACGGCCAAGGCCCACGGCGAACCTCTGGGCGCCGAAGAAATCGCACTGACCCGCGCTGCTCTGGGCTGGACTCATGGCCCCTTCGAGATCCCTGCCGAGGTCTACACCGACTGGAACGCCAAGGATCTGGGTACCAAGGCCGAAGCTGCCTGGAACGAAAAGTTCGCTGCCTACACCGCTGCCTTCCCCGAGCAAGCCGCCGAGTTCACGCGCCGCATGGCTGGCGATCTGCCTGCCAACTTCGGTGAAATCGCCGCCAAGATCGCCTCCGACGCCCATGACGCCGGTGCCACCGTGGCCAGCCGCAAGGCCAGCCAGCTGGCTCTGGAAGGCCTGACAGCCGCTCTGCCCGAGCTGCTGGGCGGCTCTGCCGACCTGACCGGCTCCAACCTGACCAACACCAAGTCCACCCCCTCTTTCCGCGTGGACGACAAGGGTGCCGTGGTCAAGACCGAAGAAGGCCAGATCGGCCGCCACATCAACTACGGTGTGCGCGAGTTCGGCATGGCCGCCATCATGAACGGTGTGGCGCTGCACGGCGGCTTCATCCCCTACGGCGGCACCTTCCTGACCTTCTCCGACTACAGCCGCAACGCCATCCGCATGGCCGCCTTGATGAAGCAGCGCGTGATCCATGTGTTCACGCACGACTCCATCGGCCTGGGCGAAGACGGCCCCACCCACCAGTCCATCGAGCACGCAGCCTCCCTGCGCCTGATTCCTGGTCTGGACGTGTGGCGCCCCGCCGACACCACGGAAACCGCCGTGGCCTGGACCGTGGCCCTGAGCCAGAAGAACAAGCCCACAGCCATGCTGCTGAGCCGCCAGAATCTGGCTTACTCGCCCAAGAGCGAAGACGCGCTGGACAACATCGCCTGCGGCGCCTACGTGCTCTCCGAGCCCAAGGATGTGGGCCTGAAGGGCAAGAAGGCCCAGGCCGTGATCATCGCCACCGGCTCCGAAGTGCAGCTGGCTCTGGCTGCCCAGAAGCAGCTGGCCGAACGCAAGATCGCCGTGCGCGTGGTCTCCATGCCCAGCACCACGACCTTCGACAAGCAGGATGTGAAGTACAAGAAGGCCGTGCTGCCCGCCGGCCTGCCCCGCATCGCCGTGGAAATGGGCGTGACCGACTTCTGGTGGAAGTACGGCTGCGCCGCCGTGGTCGGTATCGACACCTACGGCGAATCCGCTCCCGCAGGCGTGCTGTTCAAGCACTTCGGCTTCACCGCCGAGAATGTGGCCGACACCGTGCAGGTCGCCCTGCAGAACGCTGGCAAGTAAGCGCAAAAGGGGCCTCGTGCCCCTTTTTTCCGGCTGAAGTTTGCTCACCCGCAGTCCTCAGCCATCCGGACCAGGCCCAGGGTGCCGAGTCCGGGCACAATCCGCTCCGGTTTTTCATTACTCACTATCTACGAGGCAACTATGACGATCAAGGTTGGTATCAACGGCTTCGGCCGCATTGGCCGCAACGTGCTGCGCTCCGCAGTGCAAAACTTCTCCGACATCGAAATCGTCGGCATCAACGACCTGCTGGAGCCCGACTATCTGGCTTACATGCTGAAGTACGACAGCGTGCACGGTCGCTTCGACGGTGAAGTTTCTGTCGAAGGCAACACCCTGGTCGTCAACGGCAAGAAGATCCGCCTGACCCAAGAGCGCGATCCCGCCAACCTGAAGTGGAACGAAGTCGGCGCCGACATCGTGATCGAGTCCACCGGCCTGTTCCTGACCAAGGAAACCGCCCAGAAGCACATCGACGCAGGCGCCAAGAAGGTCATCCTGTCCGCTCCTTCCAAGGACGACACCCCCATGTTCGTGTTCGGCGTGAACCACGGCACTTACAAGGGCGAAGCCATCATCTCCAATGCTTCGTGCACCACCAACTGCCTGGCTCCCGTGGCCAAGGTGCTGAACGACAAGTGGGGCATCAAGCGCGGCCTGATGACCACCGTGCACGCAGCGACCGCCACGCAAAAGACCGTGGACGGCCCTTCCAACAAGGACTGGCGCGGTGGCCGCGGCATTCTGGAAAACATCATCCCCTCCAGCACTGGCGCTGCCAAGGCCGTGGGCGTGGTGATCCCCGAGCTGAACAAGAAGCTGACCGGCATGTCCTTCCGCGTGCCAACGTCTGACGTGTCCGTGGTCGACCTGACCGTGGAGCTGAACAGCGAAGCCACCTACGAAGAAATCTGCGCCGAAATGAAGGCCCAGTCCCAAGGCGCGCTGAAGGGCGTGCTGGGTTACACCGAAGACAAGGTCGTCGCCACCGACTTCCGCGGCGAGACCTGCACCTCCGTGTTCGATGCCGAAGCAGGTATCGCCCTGGACAAGACCTTTGTGAAGGTCGTGTCCTGGTATGACAACGAGTGGGGCTATTCCAACAAGTGCCTGGAAATGGTGCGCGTGGTGGCCAAGTAATCCTCAAGGATTACCTGCCCAAACAGGCTCAATCGCTTATCAGATAAGCGCTGACAGCTATCAAAAAGCCAGCATGGGACGCCATGCTGGCTTTTTTTCGTCCCGCAAGACCGGAGCCGGCCGGAGCATGTCTCGGATACATTTGTAACACGCAGCCGCCACCAACGCCCCAGAGCATGAAGCGCGGCCACTTCCTCGGACAAGGCCACCATGTTTATTGCGATTCCTCTTGAGAACAAGCCTTCCTGGCGCTCACCGCCCTGGATGACGGTGCTGCTCATCATCATCAACTGCGTGATCTTCTGGGGCTGGCAGGCGCCCGAGGAAGATGCCGTGGAAAAAGCGGCCCAGCAATATGCCCAGACCGCTTTGCCAACGCTGGAGCTGCCACCGTTTCTGGCCTATCTGGAGGAGCAATCCGCCCAGGGCAGCAAGCGCTTCGACCAGCACACGCTGCAGGCCGTGCGAAAGCTCTATCAGCACAAGGCCTATGCCCAGCTCTATGCGCTGCTGTGGGAGGAGAAGAAATTCCGCCAGCGCCTGCTGGACGGCCAGGTCATCACCGCCAGCCACCCACGCTATGCGCAGTGGCAGGCTGCACGTGCCGCCTTCGCGCCCCACGAGCCGCGCGGCAGCTTTACCGAGCGCTGGTCCATGAGCTATGAGAATGGCGCCGGCTGGCAGCCCCTGCAGGCCTTCACCTCCATCTTTCTGCATGGCAGCACCAGCCATCTGCTGGGCAATATGGTGTTTCTGTTTCTGTTCGGCTTCACCCTGGAGCTGGCTTTGGGTGCCTTCACCTATCTGGCCTTCTACGTGATCGGCGGCATCGGCGCCTCGCTGTTCGCGCTGATGTTCTATGCCGGCATGGGCGGTTACGGCCTGGGGGCATCGGGTGCGATTTCGGCCCTCATGGCCATGTATGCGGTGATGTACCGCATGCGCCGCATCCGCTTCTTCTACATGCTGCTGTTCTACTTCAACTACGCGCGCTGGCCGGCCCTGATCATGCTGCCGGTCTGGATGGGCGTGGAGCTGCTGCAGCATCTGCTGGGCGGCAAGCAGGTGGCCTATATGGCGCACTTTGGCGGTCTGCTGACGGGCGCCCTGCTGATGTGGAGCTATATGCGTCTGCAGACCGTCGCGGCGCCAGTCAACGAAGAAGAGCAGGCCCTCGCCGCCGCCCGGCCGCTGACTGAAGCCGTGGCCCGGGCCCAGCGCCATACCGATGCGCTGGAATTTGGCCGCGCCGCTCCGGCCTGGCGTGAAGCAGCACGCCTGGCCCCCTCGGACCCGGCCATTCTGCGGGCCTGGTTTGAAAGCTCGCGCCATCAACCCGCCAGCGAAGACTTTCATGCTGCGGCGCGACGCATCTTCAAGCTGCCGGCCACCACGGACGCCGAACGCCAGCTGCAGCTGGCCAGCTATCGCAGCTATCAGCAGCGCGCACAGCCAGGAATGCGCATGAGCGCCGACACCATGCATGGACTGGTGCGCAGCTTCGTGCGCCTGGGAGCCCTGCCCGAGGCCGAAAAGCTCTGCCGCGCCCTGCACAAGCTGGCGGACCATCCCCAATGGCCGGCAAGCTTGCTGCTGCTGGTCAACGGTATGGCCCAGGCCGGGCGTGTGCAGGATGCCAAAGCCTGGCTGCCTGCGCTGCAGCAATCGGCTCCTGAGGAAGCTCTCACGCGCTGGCTGGCACAACAGCGCTAGCCAACGCCTTGCCGCACTCAGGTCTTGGCTTCCAGCTCCTGCAGCTCATCACGCAGCACCCACTGCGCCTCCTTGGTGCTCTCGTGCTCGGGAAAGAGCTGCTTCATGCGCATGTAAACGGCCACCCCCTGCATGGGCTGCTCCACGCCCTGCTTGTAGGCGCGCACCACCAGCTCCAGCATGGGCGGGATCAGAGTGCTGCCGGCAAAGCGCTTCTCAAAATCCTTGGCCAGGATCAAAACATACCTGGGCTTGCCGGCCTTCCAGGCCTGCTGTGCCAACTCGTAACTGAGCTGGGCCGAGTCGGGCTTGAAGTCCGGCTTGCGCTTGACGCAGCTCACCCAGGCTTCCAGGGCCTCGCTGGCGCGCTGCTGGGCGAGCAACATGGGAATGAAACGCTGGCCCAGCTCCGCCAGGGCATCCGCGCGTTCGGTCAGCTTGAGCACCCGGAAGTAACGGCGGCAATCGGGCAGGCTCTCATAGTCCTCCCGCTGCCATTCGCGCGCCTGGTTCACGGCCTCGTCCATCTTGTTGTCCTGCACCAGCCTGGCCACCAGCGCATCGCGATGCCTGGCCTCCAGGGCCGCAGGGTCGATCTGCACGGTCGCAGGCCCCTCGGGTGCCTGTACGGGATCGATATCCAGAGCCGCATGGTGCTGGTACATGACATAGCCGATCATGGCCGCCATCACCCAGCTGAAATAAATCAACACAAAGCTCACCAGGGGCAGCACCAATCCGGGCGCTGCAACCTTGAGCAGCATCGCCAGAACCATGGGCGAGCCCTGCTGCAGCAGAAACAGGAAAAAGCACAGCAGCAGATAGGACTTGCCGATACCGATAATCGTGGCCAGCAGCTCGAAGGGATTAACGGCCGAGCTCAGGCTATTGGTATTGATCAGCACCATCCAGGTGGCAGGAATCAGGAAGGCCACCAACAGATTGGCAATCACGCCCAAGGTCAGGCTGCGGGTCGCCATAAAGCCCACAAATATGCCGAACACGACGAGTACCCCGAAGAATTTCCAGGGCAGCCATTTCCAGTCCTCATCGACCTGACTGGACCGGAAATCGGAGCTATGAGTAATTCCACGAGATGCAAGTGCCGAAACCTTGAATGCATAACGGCTGACTGCCAGCATCAAGCCCAGGCCCACAAACAAGACTCCAATCCACCCGAACATCAAGCCATAACTGCATGCCGACAACAGCAATGCATAGAGCAAAGGCTCGGTCTGCAGAGGAAACAGAAAAAAGCTATTGAGCTTTTGCCAGAACGGAGGGATTTTCCACTCGGAAGAATCACCTTTTTGGTGAACACCACGTATCGAATTCAATGTCTGCTCTCCCACTCTCGGTTTGATGAATCATCTGCAAGCACGCTTGCAGTGACCTAATCCGCTCTGGTATTGCCCGATTTTTCTTTGAAATCGGGTCATTGCTGAATTCTGCGGTAGAAATTCGCCCTGAATCCAAATACCGATAAACAGCCGGCATATTGCTTTTTTCGCTTGCCAGAAACCCCGCAAACGCTTTTGCAGCCGTGCTGGCTGGCCAAACCGCCTTGAATCGATAACGGATATGACTGCAAGGATTGCAGGCAGCGCTTAAAGTGGCCCAGGTTTTATGGAGAAGCAGCGAATGATTCACAGCGCACACGCACAAAGCAGCCCCACCCCGTACCGCATCACTCTGACCGATGCCCAAGGCCATGTCTGGCATGCCGATGAACCCGTGAATGATGGCGGCGCCGACACTGCGCCCAATCCCATGCAGCTCATGCTCTCGGCCCTGGGAGCCTGCACGGCCATCACCCTGCATATGTACGCGGGTCGCAAGCAGTGGCCGCTAAGCCATGTCGATGTGGATCTGCAACTCAACCCCGATGGCAAGCCCGCGGATGCCAACCAGATCACGCGCAGCATCACCTTGCATGGCGAGCTGGACGACGAGCAGCGCCAGCGCCTGCTGCAGATTGCCAATGCCTGCCCCGTCCACAAGCTGCTGGAAGGCAAGGTTTCCATCCCAACCGCCTTGACCGAAGCCGCACAGGCATGAAAAAAGACACCTCACGCCCCACCGCGTGGTACTCGCCTCCTTAAGGAGGGCCGCCTCCATCTTGGGGACTGCCAGGCGATAAAAAAGCCCTGCAGTCACCGGCAGGGCTTTGGTCGCTGTTGTGTGTAACTTGATTACACCGTCACTTCCAGCGCACCCACTTCCACATAGTGTTCGAACTCGCGTTTGGCCAGAGATGCGGTTTCGGGCTGCTGGTCCTCTGGATCGACCCAGGACAGCACGTAGCTTGCGATGGCGGTATCGACCTTCATCTCTATGCCCATGGGAATCTGCTCGGACGGACCATCTCCGACACGATGCTCCACCTTGCCTGTGACGCGAGCGGCAAAGTGCTCGGGATACAGCTGGATCTCGACTGCCGAGATCTGGTTGCCTTGAATGCTGTGTTCGTTCATGTTTATTCCTCCTGCAGTTGTTAGGTCGCTGCGCACGAATTGCACAACGTGAAAGCCACTGCTAGCGGCCTACGCCTTAACTTAGCCGACTCCTGGCGGAGCCCGTGTCAGCCTATTGGCTGAATCCTCACAGTGATGTAACTGCGTGCAAGGCGTTGCTGCATTCTGCCGTCTGATTGCGCGAATACCGCATATCCCTGACACTCGAATCCCCTCGCCGTCAGGATTTGTCATGAGTGAATCAAAGAACTTACAACGTCTGCCCACCCGTATAGCCGATGTCGGCGGCATCCCCATCCACCGAGCCATTCCTCAGGCCGCGCTGCGCAAAGTAGGGGCCTGGTGCTTCCTCGACCACGCCGGCCCGGCCGTCCCCCCTCCTCCCGGCATGCAGGTCGGGCCCCATCCTCACATCGGCCTGCAGACTTTCACCTGGATGATCGAGGGAGAGGTACTGCACCGCGACAGCCTGGGCAGCGAGCAGATCATCCGCCCCGGCCAGGTCAATCTGATGACGGCCGGCCACGGCATTGCCCACTCCGAAGAAGCCCAGACACTGGGCGTGCATGCAGCCCAGTTGTGGATTGCCTTGCCCGACAGCCATCGCCATATCGCGCCCCGCTTCCAGCATTACCCCGACCTACCCAGGACCGAGATCGGCGACTTTGCCGTGACCGTGCTGGCCGGTGAAGCCCTCGGTCTGGCGGCCCCCGCAGAAGTCCACTCCCCGCTGATGGGCGTGGACCTTCTGGCCTGCGGCACGGCTGGCCAAGCGTGCGCCACCATGCCGCTGCGCGCCGACTTCGAGCATGCGGTGATGAGCCTGTCAGGCGAGGTGAAGGTTGAAGGCCAGGTGTTGCCCTCGCAGGAGCTGATCTACCTGCCCGTGGGCACGCAGGAAGTGCAGCTGGAATGCACGCCCGGCAGCCGCCTCATCATCATCGGAGGCGAACCCATGGATGAGGCCATCTTGCTGTGGTGGAACTTTGTGGCCCGCACCACCGAAGAGATGCAACAGGCCCAGCAGCAATGGGAGGCAGAGGCGGCCACCGATGCGGAGCTCGTCAACGGCCAGCCACGCCGTTTTGGCAAGCCCGTGGCTTCGCCTCTGAAGTCGTTGCACTCTCCCTCACTGGCTGGCGTCAGCCTGCGCGCCTCCAGATAATCCTGCCGGCGCTTATTCAATTCGCACCAATTTGGTGCGAATTGAATTTCTCAAAAAGAAAAATAAAAGCATCTTTGCAAGTTTTTGATGAATTTTGAAAGCTTTTAGAGGCAACGCACTCTCTTCAAGAGAAGGCAAGCCAGACGTTATGCATGAAACGTTTGGACTCATGCACACCAAGCTTTCATAATCGAGCCAACGCCCTGGCCACGAGAATGCGACCGCCGCTTTTCGTCCGGGGCGTTGCCACGTCCTGCCCAACTCAACTTTGCAAAGAAAGCCGATCAATGCGTCAAGAACATGACTTCATTGGCATCAAAACCATCCCTCCCGACGCGTATTGGGGTGTTCATTCCGCACGCGCAGTGGAGAACTTCCCCATCACCGGGCACTCGGTCGCGCACATGCCCGAGCTGATCCGCGCGTTTGCCTTTGTCAAAAAGGCAGCGGCCCAGGCCAATCTGCAGTTTGGCGCCATCAATCTCAAACAAGCCACCGCCATCTCCCAAGCCTGCGATGATCTGATTTCCGGCCAGCTGCACGAGCAGTTTGTAGTCGATGTGATCCAGGGCGGCGCCGGCACCTCCACGAATATGAACGCCAATGAGGTGATCGCCAACCGTGCACTCGAGCACCTGGGATTGCCCAAAGGCACTTACGATGTGATCCACCCCAATGATCATGTCAATGCTTCGCAGTCCACCAACGACTCCTACCCCACAGCCGTCAAGCTTGCCACCTACGCTGGCATCCAGAAGCTGCTGATCGCCCTGGCCGAGTTGCGCTCTGCTTTCGAAGCCAAGGCCGGCGAATTCGCCCATATCCTGAAAATCGGCCGCACACAATTACAAGATGCCGTGCCCATGACTTTGGGCCAGGAGTTTTCCGCTTTTGCTGCCATGATCGCCGACGATGAAAAGCGTCTGCGCGAATCCGCCTATCTGATGACCGAGGTGAACATGGGTGGCACGGCCATCGGCACCGGCATCAACGCTCCCGTAGGCTACGCCGGCGCCGTGACCAAGGCCTTGGCTGAAATTTCGGGCGTCCCCGTCGTCAAAGCCGGCGATCTGATCGCCGCCACGGGAGATACCGGCGCCTTTGCCGACATTTCCGGCATCTTGAAGCGTGTTGCAGTCAAGCTCTCCAAGATCAGCAATGACCTGCGCCTGCTCTCCTCGGGCCCTCAAGCAGGAGTGGCAGACATCAAGCTGCCGGCGCGCCAGGCCGGCTCATCCATCATGCCCGGCAAGGTGAATCCCGTGATTCCCGAGGTAATGAACCAGGTCTGCTTTGAAGTGATAGGCAACGATGCCGCCATCACCATGGCCGTGGAAGCCGGCCAGTTGCAGCTCAACGCCTTCGAGCCGCTGATGGCCTGGGCTCTGCATAAAAGCCTCAGCCACCTGAGCAGCGCCTGCAAGACGCTGCAAGTCAACTGCGTGGAAGGCATTGTGGCCAATGAAGCGCTGCTGGATTCCCGCATTGCCGAGTCGGTGACGCTGGTGACGGCGCTGAATCCTCTGATCGGCTACGAAAAGGCCGCCAAAATTGCCAAGACCGCCATTGCCAACGGCAAGCAGATTGCCGTGGTGGCGGAAGAGCTGGGCATCATGAGCCGGACCGAAATGAACAAGCTGCTGGTCGCCGACAAGCTGACCCAGGCCGGCGCATTGACCGCTGCATAAGCGCACTCTTTATCGACAATGCAAAAGGGCATGTTCGCCATGAACATGCCCTTTTTGGTCGATATGCTTTTAATAGCTTGGTATGCCTATATTCAAAGGGCAGGAAGCCAAAAACGCTTCATATTCAAGCCACTGCGGCATTCTCGTCACTGGGGTCATCCACGCCGCGCACGCTTTCACGCAGATTTTTGTCCTTGAGCTTGCCAAGATCGGTCTCCACCGCGCGTTTGAGCTTTTCAATCGCTGCGCTGAAGGCCTCCTTGACCTTTTCGGCTTCCGCATTCACTGCGATGGGGGGGCGACCCGTGGCCCGGGTTTCGAGCACACAGCGTTTGCCTGGGCCGCCCGTGGTCTTGAGGGCATCAACGCCCGTGAGGAAGACCTCCACACGCACCACATACTCCTTCAGGCGGGCCAGCTTGGCATTGATCTCCTCCTGCGCCCATTGAGCCAGAGACTCTCCACCCTGGATGGAATCGTCGGCATGAACCTGTACTTGCATGCAAATCCTCCTAGTCACCAAATGCCGCAACCGCTGCGGCGAAATCTGTAGGGGTGCCATAAAGGCAGGCGAAAACATCGTAACGCCAGAACCTTGTTCTGCCCATCGGGGCTTGTTACGCCAGCAAAGGACAGGGGCTTTGACCATTGTGGAGGCAGCTTCTCCCGGATTTGAAAGAGATAGCAACAAGGGTAGGTTCTATGAGCTTTGCCCTTGAGCCAAAGCAAAAAGTGCCGACCGGTAATTTGCAAAAAGTAAGCGTTTTTACGCCTCGGGCCGTCAGTTAATGCCAGCCTTCGATTCAGGCTCCGCGACAAAGCCGATGCGCGTCAGGCCTGCTGCGTGGGCCCAGCCCATGACCTGCACCACGCGACCATAGGGAACGCTGGTGTCGGCACGCAACTGCACCTCGGCCTGAGGATTGCGCCGCCCCAGCTCTTCCAGTTGCTGCTGCACTGCCGCATCGTCCGCCACGCCCCCCTGAATCCAGATTTCGCCGGTGGGGCTGACCTCCACCATCAAGGCATCGCTCTTGCTCACGGCAGTCTGCTGCACTACTGTTTGCGCCTTGGGCAGTTGCACGCGCAAGGTGGCAGCCAGCATGGGAGCAGCCAGAATGAAGATCACCACCAGCACCAGCATCACATCCACCAGCGGCGTGACATTGATGGTGTTGATCGGAGTTTCCGCCCCCTGACGGCGGCTCATGCGACCGAATGCCATGACGCCATCCTTTATGAAGCATCCACTCCGAACTGGGCATGCAGATCATGGGCAAACCCCTCCAGCACAGCCTCCAGCTGGCTGGCCGAACGCCCGAGCAGGTTATAGGCCAGCACAGCAGGCAAAGCGACAGCCAGACCGGCGGCCGTCATGACCAGGGCTTCACCCACAGGCCCGGCAAGCTGAGCGATATCGACCTGACCGCTGCCCGCCAGCGTTCCCAGTGCATGGTGAATGCCCCAGACCGTACCCAACAGGCCCACAAACGGTGCCGTTGCACCAATGGTGGCGAGCAAGGTCTGGCCCCATTGCAACTGGGTCGATGCCTGACCCAGAGCCTCACGCAGGCTGCGCAACAGCCGCTGCCCCTGCGCCGCGCTTTGTGCCAGAGAGCCTTGCGCTGCCGCTCCGCCCTGCGCCACGGCATCGGCCATGGCCTGCACCAGCCCCTGTCTATCCAGCGCCTTGACCTGCGCCATAGCCTGGACCAGATCGGGCATCTGCCAGAACGCAGCCACGGCCTGCGGCACGCGTCGGCGCGCTACGGCCATAAACCAGAGCTTGTAGAGGATGACCACCCAGCTGAGCACGGACATCAGCAGCATCAAGGCCGCCGTCGCCCATGTGACCGCATCGCCCTCTGCCAGCCATTGCCACATTCCTGCAGACATCGCTCACCTCGCTCCCAGAAATAGCAAGGGGCCGTCACGGCCCCTTTGCAAATTGCGCGGTCAGCGCAGATTCAGCACATCGTACATATCGTACTGGCCAGTCTTTTTGTCGGCCAGATAGGCCACGGCGCGCAGGCTGCCGTTGGCATAGCCGGCACGGCTGCTGGACTTGTGCGCGATCTCGATGCGCTCGCCGGTACCGGCAAACAGCACGGTGTGATCGCCCACGATATCGCCGCCGCGCACGGTGGCAAAGCCAATGGTGTCGGCCTTGCGCTCGCCGGTGTGGCCGAAGCGCTCATACACGGCGCGGTCGGCCAGCCTGGTGCCCTGGGCTTCGGCAATCACTTCGCCCATCTTCAGGGCCGTTCCAGAAGGTGCGTCGACCTTGTGCTTATGGTGAGCTTCGACGATCTCGATGTCGTAGCCGCCTTGCTGCAAGGCCTTGGCCGCCATCTCCAGCAGCTTGAAGGTCACGTTCACGCCCACGCTCATATTGGGGGCAAAAACGATGGAAGTCTTTTGGGCAAACTCGGCGATCTGCGTCTTTTGCTCATCCGAGAAGCCTGTGGTGCCGATGACCACGCCAACGCCCAGATCGGCCGCAACGGCCAGGTGCTCCATCGTGCCTTCGGGGCGCGTGAAGTCGATCAGGCAGTCGGCCTTCGACAGGGCTGCGCGCACATCGCTTTCGATCTTCAGCCCGCTGGGCTTACCCAGGAATGCAGAAGGATCGGTGCCGATGGCAGGGCTGTCGGCGCGGTCCAATGCCGCAGCCAGCACGCAGTCGCTGCTGTTCAGAATCGCTTCGATCAGCATATGGCCCATGCGGCCGGAGGCACCCGCCACAGCAACGCGCTGAGGGGTGGAGGAATGGGTGGTGGATGCGGTCATGGCGCTATCACTCGATCAAATGAAAGACGGCAGGATCACATCCACGCCGTCATAAAAAGAGAGCATCCACCGCTTTCTGCAAGCGGGGAACAACCTGTTCTGATGCTTAACGCGATTCCAGCGATGGATAGCTGGTGGCGGCGGGCGGCAGATTGGCCGCAGCCTGCTCGGCTTCGGTGTTATTGCGTGCGGGATATTTGGCCAGCTGGGCTTCGCTGGCTTCCAGCTGCGGAACCTTGGGCGTGCCCTTCATGCCTTTGAGGCTGGCCACGAAATCGGCCTCGGAAGGCATCTCGTCACCTTCGGCGCGCACAAAGGCGTCGCCATTGAAGAAGACGGTGAGCTTGCGGATCTGCGACTCCACACCGGGGCGATTGATGGTGAACACGTATTCCCAGCGATCGCCGTGGAACACGCTGGTCACGAGAGGTGTGCCCAGAATGTCGCGAATCTGCTGGCGGCTCATGCCGGGCTGCAAGGCCTCGACCTGTTCCTTGGACACGAAGTTGCCCTGCACGACATCGACCTTGTAAGGAGTGACGGCATTGGCGACACGGTGCGCGGCGCCATCGATACTGTTGCAGCCGGCCAGTGCCGCTGCGATTGCCAACGTCAGGGCCAGACCTGCGCGGCTACGGACTTGAACATGCATGGGTAATGGCATAGGGATATGATCGGGTTCATTGTAGCGGCAGGCCCCGGAGACACTTGGAGATTCCCTTTATCTGCGTGTAAAGCTTCTCCTTAAACAAGTGAGTCCAGCCTTCCATGTGCCCGTAGTCCACCAAGAGAGCCGACATGAAAAATATTGATGAACTCAAAAGCACGGGCCTCAAAGCCACTTTGCCGCGTCTGAAGATCCTGGAAATCTTCCAGAAGGGCGCCCAGCGTCACATGACGGCGGAAGATGTTTTCCGCGTGCTGCTGGACGAGCGCTCGGACATCGGCCTGGCCACGGTTTACCGCGTGCTGACCCAGTTCGAGCAGGCCGGCATCCTGATCCGCAGCAACTTCGAAAGCGGCAAGGCCGTCTACGAGCTCAACGAAGGTCAGCACCACGACCACTTCGTCTGCACCAGCTGCGGCAAGGTCGAGGAGTTCTATGACGCCGAGATCGAGAAGCGCCAGAACCTGATCGCCAAGGAAAAGGGCTGGGTGATTCAGGATCACTCCATGGCGCTCTACGGCCAGTGCGCCGAATGCGCCACACGCGCCGCCAAGTAAGAACGCAAAACGCGACGGCGAACCCAGGGGGCAGGACATGCAGATGTCTTGCCCTTTTTACATTTGGTGAGGACTTCTTTACATAGCTCCATCAAGCCTCAAACCAAACGCGAGCCGGACTGCGTATGCTGCAGTCATTCCCGCGCTTGAGGAGACCCGGTTCATGCGGCTGCTACCGTTTTCACCTGTCCAGGGCCTGCTCTGTCTGGCAGCCCTCGCATTGACCGCCTGCGCACCGCTGGGCCCCTCATCGAGCCGCCCCAGCCTCGAGGTGCTGCAGACGCTGAGCAGCAGCGCCCTGCCCGACAAGCCCAGCGTGCTGCAAAGCCAGCAATGGCTGGACCGGGTCACCTGGGGCGCCACCGACCATGATGCGGCCCGGCTGCAGCAGCAAGGCCTCAAGCGCTGGCTGGCCGCTCAGCTCAGCCCCTCCTCCGCGCCCATGCCGCCCGAGGTGCAGCAGCACATCGACGCCCTGGGCATCAGCCAGAAGCCCATGGCGCAGATCCAGCGCGAAATTGCCGACCAGCGCCTGGCCATTCGCAACAGCCAGGATCCCGAGGAGGCCGCCAAACTGCGCAGCGAGCTGCAACGCCAGCTCAATCAGCTGGGCGGCGAAGCCCAGAAACGCCATATCTGGCGCGCGCTTTATTCGCCCCACCAGTTGCAGGAGCAAATGACCTGGTTCTGGATGAATCACTTCAACGTCAGCACCCGCAAGGGCGATGTGCGCATGTGGGTGGGCGACTACGAGGAGCAGGCCATTCGCCCCCATGCGCTGGGCAAATTCCGCGAGCTGCTGACGGCCAGCATGCGCCATCCGGCCATGCTGCTGTATCTGGACAATGCCAGCAATGCCGCCGGGCGCATCAATGAAAACTACGCGCGCGAACTACTGGAGCTGCACACCATGGGCGTGGGCAGCGGCTACACCCAGGCCGATGTGCAGGCCATGGCCCATGTGCTGACCGGTGTGGGCTTCTCCACCCGGGAAGTCGATGCCCCGCCGCCCAAGCTGCGCCCCGAACGCCAGGGCGACTACGTTCGCCATGGCTTCTTCGAATTCAACCCCAATCGCCACGACTACACGCCCCAGGTCTTGCTCGGCAGGCCGCTGGAAAAAAGCGGACTGCCCCAGGTCAACGAGGCAGTAGACCGCATAGTGGCCTCGCCCGTCACTGCGCGCTTCATAGCACGCAAGCTCTGCGTCTATTTTCTTGGCGACAAGCCGCCCCAGGCCGTGGTCGAGCGCACGGCCCAAGCCTTCGAGCGCAGCCATGGCGATATTGCCGCCACGCTGGCAACCCTGCTGAGCGACCCGCAGGCTCAGCAATTCGGCCAACGCTTCAAGGACCCGGTCCACTATGTGCTGGGCGCCACACGCCTGGCCTACGACCAGCGCGTGGCCAGCGATGTGGGGCCGGTACAGAACTGGCTCAACCAGCTGGGCCAGCCGCTATACGGCCACGAAACACCCGACGGCTACCCCGTGACGCAGTCGGACTGGTCCAGCTCCGGCCAGATGAATGCCCGCTTCGAGGTGGCAAGGCAGATTGGCAGCCGCGGCGCGCTGCTGTTCCGCAGCAGCCCGCAGCAGCCGCTTGAGAAGCCGCCCTATCCCGACCTGGACAAGCGCAGCAGCGTCCAGGCTCGCGTGCCGGCATTGGGTGCCGCCACACGCGCCGCACTGGCCCAGGCCAGGAACCCGGCGGACAGGAACAGCTTTTTCCTCTCCGCCCCCGAAATGATGTACCGCTAAGGAGGGCAGCCATGCAAAGACGTCAATTTCTCAGCCTCGGCGCTGCCCTGCCGCTGTTCTGCCAGCTGGGCCAAGGTCTGGCCGCCCCCTTGCAAAGCGGCTCGCCCCGTTTTCTGCTGGTCTTCCTGCGCGGCGCCTACGACAGCAACAGCCTGCTGGTGCCAACCCATAGCGACTTCTACTATCAGGCCAGGCCCAGCATCGCCATTGCCCGCCCGGGCTCGGCCGACGGGGCTCTGGCCCTGAACCCTCAATGGGGACTGCATCCCGCGTTGCAAAGCAGTCTGCTGCCGCTGTACGAACAGGGCCAGGCCTGTTTTGTGCCGTTCGCGGGCAGCAACGACCTCTCGCGCAGCCATTTCGAAACCCAGGACTCGATCGAGCTGGGCCAGCCCCAGGAAGGCGGGAAAAGCTATCAGAGCGGCTTTCTGAACCGGCTGACCCGGGTACTGCAGGCCGACAGCCAGAGCCGGCTCAACCTCAGCCCCATGGCCTTCACCGCCCAGCTGCCGCTATGCCTGCGCGGCAGCGCCCAGGTGGCGAACATGGCGCTGGCCTCCGTGCGCAAGTCTGCGCTGGACGAGCAGCGCAGCCAGACCATTGCCTCCATGTACCAGGGCTCGGCACTGGAAGCTCCGGTGCGCGAAGGCTTTGCGGTACAGCGTGCCGTGCAGCGCAGCATGCAGGAGGAAATGGACCAGGCCGGGCGCAATGCCATCAGTGCCAAGGGCTTCAGCCTGGTCGCACAGCGCATGGCGCATCTGATGCGCGAGCAATTCGACCTGGGCTTTGTCGATATCGGAGGCTGGGACACCCATGTCAACCAGGGCGCCGCCAGCGGCAATCTGGCCAACCGGCTCGGCGACCTGAGCCAGGGCCTGGCGACGTTCGCCGAATCCATGGGAGCCGAAACCTGGCGCCATACCGTGGTGGCAGTGATCAGCGAGTTCGGGCGCACCTTCCGCGAAAACGGCAACAAGGGCACGGACCACGGCCATGGCACGGCTTACTGGTTTCTCGGCGGCGGCCTCTCGGCCCAGGCCGGCGGCAAGGTGCTGGGCGAGCAGATCGAAGTCACCGAAAAAGCGCTGTTCCAGAACCGCGACTACCCCGTGCTCAACGAATACCGTTCCCTGCTCGGCGGCCTGTTCGCGCGCATGTACGGCTTGAACACAGCGCAGCTGCAGCAGATCTTTCCGACGTCCCAGCCAGGCAGGCTGCAGCTGGTCTAGAACGACTCGCCGCTTTCCATGGCGCGGCGGTGGCGCATCACGAATTCCTGGTAAGTGTCGATGCCGCGCAGCTGCAAAATGGCATTGCGCACTGCGGCTTCCACCAGCACGGCGATGTTTCGGCCCGCCACCACCTGAATCACCACCTTGCGCACGGGCACGCCCAGCACGTCCTGGGTCAGCGGCTCGGCGGGCAGGCGCTCGTATTCGCGCTCCATGGTTTCCTTGCGCACCAGGTGCACGATGAGCTTGAGCCGCATCTTGCGACGCACTGCCGTCTCGCCAAAGATGGCACGAATATCGAGCAGGCCGATGCCGCGCACTTCAAGCAGGTTCTGCAGCAGCTCGGGGCATTTGCCTTCGACCGTGGTCTGGTTGATGCGATACAGGTCCACCGCATCGTCGGCCACCAGACCGTTGCCGCGCGTGACCAGCTCCAGCCCCAGCTCGCTCTTGCCCAGGCCCGATTCGCCCGTGATCAGCACGCCCATGCCCAAAATATCCATGAACACGCCGTGCATGGTGATGCGATCGGCGAAATGCTTGGACAGATAGGCACGCAGCACGTCGATGACAAAGGCCGACTGCTCCTTGGTGGAGAACAGCGGGATATGCGCGCGCTCGCACATGGAGATCAGCTCGTCGGGAGCGTCCTGGCCGTCGGCCAGCACCAGCACCGGCGGCTCCAGCGTGACGATGCGGGCAATGCGGCGCAAGCAGTCTTGCGAGGTGGCATTGGTCAGATAGGCGATTTCACGCTCGCCCAGCACCTGCAGACGGTAGGGGTGGATGTAGTTGAGATAGCCCACCAGATCGGCACCCGAGCGGGCCGAGCGCACGGCCATCTCGTCAAAGCGGCGCTCGGAGGCGCCCAGCCCCGCTATCCACTGCCAGCGCAGGCTGGAGTTGCGAAATGCCTCGAACAGAACGTCGGCACTGATGGCGCTGGGTCTCATGGCAAGGCCCTGTCAGTCAAAAAGAAGGGCCAGGACTCAGGCCTGGGAGGTGATGGAGGACTGCCAGCTGTCGATCATGCCGTGCAGCTGCTGCGCATCGGTGGACGACTTCAGGCGCTCGCGCAACTGGCTGTCGCTGAGCAGCTCGGCGATCTCGGAGAGGATTTCCAGGTGCTTTTGTGTCGCCGCCTCGGGCACCAGCAAAAAGATCAGCAGGCCGACCGGCTGCTCATCGGGCGCATCGAAGCCGATGGGGTTGGCCAGCTGGAACACTGCCGCCATGGGAGCCGTCAGGCCCTTGATGCGGCCATGGGGAATGGCAACTCCATGCCCCAGACCGGTAGAGCCCAGGCGTTCGCGTGCGAACAGGCTATCGGTGATCAGGGCACGAGACAGACCATGCAAGCTCTCAAAGAGCAAACCCGCTTCCTCGAAAGCGCGTTTCTTGCTGGTGACATCAACGCTCACAAGCACTTGAGCGGCGGGAAGGATAGAAGCTAGGCGATTCATGGTGTGATCAACAATTATGCACCGCAGCGCTGAAAACCGTGGGGAAACCCTGATCACCATCAAAAACCGCCCCGTAGGGCGGCGCTTTTAGCGTTGTAACAAGGCGACAGCCCTGCAACAAACCGGCGCAAAAGCTAGGTTTGCGCCTCGCTTTCATCAAGCTGACACCTGCGCCAGCTGCAAGCCCCCGGAGTCCAGTCGCTTGGCTGTGGCACGCGGGCCTTGTTGACGAGTCTTGTAGCGCATCACCACACGGTCGAGTTTATCGGCCAGGGCGTCCACGGCGGCATAGAGGTCGAAATGCTGCGTCTCCACGAACAAGTCTTGCCCTTTCACGCGCACCGTGCAACCGGCGCGCTGTCGTTTGTCTTTTTCCTTTTGCTTGTGGACTGTGAGCAGTACCTTCACGTCCACAACCTGATCGAAGTGCCTGAGAATGCGTTCCAGCTTGGCCATGACATAGCTGCGCAGCGAGGGAGTGACCTCCAGGTGATGCCCGCTAATCGTCAAATTCATAACAAAACACTCCTTAGCTCTCGGTGAAATCACTGCGGTTTCACAGCGCCTGATGGCTGTGCCGCAGCCTGGCAGTTCGGAATGCGCATTCGTCTTTGCTGTGAACCCACTATGCGCCCGCCCCACGCCAAAGGCAACGAAATGACCGTGATAGCGCAGGCTCGCCAGGGGCCTTGTTTGTCGGTTTGATGACAGGCGGTTTTGACGCCACAATGAGTGGCTTTGGCCCGCATGCAAGGGATACGCCGGCATGCCCCAGGGCCTCGATCGCAGCAGGCGCGCACTGGCAAAGACCGTGACCGTCCAAACCCCTGCCTGCGCCATTAAAATCGCGTTTTTACGCAGCCGCCTCTCGGGCCTGCGACGCTGGCAGCCCCTTGGGCTTTCAGGCGCCTGCTGACCGACTGCACGCCTGAATTGCCTGACAGCCCTATCTCGACCATGACCACCCAGCCCTCCGCCCTGCATACCTCCAACATTGCCTCGCTGCCCCTGCTCGCACGTGGCAAGGTCCGCGACAACTACGCCGTGGGCGACGACCGCATCCTGATGGTGGCCTCCGACCGCCTGTCCGCCTTTGACGTGATCATGGGCGAGCCCATCCCCGGCAAGGGCGTGCTGCTGACGCAGATGGCGCTGTTCTGGTTCGACAAGCTGGGCCATATCTGCCCCAACCACCTGACCGGCGAAGCGCCCGAGTCCGTGGTCAAGCCCGAGGAAGTCAAGCAAGTCGAAGGCCGCTCCATGCTGGTCAAGCGCCTCAAGCCCGTGCTGATCGAAGCCGTGGTGCGCGGCTATCTGGCCGGTAGCGGCTGGAAGGAATACCAGGAATCGCAATCGGTCTGCGGCGTGAAGCTGCCCGCCGGCCTGACCAACGCGGCCAAGCTGCCCGAGCCCATCTACACCCCCGCGGCCAAGGCCGAAATGGGTGACCACGACGAGAACATCACCTACGAGCGCACTGTGGAAATGGTGGGCGAGCAGCTCGCGGCCCAGATCCGCGATACCGCCATCCGCATCTACAAGGAAGCGGCCGAGATCGCGCTGACCAAGGGCATGATCATTGCCGACACCAAGTTCGAGTTCGGCCTGACCGAAGACGGCACCCTGGTTCTGATGGACGAGGTGCTGACCCCCGACAGCTCGCGCTACTGGCCCGTGGAAGGCTACGAGGACGCACTGGCCAAGGGCGAGAACCCTCCCAGCTACGACAAGCAGTTCGTGCGCGACTGGCTGGAGCAGGCCCAGGTCAACGGCAAGGCCTGGGACAAGAAGGCTCCCGCGCCCCGCCTGCCCAAGGAAGTGATCGACAGGACGGCGGCCAAGTACCGCGAAGCGCTGGATCGCCTGACCGCCTGAGCGATCGGTGCCAAGCAGACAAAAGGCCTCCGGAACAGAAATCCGGGGGCCTTTTTATTTTGATAGCAGCTTGCGCTTTCAGAAAGAAGATTTCAGCCTGAAATAATTCTGGAATCCTTTATGAGCATGCGCTGACAGCTATGTTTTTAGTGGTGATGGCCGTGACCACCGTGCACATGCTTGTGGGCGATTTCTTCCTCGGAGGCCGCACGCACCTCGTTGACCACTGCGCTGAAGCGCAGCGCGAAGCCGGCCAGAGGGTGGTTGCCGTCGAGCAGCACCACGGGGCCCTTGATCTTCACCACGTTGTAGATCTGGGGCAGGCCCTGGTCGTTGGTGCCGCGCAGCTGGCCCCCCACCTTCACGCCTGCAGGGAACTCGCCCTTGGGAATGGTGCGCTTGAGGCTTTCGTCGCGCTCGCCGAAGGCGTCCGCCACGGCCAGGTCCACAGTCACGGTATCGCCTTTTTGCTTGCCGTCCAGAGCGGCTTCGACCTTGGCGAAGATGTTGTCATAGCCGCCGTGCAGATAGGCCACATCGCCCTTGTCCAGCAGTTTGACGGCCACGCCGCCCGCGAGCAGCTCGTGAATCTTGTAGTTGATGGTGACGGCAGTGTCTTTGGTGATGTTCATGACAGTTTGGAGATTCCGCGAGCGACTCGCACCATTCGGCCCATCGCAGGCAGCGGTTTGAGCGGCTTTAAAACAAAGCCGCCATGGCCAGCAATGGGTCATGGCGGTCAGGCGCACATTGTCGCAGCGTTTGAACAACCGCCTCCAGCAGCGAAATTTCAGGTGGCAGCCAGCACTGGGGGCTGCTCGTCGACGTCGGCCCCTGGGTAGCGCGCAAAGCGGCGGTTCTCGCTGCCATGCACCGGATCACTGTCCTTCCAGGGCCAGCCGCCGAACTGGGTGCGGCGGTAGTCCTGCATGGCCTGCATGATCTCCTCCTGCGTGTTCATCACAAAGGGGCCGTATTGCGCCACCTTCTCGCTGATCGGCTTGCCCTGCAGCAGCACCAGCTCTGCACTGACATCGCCGGTGTTGACCAGCTCCAGCTCGCGCTGAGCGTCGACATGCATGGCCAGATGTCCGTTCACGGCTTCGCCACCCACAGTCATGCTCTTGCCTACGAAGAAGTAGAGCATGCGGTGAGTTTGGTCACCGGCTGCCCTGGGCAGGGTCCAGCGGGCACCGGGCTCCAGCTCCAGCGTCCAGATGGCCACATCGCTGTCGGCCTGGGAGGCCCAGGATTCGGGTGGAGGCGGCAAGGCCTTGTCCGCACCGTCCAGGGCACCAGCCACGACGGTCACGGTGGTTTTGCGGCCCGCCGCATCGCTGAAGCTCAGGCGCGGGATCTGCTCGTTCCAGAACATGGTGAAATGGGGCTCCACCATCTTGTTCTTCGCAGGCAGGTTCAGCCAGATCTGGAACAATTCCAGCGGATTGGGCTTGTCGCTGTTCAGCAGCGGGAACATCTCCGAATGCTGGATGCCCTTGCCGGCCGTGAGCCACTGCACATCGCCTCCGCCGAAGCGTGCGGCTGCGCCCAGCGAGTCCGCATGGTCGATGCGGCCCTTGCGCACCAGGGTCACGGTCTCGAAGCCGCGATGCGGGTGGCCCGGAAAGCCCGGAATCGGCTCGCCGTGGTACATGGAGAAGCCGTTGCGGGCGCTGAAGTCGCTGCCCATCTCGCGTCCCTCGAACTCCACGGCCTGCACGCCCATCTTGCCGTTGCTGGCCGGATAGCTGTCATCGTGGTGAGCGCAGAACAGAAAGGGATCCAGGCAGGGCCAGCGCGGCCCCAAGGGGGCGCTTTCCAGAATGGGTTGGCGATTCGTGGTCATGGAGTTCTCCTCTTGAGAGGCCACTGCCAGTTGCAGGGCCCTAAGTCTCGAAGATAAGGCCAGCCCACGGGTTTGAAAGACATCACCGCTGGGACAGTACTTGCCGCTTTTGCAACAGCGGCAAGCCCATACTGCCCTGGTCGGCGCTCAGCCGCGCGGCGGAATGTTCAGACCTTTTTGCGTCGCCGGGCGGGCCATGAAGGCCTTGAGCACGCGCTGCAGCTCCGGAAACCCGTTCCAGCCCACCAGCTCGGCGGCGTTGTAGCCGTTCTCGTCGACCATATTGCGCACCCAGGGCCAGATGGCGATATCGGCAATCGTGAGCTGCGCGCCCATGATCCACTCGCGGCCCTGCATGCGCTGCTCCAGCACGCCCAGCAGGCGTTTGGACTCGTTGATATAGCGGTCGCGCGGGCGCTTGTCCTCGAAGTCCTTGCCCGCGAACTTGTGGAAGAAGCCGACCTGGCCGAACATGGGTCCCACGCCGCCCATCTGGAACATCAGCCACTGCAGCGTCTCGTAGCGCGCCGCGGGGTCTGCGGGCAGCAGCGGGCTGCCGCTCTTCTCGGCCAGATAGATCAGGATGGCCGCCGACTCGAACAGCGCCAGTGGCTTTCCGCCCGGGCCTTGCGGGTCGATGATGGCGGGAATCTTGTTGTTGGGAAAAGTGCCGACAAACTCTGGTGTGAGCTGGTCATTGGTCTGGAAGCTGACCAGGTGCGCCTCGTAGGGCAGCTGCATTTCCTCCAGCGCAATCGATACCTTCACGCCGTTGGGCGTGGGCAGCGAGTAAAGCTGGATGCGCTCGGGGTGCTGCGCGGGCCATTTGCGGGTCACGGAAAAATCGGCGAGGACTTGGGGTTGCGTCATGGGTTTCCTTCGGAGCGTGTTGGCAATCTCTGCGGCCCCGCAAGGGGGTGGCAGCGTGACCTGGCAAGCCACGACACAGAGCGCCCGAGCATCCTAACGGTTGTCATGCGGCCTTGCAGGCAGCGCTGCCGATGGCTGAGATGGCCAGATGCGGGTACGCAGATTCCCTCATCGAAGACGGCGCTTCAGCGGGTGATATTGGGTGTCTACAAGAAGTGAACACGGAGATATGACATGCATCAGCTTCCTGGGAGGCCCGATTCTTTTCTCACCGGCGCAAAGACGCCTGCTTGCGCTTTGCTGAACCGGCGACAAGTGCTGAGCCTAGGCGCTACCGCGCTGGCTGCAGGGCTGATGCTGGCCAGCGGTGCGACCGCTGCCGCAGGCTTTCCGGAGCGCGCCGTGACGGTCGTCGTGCCGTATTCGCCGGCCGGAGGCGTGGACATCGTGACCAGGCTGGTCACCACGCCCATGGCGGAGTTTCTGGGTCAGTCCATCGTGGTGGAAAACAAGCCCGGAGGCGGCACGAATATCGGCATGGCGACAGTGGCACGCTCCGCGCCCAATGGCTATTCGCTGCTGACGGCCTCGAACACGCTGACCACCAACAAGGCGCTGTACTCCAAGCTCAGCTTCGACCCCGCGACCGACCTGATTCCCGTAGGGCGCATCGGCGAGGCGCCACTGGTGGTCGTGGTCAACGCCAAGTCACCGTACAAAAGCCTGGCCGAACTGATTGCAGCGGGCAAGGCCAAGCCCGGCGCCCTGTCCTATGGCACGGCAGGCGTGGGCAGTTCGGGCCATATGGCGAGTGCCTTGCTGGAAAAAGCCGGGCAGTTCAAGGGCGTTCATATTCCCTACAAGGGTGGCTCCACCGCCGTGACGGATCTGCTGGGCGGGCGTCTGGACTTCATGGCGATCAACCCACTGGAAGTCGCGGGTCATGTGAACAGCGGCAACCTGCGCGCACTGGCGGTGCTCAACAAGAATGGCTCGCGCCTGCTGCCTCAGGTGCCGACTGCGCGCTCCCTGGGCGTGGATGTGCAAGCTACCGTATGGTGGGGCCTTGTAGCGCCCAAGGGAACGCCCGAGGCCGTGATCCAGACGCTGAACGCTGCACTCAACAAGGCGCTGACCACGCCTGCGGTCACCCAGACGCTGGCCGATATGGGTGCCACGCCCCTGGGAGGAACACCGGCTCAGTTCGGCAGCTTCATCCAGGCCGAAACCCGGGAACTCGGCGACGTCATCCGAGCCGCCGATATTCGCGCGGACTGATGCCGGCGAAGGCCGCCCTAGCGCAGCAACTGCCAGAACATCTGCACGCAGGGTGACGACGCCTGCTGCATGCTGACCAACGCGATGCGCGAATGGCGCGCGGCGTCGGCCAGCGGCTGCAGCACCACGCCGGGCGGGCAGATGCGCTCATAGACGCTGGGCACGATGGACAGACCCAGGCCTGCGGCCACCAGCGCCAGCATGGTCGAGGTCTCGCGTGCCGGCTGGGCGATGCGCGGCACAAAGCCGGCCTCGCTGCACAGCGCCAGAATATGTTCGTGCAGACCACCGCCGAGCACGGCCGGGTGCAGCACAAAAGGCTGGTCGGCCAGGCTGCTCAGTGCCAGTGCTTCGCCCGCAGCCGCCTTGGCATGTGCCACCGGCAGGGCCAGCTTCAGCTCATCGCGCCACAGCGTCTGCTCCCTAATCGGCACGGGGATGCGAAACGTCGGCGAGGGACGCATGAAGCCGATGTCGATCTGTCCCGTCGTCAATGCCGCGATCTGCTCGCCCGTGGTCATATGCTGCAGATCCAGCTCCACCTGCGGGTGACGGCTGCGAAAGTCGCGCAACATGGTGGAGAACTCGTCAAACAGCGGCACCGATGCCGTGAAGGCGATGCGCAAACGCCCCGCCAGGCCATGGGCTGCCATGCGCACCAGCTCGCCCGCCTGCTGATGCAGTTCCACGATCTGCCGCGCCTTGTCCTGCAGCAGCAGGCCTGCCGGCGTCAGCGCCACGGCGCGGCGCGAGCGCTCGAACAACTGCGCCCCCATCTCCTGCTCCAGCAGACGGATCTGCTGGCTCAGCGGGGGCTGGCTCATATGCAAGCGCTGGGCCGCACGGCTGAAATTCAGCTCCTCGGCCACAGCCAGAAAACAGGTCAGACGGCGCAAATCCATAGGACGATTTTCGTATCAAGTCCAGACGCAAACGGTATTGGACGCAATAGCCGCAGCTTTTCACAATCCGGTCAGCCGCAGCAGCCATGACGAAAGTAGCTGCCTGCGTTGATTCCAAAAGGGTTCAAGGCCTATCCCGCCCGCCCAATACAGAGAGACATTGATGAAGCCGTTTCCCCTTTTCACCGTCCGCCGAGCCCTGCTGATCAGCGCTGTGGCGCTGGCCGCAGGCTGCGCCCAGCAGCCAAGCAGCACGCCCAAGGAGCCTGTGCGTCTCATGACCTCGGGCGGCTTCACCGCAGCGCACAAGCTGCTGGCGCCTCAGTTCACGGCCCAGACCGGCCTGGCGGTGGAGTCGGCCTATGGCTCCTCCATGGGGGCCTCGCCCACCTCCATTCCCAATCGCCTGAGCAAGGGCGAGAAGGCCGATGTGGTGATTCTGGCGCGCGGTGCGCTCGACGATCTGGCCGCCAAGGGCCTGGTGCGCAACGGCACCCAGATCGACCTGGTGCGCTCGGCCGTGGGCGTGGCCGTGAAGAAGGGTGCCCCCATCCCCGACATCAGCAGCGAGGACAAGCTGCGTCAGGTGCTGCTCAACGCCAAGAGCATTGCCTATTCGGCCAGCGCCAGCGGCACTTACTACGAAACCCAGATGCTCAAGAAACTCGGCATTCACGACCAGGTCATGCCCAAGAGCAGGAAGATCGTGACCGAGCGCGTGGGCACCATCGTGGCGCGAGGCGAGGCCGAAATCGGCCTGCAGCAGGTCAGCGAACTGCTGCCCATCGAGGGCATCAGCTATGTCGGCACCCTGCCCGATTCGGTGCAGCACTACACCATCTTCTCGGCCGGCACGGCCAGTACCTCAACCAACCCGCAGGGGCTGGAGCAACTGCTCAAGTACTACACCTCGCCAGCCGCCGCCAAGACGATTCGTGACACCGGCCTGGAGCCCGTCGCCAAGCCCCGCTGAGCGCCGCATGACCCCGAAAAAAAGCCCGCCAGGCAGACGCCTGCGGGCTTTTTTGTCGCCTGGCAGCTCAGCGCTTGCTGCCCGCGCTGGCCTTCTGCACCAGTGCCACTGTCAGCCCCTGGGCGGTGACGGTGATGGCGCCAGGCTCCATGGCCAGCGCATCGACCAGGGCCAGATCCTGGTCCTGCAACTGATAGAGTACCACCTGACCCATGGCCTGCTCGGCCAATGCCGTGGCATAGGTGCCCAGCATATCGCTGAGCGCGGGCGACAGCCCGTCCATGCTGAGCTGGTTGACCTTGATCTGGTAGGCGCGCAAGGTGCGGTCAGTGGGCTCATAGCGCAGCGCAAAATCGACATTGAGCAGGCCGCTGTAATGCTCCTTGAGCACCTTGCCGCTGAGCTCGGCCGGGATCACGGCGTTGAGCATATTGCGCTCGGGCAGCATGCTCAGCTGCGGCGCCTTCAGGTCCAGCTGCAGCAAACCCGCCACGGGAAACTGCCTGGGGAAACGCCTGGCCAGCATCTCCTGCAGCTTCTGCTGGCTCACGCTCACGCTGCTGGGCACGGACTTGCCCGAGCAGCCCGTGGCAGCCATTCCCAATCCCAACACTGTCACCGCCAACCATGCGCGCCGATTCATCACGACCACCGAACTCCGTAAAACCTGATTCAAAACCCATGCAAACACTTGATAAACCAACGCTGTCAGCTATGGTTTTTGATCAATCCATTGTCTCTGAGCCTGCTATTCCACAGAGTCTCGATGGGTGTTCGCAGTTCCCTATCTGATGCAATCTGCAGGTAAAAGACTGTTATCTAACGTCCGACGCCATCCAGGGTTGACTGTCAACGCCAGCGGCAGTGCATGCACAATGATTTGCATGACTGCAAACTCCCTTCCCGTCAGCCATGAGGCGCTGACCGCCGCCGCCCAGGACACCAGCCTGCCCGACCAAGTTCTGACCCAGTGGTTCGGCAGCCCCAGGCCTGGCAATGCCGATGCCCTCAAGCACAAGGCGCAGTGGTTCACCAAATCGGCGGCCTTCGATGAGGAGCTGCGCCAGCGCTTTGGCACTGCCGTGGAAGCCGGCCTGGGCGGTGCACTGCAGCACTGGGCAACCCAGGGTCCATGGCAGCAGCTGGCATTGGTGATCCTGCTGGACCAGTTCACGCGCAATATCCATCGCAACACTCCCAAGAGCTTTGCCGGTGACGCGCAGGCCCTGGCACTGGCGCTGCAGGCAATGGACGCCGGCAGCGACCAACAACTGCCCGAGGTGGCCCGCGTCTTTATGTATCTGCCGCTGGAGCATGCCGAAGACCCGGCCATGCAGCAACGCAGCGTGGCCGCCTTCGAGGCTTTGCTGCAGAGCGCCACGGACGCCGGGCTGCGCGAATATCTGGCCGGAACGCTGGACTACGCCCATCGCCATCAGGTGGTGATAGAGCGCTTTTGCCGCTTCCCTCACCGCAACAGCATTCTGGGCCGCGCCAGCACCGCCCAAGAGGCCGAGTATCTGGCCCAGCCCGGCTCAGGCTTCTAGGGCGATCACGAGCCGCGCGTAGCCTCGCGCAGCGCGGGTTCCTGGCGTGCCTGAGGCTGGCGCTCAGGCTTCTTGCTCGCTCCCAGGTCACGGTGGCGCATGGCCCAGCGCTCCACCGTGTAGAACGACAGTGCCGACAGCGCGGTAGAGATCAGCAGGCCTGCGACCACGGTCACGGGCCAGGAGTAATCGGCACGCAGATAGCGCACCACCGGGTAATGCCAGAGGTAGATGCCATAGGACAGCTGGCCCAGCTTGATGAGCACCGGTGCCGTCAGCATTTCATAGACCAGTCCCGCGGGCTTTTGCACGGCCAACAGCACGACCAGGGCCGCGCATTCCACCACCGTGATGCCCCAGACCATGGCGTGCTGGTTGTCCCACTCCAGCTCCATGATCAGCGGCACGGCCAGCACAAACCACATGGTGTAGGCGCGCAGCGACTGCAGACGCTCTACCCATTGCGGGCGCTCCATCATCAGCGCAGCCAGCAAGGCGCCGGCCAGCAGACCCGAGGCCCGCGTGTCGAAGCGGAAAAAGATTTCGTAGAACTGCTGGCCCTGCACCACCCAGAAGATGCGCCACAGCGTACTCAGCAGCCACAGTGCTGCAAGCGGCGCCCAGACTCGGCCAGGCGTGGCCTTGCGCAGCAGCAGAACCAGCAGCGGCGGCCAGATCAGATAGAAATGCTCCTCCACCGACAGCGACCACATGTGCAGCAGCGTGTCCGGACTGTCGAAGAAGGCAATGCCGTAATCGGCCAGATAGAGAATGGAGACCAGGGCGTCCGAATAGATGTCCGTGAGATCGGGCCAGATAAAAGGCGCGAACACACAGTAGGCTCCAAGGAACAGTGCCAGCGCAGGCATGAGACGGAAGAAGCGGCGACGGTAAAAGCGCCAGTAATCAAGCTTGCCATGCTGCCGATACTCCATCAGCAGCAGGGAGGTGATCAAAAAACCGCTGAGCACGAAGAACAGATCGACGCCGAAGAAGGCGCCATCGAACATCGGGGCATGTGCATGCGAGAGCAGCACCAGCACAATGGCTATGCCTCTCAATCCATCGAGCGCTGGGTTGTAGCGCAGCTTGAACGCCGACTCCACCAAAACCGGACACCTTTCCTTTCGCCCAGGCACGGGCCGGGCTTGCAGACAAACAATCACAGCCATGCACAAGACATGGCTGAAGCAGTATTCAGAGTTTGAGCAAAGAGGCAGTAACAGCTCTTTGCAGCGACCCGGGGGTCACTGAGCGCATGAAAACGCGCTCGGGGGTGCCGGAACCTGGCAGGCGATTTGTCTGCTTCAGCTCACTGACGGTGAGACGGCAGATTGTTATGAATGCCCACAGCCAGACGGCTTGGCGTCTGTTGACAGGTGAACAGACCGGGCCAATTTGAACAGATTTTTACCGCCAGCCCAAACCAGGGGCAGAGCTTGCCGGGCTCTGGCAGGGTCTTGGCAATCCGTGTTAACAATTAAGAACAAAAACAGCATGCCGAGCTCCACCCATCGGCATCATCAGCTATCAAATTCGAAGCTTCAGGATGACTTGCGGCGCCCGCAGGCGGGTGCACTCTGGTGCACATCGCGCCACAGCAGCATCTCGGCCACGCGTTCGGACTTGTCGTCATCAAATCCCAGCTTCTGCGCGCGCTCGGCGGGGTTGGTCCAGGTTCCGAACAGCATGTCCCACAGCGGCAGACCGTAGTTCTGCGCATGGTGGCCATGCTGATGGTGCACGGTATGCATTTCCGGGCGCTGCAGCACATAGCCGAGCCAGCGCGGCGTGCGCATGTCGGCATGGGTGAACAGATCGAAGGCCGCCGTCAGCCCCAGGGCCACGGCCGCCGCTGCCGGGCTGGCACCCAGCACCCAATAGCTGGAGATCACGCTCAGCAGCATGGCAGCGCAGGAGTCCAGCGGATGGGCGTAGAACGAGGTCAGCACCTCGATGCGACGCGCGCTGTGATGCAGCTGGTGAAACACGCGCCACAGCAGGTCCGAGGCATGGGTGGCGCGATGCCACCAGTAAAAGACAAAGCTGGTGATGAAAAAGCTCAGCAGCCCCACCAGCAGCGGGTTCCAGCGTGCGCCCACATCCAGCAGCGCATGCTGGCGAATGCGCTCCTCCAGCAACCAGCCCAGCGCCAGCGTGCAGACCAGCGTCAGCGCGCCCAGGGCGCTGCTGTAGATCAGCCAGCGCCGGTCGCAGAGATTGCGCGAGGCGGGCGCAATCACCTCGCGCGTGAAGACTGCCACGAACAGCAGCGCAATCAGCGGATAGACCAGGTACTCCAGCACGGCAATCATTCCCCTTGAGGTTTGCCATGCAGTCTATCGACTGACGCCGCTCCAGTGCTTTATTGGGGCAATACGAACTGCTCCAGCGGCGTGTCGTTGGGCGTGGCCAGCTGTTTCTTGAGCACCTCGCCCATGGGCAGGTTCAGGTTCACGTTCTTGGGCGCAATGGGCTGCATGAACCACTTGTTGTAGAGCTTGTGCAGCTCGCCCGAACGGATCATCTGCAAAATGGCGCCGTCCACGGCCTTCTTGATCTGCGGGTCGTCCTTGCTGAACTGGATGGCAATCGGCTCGGCACCAATCACCTCGCCCACAATCTTGTAGCCCTTGGGATTCTTGCTCTGGCCGATCACGCCGGCCAGCATGTTGTCGTCCAGCACAAAGGCATCGACGCGACCCGACTCCAGCATCAGAAAGCTCTCGAACTGATCCTTGCTCATCAGCGTCTTGAAGTTCAGCTCGTTGTCGCTGGCGTACTTGCGCAGAATCTGCACCGCCGTCGTGCCCGTGATGGCGCCCACATTGCGCCCCTGCAGCTGCTTGAACGAGGTGATGCCCGAGTCGACACGCACGGCCATGCGCACCTCGCTGACATAGGTGGTCAAACCAAACGCCACCTGCTTCTGGCGCGTGAGGTTGTTGGTCATGCTGGCGCAATTGAAATCGGCCGTGCCGTTATTGATCAGCGGCATGGTGTTCTGCGGCGTCAGCACCATGTATTTGAGCTGGGCCCGAGGTGCAATCGCATGCACCACGCGCTCGCAGAGGTCCATGTGATAGCCGACGAACTTCTCGTTGGCACCGATCGCGTAGGACATGGGAACTGCTGCCTCCCGCACCCCCAGCACCACGGTGCCGCCGGCCTGCCAGCGCTGCAACGTGGGCGATGCGGACAGATCCACGGCCGTGTCGATACCAGAGCCGATATTGGAACTCGCCGCCTCAGTCTTGCCCGCAGCCATGGCCGAGCCCGCGCATACCAGCGCTGCTGCCAACCCCACCCATTTCCACGACTTGCCCATCACCCACTCCCGAAAAACAAAAGCGCCGAGACCCCTGGTCATCGGCGCTCATCACCCACCCGATCCGGCACACACCTCATGCACTCATGAGGCCCTGGACCGATTGTCCGTGTTCGCTTATTGCTTTGAGTGGAATGCTTATGCCTGCACGGCGCTTCATGCGTCGCGTTTGGCGGGGGCTGCCCTCATCAGTTCACGCAGGCGCTGGTGGGCGCTACTGGCCTCATCGACCGGCTGCTGGTGCTTGGCCTGTAGATAGCGTTCGGTGAACACGCCCAGATAGCTCTCCAGCACGCGGCCGGCCTGCACATCGCCGGCATCGCCCACCAGCTCCAGGCACAGGGCCGCCACCTCGCTGGTGCAGAAATGATCGTCGCGCTTGGATCTGCGCAATTGATAGCGAGAGATCAGATCCGGGTGCAGACTGAGCACGGGGAAGCCATCGAGATACGGGCTTTTGCGAAACATCTTGCGCGCCTCCGACCAGGTCGCGTCCAGCAGTATGAACAGCGGGCGCCTGCCGGGCTGCAGCGCACGGCTGTCGCCGCCGTCCAGCGTCTCCAGCACACGCTCGGCAGGCTCTGCATATTCACCTGGGAAGACCACATAGGGCTGCCACTGCGGATCGGCCAGCAAAGCCTCCAGCTGCGGATCCAGCTCGGTACGCGACCAGCCGAAGGCATGGGTGTCCTTCACCACATCGGCGATCAGCCAGCCGGTGTTGCTGGGCTTGAGCGGCTCGGCATCATGCATCAGCAGGCAGAAGGCCGCGCGCGTGGCCAGCTCGGGGCGCAGTGCGCACATGCAGTGGGAGGGGCGCAAACGGCAGCCCTCGCAGCGCTCGCCCTTGGGGCCGCCACGCGCCAGGAACGGGCGCGTGCTTCGTGCCAGCCGCGCCTGGCGCAAGCGCGAGACGGCATGCGGAGACAGCGTGGAGGCAAGAGTTTTCTGCGGAGTCAGAGCGGCAGGGGACAAAGGCGTGGAAGCAGGCAAGACGGACACCAGCGGGTTCGAACAGATGCCCGGATTGTCCCGCCTTTGCCAAATCCAGTGCTGATGCTGCAGGAGCGCCGCTTAGTCGCAGTCGCCCTGCTCGAAGGTCGGACCACGACCGAAGCTGAACACCGTGGGCCTGGCATTCCTGAGTCCGGTGGAAATCACATTCCTGAAGCGATCCGGCTCGCAGTTGAAGCGCGTGTCCAGCACATAGTCCTCGGACTCTGCCTTGACCATGGCGTCACGCCAGGCGGCCGTCGCATCCAGCACCTTGCCGTCCACCATGGGGGCCTGCACCGAGTAATTGATGAAGTTGGTCAGGCGCGAACCCTTGGCCTCCAGATAGACCACGGGGTCTGCGGCATTGCCGCACAACGTCAGGCAGTCGGCGTAGTAACGGCTATCCAGCAAAGGCTCGAAGCTGCCGAAAGTCAGGTCGCCGAGCTTGATATCGGGCTGCCCCTCGGACACGTTCAGCACGCTCTTGAGCGAGAGATTGCAGCTGGGTGCGATATCGATCTCGACAGACTCGATCACCTTGTCGGCCTCGTCGCTGACCAGAGTGATATCGCAGCCGTCGGTGCGGAACTGGTGGCGATGGAATTCCGAGCGCATGGCCGGGCCGGCAATCTTTTCCACATAGGCCAGATTCATGCCTATGGTTTCGGTGCTGAACAACTGATCGATCACACGCTTGGCCTGGGTGGCAGGCTGTGCAGGCGCGGAGGCCGGCGCAGCGGCCGGAGCCTGTGCCGGGGGCGCGGCGCCCTCGGTCTTGGAGTCCGAGCAGGCCAGCAGCAGGGCTGCGCCAGCCATGGCAACGGTCCAGACTCCGCAGCGTTTGATCCAGCAATGAGGCATCTGCATATCCTTGTGAGTTCGCAAGCCCCGCAATATAGGTGCAGGCCCCGAAATCACCAAGAACAAGAGGCTTCAGCCCCCAACGCACTCCAGTTCGAACAGCGGCATATCGGCCTGACGACTCAGCCATACGCCGCCGCCCAGCTCCTTGAAGTGAGGCTGCAGGCCGCGGCGGTACAGCTCGGCGCGGTGGCGATACAGGCGCGGATCGGTCAGTTCCTCGTCGATGATGTCGCGCTCGTAATCCTCGCGTGCCACGGCCTCGATATAGAGCCCGCCGCGCGACAGCCGGCCCAGATTGGCCAGCGCCTTTTTCAGGTCGGCCGGACTCAGATAGGGCAGCACGCCCTGGCAGATCACCAGATCGAAAGGCTGGCCGTCGTTGGGCTGCCAATCCACCACCGAGCCCTGCTCCCAGCCATAGCGCTCGCACAGATAGGGACTGAACTCCACGCCCTGATACTGCACGCCCGGAAAGTGCTTTTGCACCGCCTCGCGCCACAGGCCTATGCCGCAGCCCACGTCCAGCACCCGCTGCACGGGCACGCGCAGATACGCAAGATACGAGCAGACAAACGCACCCAGCCGCCGCGCGTGCTCGGGGTCGATCACGCTGGTCTTCTTGTCAAAGTAAAAGCGCTGGTAATACGCCTCGTCAAACCACTCGTTGCTTGCTGATTGCACGCAGCCTCCTTCAAAAAACAAACGGCGCCCGAAGACGCCGAAACTTCAAAAACCGACGCTGACTCAGGAAAGAGACAGCCAGCAAGGGCCTGGGCGGCCCCGCCGGGGCAAGGCGCGCAGCGCCTCAGGGGGTTAAATTCTGCCAACCACGGACCAGCCCTTGCGCTGGTCCTGCTTGTTGTTCTCGTAGTCCCACACCGTGCCGCAGCGCTCGCAGACATAGCGGGTCACCGTCGCCGTGCTCGAGCCGCGCTCCTCCTTGCGGTTGCCGCGCTGCATCAGTTCGGCATGGCCGGGGGCTTTGCGCCAGTTGCGCTGAATGCCGGCACAGGCGTCGCACAGATGGTCTTCGGCAGGAGTGGTGGTGTTGGTCATGAAAAAATTACTGAATGTGGTGCAGGCCCCGGACGTCCGCCCGCGCTGCAAAGCAGCCATTGTGCCGCCTGCCCCGGTTTTGCACCGGCAGCGGGCACAGCATCACCGCTTGCAGGTCGGGCATGACCGCGCTCGCTGTTGCCGCTCGGGGCTCAAGGCCTTGCCCCGCAAGCGCAGACAGCTCCTGTTTTTTATCCCCACCGCTGAAGACAAAAAAGGCCGCTTGCGCGGCCCTGGTTCAGTCAGCCTGGATCAGGCCTTCGCGGGGCGATAGGCCAGGCAGATCTTGTTGCCGTCGGGGTCGCGCAGATAGGCCAGATACATGGAGTCGCCGCGCCAGCCCGGCGCATCCTCGATCGAGACGCCGCCCGCTGCCAGGCCCGCCGCATGGGCCGCGGTCACCTGATCGGTGGACTGGGCCAGAAAGCCCGTGGTCGCGCCATTGCCAGAGCTTGCCGTTTCGCCGTTGATGGGCGTGGAGATGGCAAACACGCCCGTGGGGCTGCGGTAGAAGAAGCGGTTCTTGTTGGCAACGCCGGGCGCAATGCCCAGCTGACCCAGCAATGCGTCGTAAAAGCGCTTGCTGGACTCCAGATCATTTACACCCAGCATGATGTGGCTAAACATGGTTGTCTCCTGGAAAAGCCCTGTTTCGGGCGAAGATGTGAAATCAGCAGGCCATCGTAACGGGAGCTTGCCGTCCTCTTCTGTCACCCATATTCAGCCCACCATGCTGCCAGACCATTTCACCCCGGTTCCCCTGGACAAGTCCTACCGCCTGCTCAATCACGGCCCCACGGTCATCGTCTCGGCCCAGCATGCGGGCGAGCGCAACGCCATGAGCGCTGCCTGGGCCTGCGCACTCGATTTCGCGCCGCCCAAGATCAGCGTGGTGCTCGACAAGGCCACGCGCACGCGCGCCCTGGTCGAGGGCAGCGGCCTCTTTGCCCTGCAACTGCCCACCGTGCCCCAGGCCGCGCTGACGGTGGGCATAGGCACGGACAGCGCCGTCACAGAACCCCGCAAACTCGTCAAACATGGCGTGCAGCTTTTCGACGCACCGGGCTTGGCTGTACCGCTGGTGGCAGGCTGCGCCGCCTGGCTGGTCTGCAAGCTGATCCCCGAGCCGCACAACCAGCAGAGCTATGACCTGTTCATCGCCGAAGTCGTCGCCGCCTGGGCCGACGAGCGCGTGTTCCGCAACGGACACTGGGAGTTCGACTCCGCGCCTGCCGAGCTGCGCACCCTGCACTATGTGGCGGGCGGGCAGTTCTTCGCGATTGGCGAATCGGTGCTCGTGAAATAGAAGCTCTTATGGTCGCATCGCTTATTTATCAAGCGCCGGCAGCTATCAAAATAATGCGCACTTTGCCGTGACGGCCACTGACATCCTCAGGTGCCCCGGCCCGCAGCACCTGCGCACCCGGGTCTTTGTAACCGCCTTGATTTAGACTGCATCACTGACTGACATATCAAACAACCCATGACTGCAGGTGCCGTACCTCCGCACAGGGCAACGATCTCTGCTATCAATCACCTTGAAGTGACAGACAATGGCGCAAGAGTTTTTTGATCCCGTGCTGTTCATCAAAGAAGATGCGCCGACGTCGGTCGATCTGTCGCAGACACCGTTTTTCTGCAATATCCACGGGTTCCCGCACTATTGCGCGGAGCCGCCCACAGGCTTGACGCTGCTTGAGCCTGTCGCCAGTGACCCCAAGGTCGCCATCGGCAACGCATACCGCGTCCTTTCTGCGACCACCACCCGCCCCGACCCCAAGTACGGCAATCAGACCCGGCTGGAGTTCCAGGCCGATAAGGTCGAGTACGAAGCCCTTGCCGCCACGCATCAAACTGCAGCGGCGTTCGGCATGACGCTGATAGCACCGGGCCAGGGAGTTCGCATCACCAGCCCCCAGCCGCATCTTTCGCTGGTCGACTATGAGTACGGCATGTTTGCCGGGCACCGCTCGCCCTATGAGGGCACCGGCTACCGTCTGCTGGGCAAGGTCTGTACCGACCTCGAGCATCACGATTTCCCGCATGTCTTCACCTCCATCGACCCGCACCTGCCGCTGGTGATTTCGGTGGGAAAGTACTGGCCTGAGCAGCAGAAAATCTGTCTCGCCGACCTCTGGCTGCCGCGTGGCATGGCCTTGTATGTGCCTCCCCGACCCAATCTTCCCGGACAGACTTGCCTGGATCTGCACGGCAACCGCAATTCAGCCCTGGCCTGCTGGCGCGGGATAGAGCGATCCAGCGTCAAAACCCAGACCCTGCTGCAGACCGAAGGCGGCTATTTCTACTGGTTCTGGAACGAGCTGCCCACCACCCACCCTCTTCTCGATCTGACAGGAGCGTCCCATGCTTGAAGCCCGCCCCCGCCTGCGCACCCTTGAACCCGACACGGACAACGGCCTCTACCAGACGCTGCTGGAATCCACCCTGGCGATTCCGTTCAAGATTGACTGGACCACGAAGAAATACAGCTATATCGGCCCGCAGATCGCTGATCTGCTGGGCTGGAGCCCCGAGAGCTGGGAGACAGTGAACGACTGGGCCGAACGCATCCACCCCGACGAGCGCGAGCAAACCGTCTCGCGCTGCGTGGAGCTGTGCCTGGCGGGTGTGGATCACGAGGCCGAGTACCGGGCGCTGACCAGCGACAACCGCTTTGTCTGGGTCAAGGAAGTGGTGCATGTGCTCTGCGACGAACAGGGCCAGCCCACAGCGCTGATCGGCTTCACCTTCGACATCACCGAGCAGAAAAAATCCGAGCATTTGCGCGCCGAGCTGGAAGCCCAGAAGCTCTCCAACGCGCGCCTGCAGGAGCGCCTGCGCCTGACCCACGACCTGCACGACGGCCTGGGCGGCGAGCTGGTCCATATGATTGCTTCCGTCGAGCAGGGCAGCGAAGCCATGACCCGGCCCCAGGTGCTGTCCATGCTCAAGCTCATCCGCAACGATCTGCGCCAAAGCATAGACAGCAACGCCTCGGCCCAGGTGCGCGTGCCAGCCACTCCACAGGAATGGCTGGCCCCCTTGCGCCGCCGCTTCAACGATCTGTTCGAGGCCCTGGGTGTGCGCTGCGACTGGCAGTTTCCGCAAAGCTGGAGCCAGCCGCCCAACGCGCTGCAATACCTGGCTCTGACCCGGCTGATCGAAGAAGCTCTGACCAATGTCATCAAACACAGCCAGGCCCGCCATGTACGCCTGTCCCTGGTGCAGCCGCAGGCCGAGGAGCTGCTGCTGGAGATCGAGGATGACGGCGTAGGCTTTGATGTGCAGGCCGTGGAGGCATCGGGCCTGGGCGTGGGCATGCGCTCCATGGCAGTGCGGGTGGCGCGGGTTGGGGGACTGCTGGGGATTGAGTCGTCGCCGGGGAGGACGGCTTTGGCGGCGCGGGTGGTGTTGGGTTCTGAGGATTGAGTTTTTGGGCTGTGGGGCTTGTCTAGCTTGCAGCTATAGCTATTCTTTTTAGCGCTTTGCTTGGTTTTGGTTCTGAGGCCGGGTCTCGCCCCGGCAGGCGAGTTACCTTTCTTGCTCGCACAAGAAACGTAACCCAAAGAATGCGCCCCGACTGTCTGCGTCCCTGCGCTTCGCTACGGGCAAACCTGCGTCACGACATTCGGTCTGCGGTGCGGCAAAACTCGCTTTGCGCTACGCGCGCCGCTCAAACAGGTTGCCGCAAATTTGTTCACGATGCTTTGGCACTCTGCGGTGCCAATGCCCGCAGCCCGAACCGCGTGCCGCAGGCGCAGACACACGGGTGGGAGCAGGCAGCCAGCAAGAGTTGTGGCGAAATTGGCTTCTATCTCAATCACAAATTGCGGTTGCAGCTATCAAATCTGATGGAAGCTATCTTTCGGTATCTCGCCCCTTGTGCCCACGCCTGCAACGGCGGCCTCTTGAGGCTGGCGTCTGCACCGCAGAGTGCAGACGCATCGTGCTCTAACTTGCGGCAACGTGTCTGAGCGGAGTGCTGCAAGCGCGCAGCGAGTTTTGCCGCACAGCCACAAGAGGTTGACGGCGCAGGTCGCCCCGTAGCGCAGCGAAGGGGTCGTGGGCAGCAGGGGCTGGCTCTTTGCCTGCTTTCTTGCGAAGAAAGTAGGTCGGCTGGCGGGCCGAGACCCGCCTTCTGCCAAAAAATCAGGCATGCCGCCGAATAAACCAGACCAAGAGCCTAATCTGTCTCTAACCCAATAAGAGCAAGCGTGGAAAGCTATCAAAACAAGAAGGGCATGTGGCCCACCAAGAACCACATGCCCAATCAGCCTCAAACCCAGGCGCACAAAGCGCCATCAGCTATCAATATTCGAGGCAGATCTTGCCGAAATGCCTGCCAGCGGCCTGGTGCTCGAAAGCCGCCACCATCTGCTCCAGCGTATAGCGGCTGTCGATCACGGGCTTCCAGCCGAAGTTTTCCAGCGCGCGCACCATGTCCTGCTGCTGCTCGCGGCTGCCGACGATCAGGCCCTTGAGGGTTTGCTGCTTGCGCATCATCTCCACCGTGGGCACGGCGCCCGCAAAACCGGTCAACACGCCGATCAGCGCGATATGGCCGCCCACGGCGCAGGCGCGAATGGACTGGGGCAAGGTGCCGGGGCCGCCGACCTCGACCACGATGTCGGCACCGCGACCGCCGGTGGCGGCCAGCACGGCGTCGCCCCATTCGGGCTGGTCCTTGTAATTGATCACCAGATCGGCCCCCAATGCCTTGAGCTGCTCGGCCTTGGCCGCGCTGGAGGTGGTGGCGATGACGGTGGCGCCCATGCTCTTGGCCATCTGCAGTGCAAAGATGGAGACGCCGCCCGTGCCCAGCACCAGCACGGTGTCGCCGGCCTTGAGATGGCCGTCCACCACCAGCGCGCGCCAGGCCGTGAGGCCGGCCGTGGTCAGCGTGGCGGCCTCGGCATGGCTCCAGCCCTCGGGGGCATGGGTAAAGCTGGTGGCGGGCAGGTTCACGAATTCGCGTGCAAAGCCGTCCACGCCGTCGCCGGGCACGAGCTGGAAGTCGGACGGCACATGGCGGCCCGACAGCCATTGCGGAAAGAAGGTGGAGACGACGGCATCGCCCACGGAAAATTCCGTCACGCCAGCGCCCACGGCCGTGACCAGGCCTGCGCCGTCGGCCATGGGGATGCGGCCGTCGGCCGCCGCGCCGGGGCGGCGCACCACACCCAGGTCGTGGTAGTTGAGCGAGCTGGCGTGAATGCGTACCTGGATCTCGCCGGCGGCGGGTGCCGCAGGTGCAGGCAGGTCGACAAGCTTCAGATGTTCGAAACCGCCGGGGGCGGCCAGTTGCATGACTTTCATGGAGTGCTCCTCAAGAGGTGAAACAGATGCTCTGCATGGTGCCGTCAATGCGCATCCACCACCAGTACCAACATATTTGTTGGGTAGTATTAAAAATGTAAGTAATGCATGGGCGCTGGCTGGCGCTACGATGCTTGCAGTCCGGAACTGCAGCGAGGTGATCATGAAACGATTGAACAGCAAGAGCGGCTGCGCCGTGGAGGTGACGCTGTCGGTGATGGGCGGCACCTGGAAGCCCGTCATCCTGTTCCATCTGCTGCCCGGCAAAAAGCGCTTTGGCGAGCTGGGCCGCATCATCGGCGGCATCACCCAGCGCATGCTGACGCTGCAGCTGCGCGAGCTGGAAGAGGCCGGCATTGTCGAGCGCACGGTGTATGCCGAAGTGCCGCCGCGTGTGGACTATGCGCTGACCGAGCTGGGCCGCAGCCTGCAGCCGGTGCTGATCGCCATGCGCAACTGGGGCATCGCATACAGCAAGAACTTTGCTCAGGCCGAGCCCATGCATGACGCAGATCAGAGCAGCGCAAGCTGCCTGCCAGACTTGAAGCAGAAGCAGGCTTGAACGCCTATCCATCAAACGTCAGCAGCTATCAATTCCAATAAATCAACAGCAAAAAGCCCGCAGGCTGCAAAAGCTTGCGGGCTTTGTTCTAAAACTGCATGGCTTACTTGCCTGCGGTCAGCGTGGTGTAGCTGTTGATCAGGTTGCGATAGTCGGGGATATGGTTGGAGAACAGAGTCCCCAAGCCCTCGATATCGTTGCGCCAGTCGCGGTGCAGCTCGCAGGCCGCGCCGAACCAGGTCATGAGCTGGGCTCCGGCCTGCTCCATGCGGCTCCAGGCAGCCTGCTGGGTCATGCTGTTGAAGGTGCCCGAGGCATCGGCAATGACGAACACTTCAAAACCTTCAGCCAGGGCCGACAAAACCGGGAAGGCAACGCAGACCTCGGTCACCACGCCGGCGACGATGAGCTGCTTCTTGCCCGTGGCCTTGACGGCCTTGACGAAGTCCTCGTTGTCCCAGGCATTGATCTGGCCGGGACGCGCGATATAGGGGACGGTGGGGAATTTTTCCTTGAGTTCGGGCACCAGCGGGCCGTTGGGGCCGTTCTCGAAGCTGGTGGTCAGGATGGTCGGCAGCTTGAAGTACTCGGCCATATCGGCCAGGGCCAGCACATTGTTCTTGAACTTGTCGGGGTCGATATCGCGCACCAGGGACAGCAGGCCGGTCTGGTGGTCCACCAGCAGCACGGCAGCGTTGTCCTTGTCGAGGCGGATATAGGGTTTGTTGCTCATGACGGTCTCCTTCAGAGGTAGTGGAGGGGTGAGGAAAATCAAACGCGCTGGGAATCCAGCACTTCGTGGTTCTGTACCACTTCCTGCGCCTTGGCGTAGCTTTCGATCAGCAGCTGGTAGTTGGGGAAGATGCCGGTATAGGCCTGTGCCCATTCGGCCGCGTCTTCGCGGTTCCAGGTCTTTTGCAGCTCCGAGGCAACGGCCGCGGTGTCTATGGGCACCACGCCGGCCTGCAGCATGCGGGCCAGGGTGATTTCCTCGGCCATCTTGGAGTAGGTGCCCGACGCATCGATGACAGCAAACACCTGGTAGCCATCGGCCACGGCAGCGATGGAGGGAAAGGCCATGCAGACGCTGGTGATGGTGCCGGCGATGATGAGCTGCTTCTTGCCCGTGGCCTTGACGGCCTTGACGAAGTCTTCGTTGTCCCAGGCATTGATCTCGCCCTTGCGCGCCACGTAGGTGGCGTGAGGCGCGTTCTGGTGGATTTCGGGAATCAGCGGGCCGTTGGGGCCCTGAGGCACGGAGGCTGTGGTGATCACGGGGATCTTGGCCAGCGAAGCGATCTTGGCCAGCGTGCTGGCCAGACGGCGCAGCGTGGTGAACGGCATGTCCTGCACGGTCTGGAACAGGCCGCTCTGGTGGTCGATCAGCAGCATGGCCACGTTGTCGGGATCAATCACGGGCTTGGCACCGTTGAAATTGGCGGGGATGGCTGCGGTCTGGATGCTCATGGAAGTCTCCTTGGAGTTGGGAGCGAAGGGAGAGGTCTCGCTCCCCGGCCGCATCGCTGCAGGGCCGGGGATACGGGTGGCACTGAGGGCTCAGTGGTTCAGCACGGCCGTGGGCGCATGGCGCTCGGCTGCCGGAATGCGGCCGAACTGGCCGCTGCGGAAGTCCTCCAGCGCCTGCTGGATTTCCTCGTCGCTGTTCATGACGAAGGGGCCGTAGCCGACCACGGGCTCGTCAATCGGTTCGCCTGACAGCCACAGCAGCGTGACGTCGCTGTTGGCTTCCAGATGCACGCTGTCCGCAGCGCGATCCATATGCACCAGCTGTCCGGCGCGGGTAATCTCCTGTCCGTTGACCAGCAGCGTGCCGTGCAGCACCACCAGCGCCAGCGTGCGGCCGGCCCGGGCCTGCAGCTCGGTGGCTGCTCCGGCGCTCAGCCTCACATCCCAGACATCGATAGGCGTGAAGGTCTTCGCCGGGCCGCGATAGGCGGTCCCCTTGCTGCCAAGGTAGTCACCGGCAATGACACGCAGATGACCCGCACCGCCCGGCAGTGCGACCTGCGGGATGTCGGCATTCAACAGGGTCTGGTAGCCGGGGGCGGACATCTTGTCCCTGGCCGGCAGGTTGACCCACAGCTGCACCATCTCCAGCGGGCCGCCGCTCTTGGCAAAGGCTTCGGAGTGGTACTCCTCGTGCAGGATGCCCGAGGCCGCCGTCATCCACTGCACGTCGCCGGGGCCGATGGTGCCACCGGCACCGGTGGAGTCGCGGTGGGCCACTTCACCCTCGTAGACGATGGTCACGGTCTCGAAGCCGCGGTGCGGATGCGTGCCCACGCCGCGCCGTGCCGTGGTGGGCGTGAAGTTCTGAGGGCCTGCATGATCCAGCAGCAGAAAGGGGCTCAGGGCCTTGCCGTGGTCGCCATAGCTGAACAGCGAGCGCACGGGAAAGCCATCGCCCACCCAGTGGGGACGGGGAGCTTCGTAGACACCCAGGATTTTCTTGAGCATGACATTTCTCCTTGCGGCTGGCCTGCGGTCCCTGTGGATGTCGCAGGCGTTGAACATGGAGAAAGTATGAATTTGGAACGATGACTTGAGTAGTCCACAATATTCAGTCTCAGAGTTCTATTTTTAAAACGATGAAACTGCCCGATCTCAACGAGCTCTACTACTTCGCCCAGGTGGTGGAGCACGGCGGATTCGCACCCGCAGGCCGCGCACTGGGCCTGCCCAAGTCCAAGCTCAGCCGCCGCGTGGCCCTGCTCGAAGAGCGCCTGGGCGCGCAGTTGCTGCTGCGTTCCACGCGCAGCTTTGCCGTGACCGAGGTGGGCAAGCGCTACTACCAGCACTGCCGCGCCATGCTGACCGAGGCCGAGGCCGCCGAGGAGTCCGTGGCGCTGGTGCATTCCGAGCCCTGCGGCAAGGTGCGCATGAGCTGCCCCGTGGCCTTGCTGGCCTCACGCGTGGGCCGCATGCTGGGCGAGTTCATGCGCCTGTATCCGCGCGTGGAGCTGCAGGTGGACGAGACCAATCGGCGCGTGGACGTGATTGGCGAGGGGTTGGATCTGGCCCTGCGCGTGCGCCCGCCGCCGCTGCAGGACAGCGACCTGGTGCTGCGCACGCTTGCCGAGCGCCGGCAATGCCTGGTGGCCGCCCCCGAGCTGCTGCAGCGACTGGGTCAGCCCGGCGGACCCATGGATCTGTCGGCCTGGCCCAGCCTGGATATGGGCGGCCTGCAGGAAACCCACCGCTGGGTGCTGCACGGACCCGAGGCCGTGCGCGCCGAGGTCAGGCACCAGCCGCGGCTGGTGACGCAGTCCATGCTGGCCCTGCGCGATGCGGCTCTGCTGGGCGCCGGGGTGGTCCAGCTGCCCAGCATGTTCGTGCGCGAAGACCTGCGCAGCGGCACGCTGGTGCAGGTGCTGCCGGGCTGGGAACCGCGCCCCGAAATCATCCACGCCGTCTACGCCTCGCGTCGCGGTCAGCTGCCCGCCGTACGCGCGCTGCTCGACCATCTGGCCCAGTCCTTCAAGACCTTGTCGGAAGACTGAACATCAAAACCGCCTCCAGCACTTACTGGGTAATCGCCGTCAGCTATCGAAACGATAACAGCAGTATCAACCCAGAGCCGCCTGGATATCGCCTGCCAGCTTCTCGGGCTTGTCCTGGGGCGCGTAGCGGCGTATCACCTGCCCGTCACGGCCCACGAGGAATTTGGTGAAATTCCATTTGATGGACTTGGTGCCCAGCACGCCTGGCGCTTCGGAGGTGAGCCAGCGGTACAGCGGATGCGCACCGTCGCCGTTGACCTCGATCTTGTGCATGAGCGGGAAGCTGACGCCGAAGTTCAGCTCGCAAAAGCTCGCGATCTCGTCATCCGAGCCTTTCTCCTGCGCTCCGAACTGGTTGCAGGGAAAGCCCAGCACCACCAGGCCCCGGTCCGCATATTGCTCGTGCAGTGCCTGCAAGCCCTTGTACTGGGGCGTGAAGCCGCAGGCACTGGCGGTATTCACGATCAGCAATACCTTGCCCTGATACTGCGACAGAGGAGTGCTGCGCCCCTGGATATCGGTGGCCTCAAAGTCATAAACACTGTTTGCCATGCTGCTCTCCCGCCAAAGTGAAGCCCCAAGCTTAAGGCAGTCGGCAAAACATCTCACCATTGGAAACAAGCCCGCGCAGCCACGCCACGGAGACAATACCGGGGCTGCGACCATAGAAAAAACTATCCCCGCAAGCAGAGCGCCTGTTTTTTGGGCATTCTTCGCAGTCTTGCCTTCTTGCGGCCCTTGGCGGGCTGCCTTGCAACGTGCGTTTGTCCTTGAACGAATTGAAAGAAAAATGGGTAGCTCAGGCCACAGCTTTGTGGATGCGCGCTCGCGCCAGCACTCTGGGCCAGCGCATTGCAGCCCTGCCCTGGTGGCGTCGCTGGCCGACGCGGCGTGAATGGCTGTGGTTTGCCGCGGCCTTGCCGGTGCTGTTTGTCGTCTATGTGCTGCTGCTGATTCCGTTCACGCCCAGCATCAGCGACATCCGCAAGGCCAAGCTTGAGCAGCCGGCGCAGATCCTGAGCGCCGACGGCAAGCTGATCGGCGAGTTCAAGCGCAGCAACCGCCAGTGGGTGCCGCTGGAGCAGATTTCGCCCGCCGTGGTCAAGGCCCTCGTGGCCACCGAAGACCATCGTTTCTACGAGCACCACGGCATGGACTTCACGCGCACCGTGGGGTCGGTCATCCACACCCTTGGCGGCAATCCCCAGGGCGGCTCCACCATCACCCAGCAGCTGGCGCGCAATCTCTATCCCACGGAAATCGGCCGTGCACGCAATGTGAACCGCAAGCTCAAGGAGGCGATCACGGCCTTCAAGATCGAAGCGCTCTACACCAAGGACGAGATTCTCGAGACCTATCTGAACACCGTGCCCTTTCTCTACAACGCCTATGGCATAGAGATGGCTGCGCGCACCTATTTCGACAAACCGGCCGCCAGGCTCACGGTGCTGGAAAGCGCCACGCTGGTGGGCATGCTCAAGGGCAATGCCTATTACAACCCGGTGATCAACCCCGACCGCGCGATTGCCCGGCGCAACACCGTGCTGAGCCAGATGGTCAAGCGCGGCGAGCTCAAGGACGATGAGTTCGAGCGCCTCAGGAAACGCCCCATGCGTCTGGACTTCGAGCGCCAGGAGGAGCCCACGGGCATGGCGCCGCATTTTTCCCAGCAATTGCGCAAATGGCTGATCGCCTGGGCCGACAAACACGACTACAACATCTATACGGACGGCCTGATCGTCCGCACCACGCTGGACTCGCGCCTGCAGAACTGGGCGCAGCAAGCCGTGAACCGCCAGATGCAAACGCTGCAGGGCATTGCCAACAACAACTGGGGCCACCGGGACGGCTGGAGCGCCGAGAACGCGCTGGTACTGCAGCTGGTGCGCGAGACGGAGGCCTTTCGCAGGCTTGCCAGAAGCGGCAGGCCTTCCGATATCAGCGAAGAAGAGGCGCTCAAGAAGCTGCTGGCCGACAAGACCTTCATGAGGCAGCTGCGCGAGGACAAGACCCGCGTGCAGGCCGGCTTTCTGGCCATAGACCCGCGTACCTCGGCCGTGCTGGCCTGGGTGGGCAGCCGCGACTACGCACAGGATGCGTTCGACCATGTGGCCCAGGCGCGCCGTCAGCCCGGCTCCACCTTCAAGCCCTTTGTCTATGGCGCAGCTCTGCAGCGTGGCGCCAGGCCCGAGGACACACGCAAGGACGAAGCCGTGGAAATCCAGCTGCCCGGCGGCGAGGTATGGCGTCCCAGCGACGCCGTCGAGCCCACGGGCGTGCCCATGAAGCTCGCCGATGCGCTGGCCTATTCCAAGAACACCATCACGGCCGAGCTGGGCCAGGAAGTGGGCATGGACCGCGTCATCAAGCTGGCCCGTGCTTTGGGCGTGCGCCAGAGCCCGCTGGAGCCCGTGCCTTCGCTGGCGCTGGGCTCCAGCCCCGTCACGCTGCTGGAAATGGTCAACGCCTACGGCAGCATCGCCAACTCCGGCCGCTATATTCCGCCCCAGTTGGTCACCCGTATCGAGAATGCCGACGGCGAGCTGCTGGCCGAATTCACCCCGCCCAAACCCGATCAGGTCTGGGACGAGGAAGAAAACTACGGTCTGCTGGAGATGATGCGCGCCGTGATCGACAAGGGCACGGGCCGCGCGATTCGCAAGCAATACGGCATTCGCGCCGATGTGGCCGGCAAGACCGGCACCACCCAGGGCAATGCCGACGGCTGGTTCATCCTCATGCACCCGCAGATCGTGGCAGGTGCCTGGGCCGGCTTCAACGATGCGCGCATCACGCTCAAGAGCGACCAATGGGGCCAGGGTTCGCGCAGCGCCCTGCCCATGGTGGGCGACTTCATGTCGCGCGCCATGCGCAGCCCGCTGCTCAATGCCAAGGCCCGATTCACCGAGCCCAACACCAGCCACTGGTGGAGCGATCTGGTAGGCCGTCTGCGCGACAAGGTTCAGGAATGGAGCGGGCCCGCAGATGAGGGCAACGACCCTGATCGCACAGCGCCGACGGCTCCCGCCCATCCAGCACCCAACAGGAGCAATGGCAGCGAGGTCGACATCATCGAGAGCACGCCCGCTGCGCCGCCTTCGGCTATGAGCCAGCCCGCGCCAGCCGACAGCAACGCCCAGCCGCCTGACCTTGACAGCAGCCCCGGACTGGCTCCCGGCGAGATGATGCCTGCGCCTGCGCCGAGCAAAGCCCCCGCACCCTCGAGCTGGAGCGATATAGGCACACCGCTGCCGCCAGCGGCGCCACTGAATGCGCCGCAGGACAGCCAGTAGCGCGGTTTTCAGCCACATGCCCGACTGGGCTGTCGAATAACTGGTCCAATTGCAGATCGATACCCGCCAGCAGGTCTCCCACCAGGAGGCCGCTGGCGGATTTGTTTTCGCCGGGCATGAAACCCACATGCCGATGGCGCTGCGCCGATCCGGAGCCGACATGACCGCCAATACACCAACCATAGTCACCTTTGCCATCTACCTGCTGGGCATGCTGCTCATAGGTTGGGCGGGATACAAAGCCACGTCCAACCTGTCCGACTACATCCTGGGCGGGCGCAGTCTGGGCTCGGTGGTCACGGCGCTGTCGGCCGGAGCCTCGGACATGAGCGGCTGGCTGCTCATGGGCCTGCCCGGCGCGGTATTTGCCACCGGCCTGTCGGCCTCGTGGATTGCCATCGGCCTGTGCGTCGGTGCCTGGCTCAACTGGCGCTTTGTGGCGGCACGCCTGCGCGTCTATACCGAGAAGGTGGGCAATGCGCTGACCCTGCCCGACTACTTCACCAACCGCTTCGAGGATGGCAGCAGCCTGCTTCGCATCGTCACGGCGCTGGTGATTCTGGTGTTCTTCACCGTCTACTGTGCCTCCGGCGTGGTCGCGGGCGCCCGACTGTTCGAGTCCATGTTCGGCATGGACTACCAGACAGCCCTGTGGGTGGGTGCCGTGGCCACCATGGCCTATGTGTTCATCGGCGGCTTTCTGGCCGTGAGCTGGACCGACACCATCCAGGCCTCGCTGATGATCACCGCACTGATCCTCGCGCCGCTGATGGTCATCTATGCCGACGGCGGCGTGGGCGCCAGCGCGGCCATCATCGAAACTGCGCGCAGCGGTGCCTTCGACATGTTCCAGGGCCAGGGAGCGATCGCCATCGTCTCCCTGCTGGCCTGGGGTCTGGGCTACTTCGGCCAGCCTCACATTCTGGTGCGCTTCATGGCGGCCGAGTCGATCAAGACCATTCCCAACGCGCGCCGCATCGGCATGAGCTGGATGATGCTGTGCCTGGGAGGCGCCGTGGCCGTGGGCTTCTTCGGCATTGCCTTCTTTGCCAGCCGCCCCGATATTGCGACAAACGTCAACGGCAACCATGAACTCGTGTTCCTGGAAGTCGCCAAGCTGCTGTTCAACCCCTGGATCAGCGGTGTGCTGCTGGCCGCCGTGCTGGCGGCCGTGATGAGTACCCTGTCCTGCCAATTGCTGGTCTGCTCCAGCGCCCTCACGCAGGATATCTACAAGACCTTTTTGCACAGGAACGCCAGCCAGAAGCAGCTGGTCTGGTTCGGCCGTGCCATGGTGTTCGCGATTGCCGTGATCGCCATCCTGATTGCGCAGGACCCCCAGGCCAAGGTGCTGGGCATGGTCAGCAATGCCTGGGCCGGCTTCGGCGCCGCCTTCGGCCCGCTGGTGCTGATCTCGCTGCTCTGGGCCCGCATGACACGCAACGGCGCGCTGGCCGGCATGGTCGTGGGCGCGGTCACGGTTCTGGTCTGGCAGCATTACCAGTGGTTCAAGCTCTATGAGATCGTTCCCGGATTTGCGTTTTCCGCTATCGCAATCATAGTGGTCAGCCTGCTGGACAAAGAGCCTTCGGCCACGATCATGGCCAAGCACCGCGAGGTGGAGGCTGAAATCGCTGCCCACGGCGAATAAGCACTTTGGCCTCCGAGAAAGCCCTGTACGGCACTGCTGGCAGGGCTTTTTTGTCGCCAAGGCGATCAGGACGCAACCTCTAGGGGCCGTGAGCGGCCTCTCGCAGAGTGCACAAAAAATAGGCGCAACTTGCATTTTCAGGGCCTATCCGTCACACTTACGGGTCGAAATTTCAGGCATTACCTGAGATTCTGAAAGGTTTAGTGAATGCTCAAGGCCGCTGCAGCCAAGGTATATCAGACGGGTTTAGCGTTGATGCTGGGTGCCGCTTTTGCGCTGGCATCCCCTGCGGCTTTGGCGCGCAAAGCGCCGGAAGTCGGTGCCACCGTTCCCGGCTTTGAGACCGTGAGCCTGGCCGAACTGCCGCGCGAAGGCCGCACCACCTATGGTCGTATCCTCCAGGGCGGCCCGTTCTCCAGCGACAAGGACGGCACGGTATTCGGAAACCGTGAGCGCATACTTCCGCGCCAGGCCAGAGGCTATTACCGCGAATACACCGTGCGCACGCCAGGCGCGAAAAACCGGGGTGCGCGACGCATAGTCTGTGGCGGCTTGCAGCCCCAGGTGCCCGATGCCTGCTTCTACACGGGCGACCACTACAACAGCTTTCAGCAAATCGTCCAATGAAGTTAAAAGACGCCCTCCAGGCCCGCCACACAGCGGCTTTTGACCTCTTGAATTCCGCAGCGGCGGTTTGCGCAGACAGCCTACAGCGCTGTCAGTACCGACTCTGCCACCAGTTTTGATGTTTTTAGAAAGAATCACGGAGATGGACACGCCACTTCGTAAGCCCTCGGAAACACCGTTGCGCAATGTTCGCCCGAACATCGTGCAATCCATTCGCGCCTATCGCATTCCTGATCTTCAGGCAGCAGCAGAGGCGCTGGGCTCCCATTTCCTTTATGCCAATCTGGCCCATGCCCAGACCAAGGCCGATGTTTTCGAGCTGCTGTCCACCCAGTTCTACCTGCCGGCACACTTTGGCAAGAACTGGGATGCGCTGTATGACTGCATGACCGACCCGATCAACAAATCCGGCCCGCAACCCGGTTTTGTGGTGGTGCTCGACCAGATTCCGACCACTCCCAAGTTCGACAAGGAAGTGCGCGAGCAGTTGCTGGACGTGTTCCGCGATACTGCGGACTTCTGGGCAGAGCGCAAGATTCCCTTCCGCTGCTTTTACTCATTCCTATAGGTCGGCTGCTGCGGCGCACACGACACCAAATGCCCGCCTTGAATGCGGGCGTTTTTGCTTTCAGAACCAAAGGCTCAGGCTGTGCCGCCCTGAGCGGCGGCCTTGAGCTGCATCCACTTGCCCATTGCAATCACCAGCACGGCGCCGCAAGCGGCCGCTGCGTAATGCGCCCAGGGATTGATCCGTACAAAACCTTCGAGCATATGGTCGCTGGTGATGGTTTCGCCGGCCACCCAGCCAATCAGTGCCGCGCCCAAAGTGACGATGACCGGAAAACGCTCCATCAGCTTGATCATCAGCGTGGAGCCAAAGATGACCAGCGGAATGCTGATGGCCAGGCCCAGAATCAGCAGCAGCATATCGCCGCCTGCTGCAGCAGCCACGGCGATCACATTGTCCAGACTCATGACCAGATCGGCGAGCAAAATGGTGCGAACGGCAGCCATCATGCCCTGCCTGGCCACGCTGCCGGAATCCTCTTCTTCATCTTCGCCCTTGAGCAGGCCCACGCCAATCCACAGCAGCAACAGGCCACCGATCACCTCGACGAATGGCAGCTGCATCAGCTTGGCTGCCACCACCGTCAAGGCAATACGCAACACCACGGCGGCACCGGAGCCGAGCAGCACCGCTTTTTTCTGCTGCTGCGGCGGCAGGCCACGTGCGGCCAGAGCGATGACCACCGCGTTGTCACCCGAGAGAATGATGTTGATCCAGACGATCTTGAACAAGCCGATCCAGAAATCGGCACCGAGCATGGCATCCATGGAAAATATTCCTGAGTTCTCTGTCCGTTGCACCTTGAACGGACAAACGCCCGGCATTGCAAAGCCAGGCGTGATCAATGCAGGGAAGTTTAGCCAACTGCCTCTTGGAGCCGCTATCGGCGTATTGCTTCTGACGTCATGGGAATTGCGGGCCACGGAGTTCGCTTTCGTTTTGGGACAGACTCCGCAGGCACCTCAAATTACCAGTTTTCAGTGATAGCCAAGCGACTTGATCTCGGTAACAGTGGGATACGAAAACCAGCGGCACCTCACACAATATGGCAGAGACTTTTTCCCTCCCTACAGAGTCCATTCTCCCCAGCCCCTTGATCGTGGTGGAGGATGAGCCGTTGATCCGCAATCGGCTGGAAAGCATTTTGCATGGCCTCGGATATGCGGATGATGCTCTCATCTTTGCTGCAACCCTGGGGCAGGCACGCGCCCGGCTGGCGGAGCATCCGGTCGCCATGGCACTGGTGGACCTGGGCTTGCCCGACGGCAGCGGCATAGAGCTGATCAGCCAGTTGCGCGCCGCCGATCCCGGCATGGGAATTCTGGTCATCTCCGCCTGGAGCACCGAGGATGCCATTCTGTCGGCGCTGCGTGCCGGGGCCAACGGCTATGTGCTCAAGGAGCGCGACGACCTGGAGGTCACCCTGTCCATACGCAGTGTGCTGCGCGGTGGCGCCCCCATCGACCCTTTCATTGCACGGCGCATCATTGCCGAGTTGCAGCCTTCCCAGCCCACGGAAGCACACAAGGAGATGCCGCCCGAAGCCATACTCAGCGCCCGCGAAATCCAGATCCTCAAGCTGGTCGCAGACGGCATGACCAACCGGGAGATCGCAGAGTCGCTCTTTCTCTCGCGCTACACCGTGGAATGCCATGTGAAGAATATTTACCGCAAGCTGGCCGTGCCTTCGCGCACCAAGGCGGTCAGCGAGGCCCGGGCACGCGGTTTGCTGAGCTGAATGTTCAAGCGGTCGGCTCTCATGCTCCGCCTGATATTTGCGCTCGTCATGGGCTGGAATTGCGGCGTGGTCTGGGCACAGGAGCTCAGGCCTCAGGACCTGCTCTGTGAACCGCGCATTGTGGCCCGCCAATCGGCCAAGGCAATGCCCGAGGGGCCTCCACCCGATGCGGCCTTGCTGCAATGGGTGGATGTGCCGGGGCTGGATGACTGGAGTCAACGCTGGCCCGGCTATGACGGTGCAGCCTGGTACCGCATCGATTGGGAGAGCCCCTGCGGGCGCGATCAGCCCGTGGCGCTGGCCGTCGTCAATATCGTGATGGCGGGCGAGGTGTTCGTGAATTCAGAACTGATCTGGCGCGATCAATCGCTGGTGGAGCCGCTGAGCCGCAGCTGGAATATGCCACGCTACTGGCTGCTGCCCAAGGCGCTGCTCAAGGAGCAGGGCAACAGCATCTGGGTGCGCGTCCACGGGCTCAGCAGCCAGACGCCAGGCCTGGGGCGGCTGCGCATAGGCCATCCAGCCGAGCTCAAGCAATGGACGGCGCAGGCCACCTGGAACCTGCGCACCATTTATATGGTCTGCATCACGGTCAGCCTGGTGCTATGTCTGCTGTTTTCGTTTGCCTGGCTCCACAACCGCAATCAAAAACTCTATGGCTGGTACGCACTCAATCTGATGTGCTGGGCACTGATGCTCTGCTTTATGGTCATGACTGATCCCTGGCCCTTCAGCAGTACGCCGGCCTTTGCCAAGGGCAATTTGCTGGTTTTCATTGCATTTACCTACACCTTCTGCATTTTTACGCTGCGCTTTGGGGAATTACGCCTCATGCGGCTGGAACGTACGCTGGCCGGCATATGCAGCCTCTGTGCCGTATTTGCACTGTCTGTGCCCGATGCACAGATAGCGCTGAGCCGGGCCGTCTGGCTGCTGATGTTCTGTCTTTGCGCTCTGGTGTGCCTGCTGTTTCCACTGCGCGCGCTGCAGACACGCACGCCAGCCCACATCGCTTTCAGCCTCTGCTTCGTGCTTTACCTGGCCATCGGCGTGCACGATCTGCTGCTGCTGACCAAGACCCTGGATCACAATCTGACGCTGACTCCCTACACCACCTTGCTGAGCATGCTGGTGATCGCGTGGTTGCTGGGGCGGCAGGTCGTGTGGAATATGCGCCGCATCGAGCACTTCAACCACGAACTCAGTCTCACCGTCACACAGGCCTGCGACGACCTGAGCCAGACCCTGGAGAGGGAACACCATCTGGCTCTGAGCCACTCCCGCCTGCAGGAACGTCTGCGCATTTCCCAGGATCTGCACGACGGTCTGGGCGGCTCTCTGGTGCGCTCCATTGCACTGGTCGAGCAGAGCAGCGCCCCTTTGCCCAATGCCCAGGTGTTGTCCATGCTCAAGCTCATGCGTGACGACCTGCGTCAGATGATTGACACCGGCACCAGCACCGCCATCCAGGTTCCCGAGACACCCATGCAGTGGCTTGCTCCGCTGCGCCACCGCTTTGCACGGCTGTTCGAGGAGCTGGACATTCAGGTGAAGTGGTGTCTGCCCGAATACTGGACTCACGCGCCCAGCCCCATTCAGTGCCTGACGCTGACCCGCGTGCTGGAAGAGGCATTGACCAATGTCATCAAGCACAGCCGCGCCAGCCAGGTCCAGGTTCGGCTGGAGATTCCCGACGCCAGGGAGTTGCAGCTGCAGATCGAGGACAACGGCACAGGCTTTGATTTGGATAGCACACAGATCAACAGCATGGGCGTGGGCATGCGCAGCATGCTGGCGCGACTGGAGCGCCTGCAAGGCACTCTGGTCATACAGTCCAGCCCCGGCCGCACCGAGCTGCGAGCCAGCCTGCCGCTGTTCGGCAAGGTGCAACGTCACACCGAAGTACAGAGCGCCGTGCCGTCTCCCCAGAGCATCTGGTAACTGCGCTAAGCTTTCTGCATGCCCCTGCTTATCGACGGAACACCGCATGAAGACGGCGTCTTCACCCTTGAGCTGACGCCTGACGCGCCGCACAGGCTCAAAACCAGCCCCGGCCAGGGCAGCCTGACCCTTGGCCCCAGGACGCTGTTGAAAACAGCGGACCTGTGGCTGCCTGTCGACGCCTGCGTGCTCTGGTCCTGCTTTGACCCCTTTGCCACGCCCGCCGGCTCGCCCTGGCCACGCAGCTTCTACTACACGGGCAATGACAGCGGCTTCTTCACATGGGCGCAGTTGCGTACTATCGAAAACTTCAGCTGGTACCCACAGCTACAGCAAGATGTACATATCGACGCCAGCCAGTCACAGATTCGCGAACTGAGCATTCATCTGCAAGCGGGCAATCAGGGCCACATCCACCTGAAGCTGCCGCAGCAGGGCATGCGCCTTCATCTGCAGGGCAATCTGGAGCAAATCACCGTCACCGCAGGCCTGCCTGAAAGCCTGAGTTTGAGCCCGGCCACCAGCAAGAACCCGGCCGATGAAGCCTTTCAGCTGCCCGACATGGGCAGCCTGAAACAGGTCGCCACGCTGGAGCTGCGCAATGGAGCGGGAAAGCAACCCATTTCGCTGCAAAACCTGCTGCAGTTTTCGAAGCTGGAATCGCTTTCCCTGTGGGGTAACCACAGCGATTTGGCTCAGCTTTCATCATGTACGCAGCTCAAGGCGCTATCACTGCGTTTTATGCGCCATCTGTCGGGACTGCCTGCGCTGCCGACCTGGCCGGAGCTGGACTTCTTCATCGCCTACAACGTGGAAGAAGCCACTGGCAAACACCTGCGCCAGCAACTCAAGGACCGGGCCAAGGCTCGACCCTGGGCTGACTACACATCCGTCAGCCAGTTGCGCAAGCCCGAATGGTGGGCCAAGGAATATGGGCGGCCATTTGCGGGCTGGCCCACAGCCCGTGCCAGGATTGCGCATGCAGCCTATGAGCTGGCTGAACAAGAAATTGGCACAGCCAGCAACCTTGGCCATGTGCAAGCTGCACTGACAGCCTTTACCGCCCGCTTCAACACAGTCAAAGGCATTGAAACCAGCGAACGTGAAGACCTGGGGCTGGCCGTGCAGCAACTGGCACAACTGCCTGCGGCGCTGTCACTGAAGCTGACGGATGAGCAGGCCCAGCAGTGGTTTGATGAAAACCGCGACTACTAGCGCCTACCTATCGATTACCGAGCGGCCGCAGGATCGACCTGCGCAATGATGCCGCCGCCCAGGCAGACATCGCCGTCATAGAGCACGGCGGACTGACCAGGGGTGACAGCCCATTGCGCTTCGGGAAAGTCCAGACGGAAGCCGGCCTCCGTGGCCTGGGAAATCAGCGCAGGCGAATCGGGCTGACGGTAGCGGGTCTTGGAGCCGTAGGCCTTGCCCTCGGCCGGAGCTTGGCCCGCCACCCAGCTGACCTGATCGGCCAGCAGGGCATGCGACTGAAGCAGCGGATGGTCATGGCCCTGTACCACGCGCAGAATATTCTTGTCCATTTCCTTGCGTGCCACGAACCAGGGCGCATGGTCGCCCGCACCACGGGCGGCACCCTTTTCCTTGACGCCGCCAATGCCCAGACCCGAACGCTGGCCCAGCGTGTAGAAGGACAGACCCACATGCTTGCCCAGCTTGCGGTTGCGGTCGTCCAGGATGAGACCCGGCTCCTTGCTGATATAGCGGTTCAGGAAGTCGCGGAAAGGGCGCTCTCCGATGAAGCAGATGCCCGTCGAGTCCTTCTTCCTGGCATTGGGCAGGCCGATCTCTTCGGCAATGCGACGCACCTCGGTCTTGTGCAGCTCGCCCACGGGGAACATGGCCTTGGACAGCTGGGCCTGGTTCAGGCGGTGCAGGAAATAGCTCTGATCCTTGCTGTTATCCAGGCCCTTGAGCAGCTCGAACAGCTGGGTGGACGGATTCTGGCGCACGCGTGCATAGTGGCCGGTGGCGATCTTTTCTGCTCCCAGGCGCATGGCGTGGTCCAGAAAGGCCTTGAACTTGATCTCCGCATTGCACAGCACGTCCGGATTGGGCGTGCGACCGGCCTGGTACTCGCGCAGGAACTCGGCAAACACGCGGTCCTTGTAGTCTGCGGCAAAGTTCACATGCTCGATCTCGATGCCGATCACGTCGGCCACGGCCGCCGCATCGACAAAGTCGATATTCGACGAGCAGTACTCGCTGTCGTCGTCATCTTCCCAGTTCTTCATGAAGATGCCGACGACCTCGTGGCCCTGCTTTTTGAGAAGATAGGCGGTGACGGCGGAATCCACACCGCCCGACAAACCCACCACGACACGCTGCTTGTTGCTCATAGGTATGCGATTATCCCAGCGCCCGTCAACTGCTGCGGGCGTGAGGATTTGCCATGGAACTGCGCCAGCTGCGCTACTTTGTACGAATTGTTGAACTGGGCTCCATGAGCCGGGCAGCGCTGGATCTGGACATGGTGCAGTCGGCGCTGAGCCAGCAGATCAGCCGCCTGGAGTCGGAACTCTCGACCCGGCTGCTGCAGCGCACACCACGCGGAGTCATCCCCACCGAGGCCGGCCAGGCTTTTTTCCACCAGGCCCAGCTGACCCTGCGCCATGCCCAGCAGGCCATTCACGCAGCCCAGCAGGCCCGGCTGTCGGGTGCCGTCAGCATGGGCCTGTCCCCCACGATTGCGAATGTGCTGGGCCTGCCGCTGATGCGTGCCATGCGCGAGCGCTACCCCGAGGTGCGTCTGCACATGGTGTCAGCCCTCTCGGGGCATCTGACGAGTCTTCTCAACGCCAGACAGCTGGATCTGGCCATCCTTTTCGATACTCAGAGCGCCAGGCGATGGAGCGTGATGCCTCTGCTGGAAGAGCAACTGTTTCTGATTCAGTCGCGCCAGCAACCGGTGGCGCCGCAGATTCAGCATGAAGTGCCCATCAGCCTGGTGCAGCTGCAGCAAGTGCCGCTAATCCTGCCCTCGGGCAGCCACGGCCTGCGCAGCTCCATCATGGCCTCGTTCACCAGTGCCGGTTTCCAGTCGCAGATGGCCATGGAGATCGACTCGCTGACCCTGCTGATGGAAGCGGTCGATGCCGGCATGGGCGCCACGGTCCAGCCCTGGTCCGCCGTTGGCATGTACCGTGATGCAGCCGAGCGTTTTCAGTGGTCCCAGATCGCCGATGACTCGGTGCGGCGCAAGGCCGCGCTGTGCAGCCTGTCCGACGACGAGCTCTCGCCAGCAGCTCTTGCCGCCCGCGTAGTGCTGATGGATTGCGCACGCCAGCTGGTGCAGTCCGGAGTCTGGCGCGGCGCCTCCCTGACGGATTGAGCGCGCTCTCCAACAGCCGGCATGCGACGGGGCAGCCGGAAATCAGAATCCGGGCCCTGACAGCGCTTACGTAATTTCCACAGCAACTTTGTTGCCATGTGAAGCTCATACCTCATGGCAAACCTAGATCTTCATTACAACATTGCTGTTGCGCCCCCTGGGCAGCATCTCGACATCCATCTTGCACCACGCCGACGGCGCCAGCCTACAGCGGGTGCGAGTGCGCTTTTTTAATATGAGCCTTGCCTCGTGCTGGATGTGAAGTGCGCTTCAGGACAGCCAGCCAAAACCAAGGTTCATTTATGACATCTCTCGATATTCAGTTGCTGCTGACCGCCCTGGTCAGCGTGCTGGTGCTGGTCGCCTTGATCGTTTCACGCATCAAGCTGCACCCGCTGCTGGCCCTGCTCATCGTCTCGGTCGGCGTCGGCTTTGCCACCGGCATGGATCCGGAAACCATCGTCAAGCAGCTGACCAACGGCGCGGGCAAAACGCTGGGCGCCGTGGGCGTCGTGATCGCGCTGGGCGCCATGCTGGGCAAGATCCTGGCCGATGCAGGCATCACCGAGCAGATCGCCGAAGCCATTCTCAGGCACTCCTCCGATCGCATGATCCCCTGGGCCATGACCCTGGTGGCCTTCATCGTCGGCATCCCCATGTTCTTCGAGGTCGGCCTGGTGGTCATGCTGCCGCTGATCTTCAGCGTGGCGCGCAAGCTGGAAAGCCAGGCCCGTTTCAAGGGCTCGGCCTATGTCTACGTCGGCGTGCCCGTGATCTCGGCACTGGCGGCCATGCACGGCATGGTTCCGCCCCATCCCGGCCCACTGACCGCCATCGCCACCCTCAAGACCACGGTCGGCCCGACCATGCTGTACGGCTTTCTGGCCGCCATTCCGGCCATGGTTCTCGGCGGCCCGCTGTATGGCGCCTTCATCGCCCCGCGCATGAGCACCAAGCCCGACCAGGCCTTGCTGGACCAGTTCACCATCACCGAGAAAGCCACTGCCGACCAGCAGCCCAGCATCGCCCTGGGCGTGCTGGCGGCCCTGCTGCCCGCCATTCTGATGCTGATCCACGCTGTTGCCGAGATGCTGCTGCCCAAGGATGCGGCAGCCATGCATGTGGCCAGCTTTCTGGGCAATCCCCTGATCGCCATGCTGCTGGGCGTGCTGTTCGCCATCGTGGCCCTGGTGATGGCCCGTGGCGGCGATACCGAAAAGCTGCGCGACGCGCTGGGCAAGAGCCTCAAGCCGATTGCCTCCATCATCATGATCATTGCCGGTGGCGGCGCCTTCCAGCAGATGCTGACCAGCGCCAAGGTCGGTGATGCCATCGTCCATCTGACCCAGCAGTTCGCCTTCCCGCCGCTGATCCTGGGCTGGCTGATCGCCATGCTGCTGTCCGTCTCCACCGGCTCGGCCACCGTGGGCATCGTGGGCGCTGCCGGCCTGCTGGCGCCGCTGGCGGGGGCCGACCCCAGCCTGAACCTGCCTCTGCTGGCCCTGTCCATCGGCTGCGGCTCGCTGTTCTTCAACTATGCCAACCATGCCGGTTTCTGGATGGTCAAGGAGTCCTTCGGCATGACCATGGGCGAAGCCACCAAGACCATCTCGGTCGTGCAGTCCATCGTGGCCGTGGTGGGCCTGATCATGGTGCTGCTCTTCAACGCGCTCGTCACCGTGCATTGAAGCCGGCCGTCTAGGCCACACCGGGGCTGCAGCGCAGCGGCCCTGGCGCCTTCCTCCGGGGCTGCAAGCCGTGACACAAGGCCGCATCACGCCGCCTTCGGCCTGCGGCAGAACCAATCCATCACGATTGGTGATACCCCCATCCCCTAGCCCCGCTGCACGGGTGAGGCGGTGCTCACTACAGTGACGTTCAACTCCAATCTAACCCTGTCAACCGCGCTCCGGCAGCGGAAATGACAGAGGACATTTCCCCACGTTGAACCGCTGCAGGCACCGCCCGTGGCAGCCCATCATGAAAACTGAAGCCTTTGACACCGATGTACTCGTCATCGGTGGTGGCAATGCCGCCCTGTGCGCCGCGCTGATGGCGCGCGAAGCAGGTGCCCGCGTGCTGCTGCTTGAATCTGCACCGCGCGAATGGCGTGGCGGCAACTCCGGCCACACCCGCAATCTGCGCTGCATGCACGACGCTCCCCAGGACGTGCTGGTCGAGGCCTATCCCGAAGAAGAGTACTGGCAGGACTTGCTCAAGGTCACGGGCGGCATCACCAACGAGCATCTGGCGCGCATGGTGATCCGGGCCTCCTCGACCTGCCGCAACTGGATGCGCAGGCATGGCGTGCACTTCCAGCCGCCGCTGTCGGGCGCGCTGCATGTGGCGCGCACCAATGCCTTCTTCATGGGCGGCGGCAAGGCGCTGGTGAATGCCTATTTCCGCAGCGCCGAAAAGCTGGGCGTGGAAATCCGCTACGAGTCGCCCGTGGACAAGCTCGAAATCGAGAACGGCCGGTTCCAGGCCGCATGGGTCAAAACCAAGGATGGGCGCCAGCGCATCACGGCCAAAAGCTGCGTGCTGGCGGCGGGCGGCTTCGAGTCCAACCGCGAATGGCTGCGTGAGGCCTGGGGCCAGAACGAGCGCGGCGAATGGCCAGCTGACAACTTCATCATCCGCGGCACGGCCTTCAACCAGGGCGTGCTGCTCAAGCATATGCTGCAAGAGCAGCAGGCCGACGGCCTGGGCGATCCCACCCAAGCTCACATGGTGGCCATCGATGCCCGCGCTCCGCTGTACGACGGCGGCATCTGCACGCGCATCGACTGCGTCTCGCTGGGCGTGGTGGTGAACCGCGATGCCCAGCGCTTCTATGACGAGGGCGAGGACTTCTGGCCCAAGCGCTATGCGATCTGGGGCCGTCTGGTAGCCCAGCAGCCCGGCCAGACGGCCTACTCCATCATCGACAGCAAGGCCATAGGCCGCTTCATGCCGCCGGTGTTCCCCGGCGTGAAGGCCGACTCCCTGCCCGAGCTGGCACAGAAGCTGGGTCTGGACGTGGACACCTTCATGACCACGCTCGACGCCTACAACAGCAGCTGCAAGGTCGGCCATTTCGACCATACCGCGCTGGACGACTGCCACACCGAAGGCCTGGCTCCGGCCAAGACGCACTGGGCGCGCCCGCTCGACACCGGCCCCTACTACGGCTATGCGCTGCGCCCCGGCGTGACCTTCACCTATCTGGGCCTGAAGGTGGACGACACCTCCGCCGTGCGCTTCAAGGACCAGCCCAGCCAGAACCTGTTCGTGGCCGGCGAGATGATGGCCGGCAATGTGCTGGGCAAGGGCTACACGGCCGGTGTGGGCATGTCGATCGGCACAGCCTTTGGCCGCATTGCCGGGCGCAATGCCGCGCTGGCGGCTGCTGGCAAACCCGCTATCCATGGCGCCGTAAAGGACTGAAATGAAACACCCCCTGAGCGGCTTCGCCGCTTCCCCCTCCCTCTTTGGGAGGGGGACAACGCCCTCGCTGCGGGGCGGCCCTTGCTCGGCGTCTCTGACTTGGAGCACGCCAGTTTCAAGTGATGCGAATCACGGTCAACATCATTGATACTGACATGCAAACCCTGAAATCCCTGCAAGAACTGGGCAAGGAAGCCCAGACCCTGGCCACCGGTAAGGTGATTCCCATCCTCCCCGCCCCAACGGAAACCGCTGCCGAGGACGAGGTGGCGCGCGTGATGCAGATCTGCAATGCCTGCCGCTATTGCGAAGGTTTCTGCGCCGTGTTCCCGGCCATGACGCGCCGTCTGGAGTTCGGCAAGGCCGATGTGCATTACCTGGCCAATCTCTGCCACAACTGCGGCGCCTGCCTGCACGCCTGCCAGTACGCACCGCCGCACGAATTCGGCATCAACATTCCCAAGGCCATGGCCGAAGTGCGCGGCCAGACCTATGCCGACTATGCCTGGCCGCCCGCCATGGGCAAGCTGTACCAGAAGAACGGTCTGACCCTGTCCCTGGCACTGGTGGCCGGCCTCTTCCTGTTCCTGGCGCTGGCCGTGGCCGCGCAAGGCGGTGTTGGCCAGCTGTGGAACGGCAATCTGGGCAACAACTTCTACAACCTGTTCCCGCACAATCTGCTGGTCGGCATTTTTGCGCCGGTGTTCCTGTTCGTGGTGTTTGCGCTGTCCATGGGCGTGCGCCGCTTCTGGAAGGATGTGAAGCCCGCCACCAGCAATGTGGATGTCAGCGGCCCCGCCGCTGCCGAAGCCACACACGACGTGCTGCGCCTGAAATACCTGGACGGCGGCCATGGCGACGGCTGCCACAACGAGGACGACGAGTACACCTTGAAGCGTCGCCGCTTCCACCACCTGACCTTCTACGGCTTCATGCTGTGCTTTGCAGCCACTGGTCTGGCCACGGTCTATCACTATGTCTTCGATCTGCCCGCTCCCTACGAGCTGCCCAGCCTGCCCAAGATTCTGGGCGCCCTGGGCGGCGTGAGCCTGATGATCGGCACGGCCGGCCTCTGGATGCTGAATCGCGCGCGCCATCCGCTGCATGGCGACGCCAAGCAAAAGCCCATGGACCTCGGCTTCATCGCCCTGCTGTTCCTGGTGGCCGCAAGCGGCCTCGCGCTATGGCTGGGCCGCGCCACGCCGGCGCTGGCACTGCTGCTGTGCCTGCACCTGGGCGCCGTGATTGCGCTGTTTGCCACCCTGCCCTACGGCAAGTTTGCCCACGGCGTGTTCCGCACGACTGCCCTGCTGCGCCACAACACCGAAAAGCGCGAACCCAGCCCCATCGGTCTGGGTGCCGACTGAAGGTCTGAAAAAACCACGGGCCGGCATGGCTTCTCATGCCGGTCACTTCAAAAAATCAGCCGGAATACCGGCATTCCTTTCCGACCAAGGAGACATCCCATGATGAACAAACGCCATTTCCTGCGCGCCACGGCCGTGGCCGCCTCTCTGCTGAGCCTGGGCTCGGCGGCACAGGCCGCTCCCGACTGGCTGCCCAACAAGCCCGTGACCCTGGTCGTGGGCTTTGCCGCAGGCGGCGCCGCCGACGCGGCGGCGCGCATGATTGCCAAGAAGCTGGGCGAAAACATCGGCCAGACCGTGGTGGTGGACAACAAGGGCGGCGCGGGCGGCAATATCGCCCACCAGTTCGTGGCCAAGGCGCCGACCGACGGCTCGGTGCTGCTGTTCGGCTCCATCGGCCCGCTGACGATTGCCCCCCACATCATGAAGGTGGGCTACAACCCCTTCACCGATCTGGCGCCCATCTCTGGCGGCGTGAACTTCCCCAATGTGCTGGTGGTGCACAGGGGCGCCGGCGTGAAGAACCTGGCCGAGTTCGTGGCCAAGGCCAAGAAGAACCCCGGCAGCGTGGACTATGCCTCCACCGGCGCGGGCTCGGCCTCGCACCTGGCGGGCGAGCTGTTCAACCAGCGCGCTGGCGTGGAGATGGTTCACGTGCCCTACAAGGGCGGCGCGCCAGCCCTGCAGGATCTGCTGGGCGAGCGCGTCACCTCCTACTTCGCCGCGCCCCCGACAGCCCTGCCGCATATCGAGACCGGCAAGCTGATTCCGCTGGCCACCACCGGGCTGACGCGCCCCGCCTACATGCCCAATATTCCCACCGTGGCCGAAGCGGGCTTCCCCGGCTTCGAGGCGCTGAACTGGTATGCCTTCGTCGCCCCCGGCAAGACCCCCACGCCCGTGCTGGACCGCTGGAACCTGGAGATCGTCAAGGTGCTCAAGGACCCCGGCGTGGCCGAGGCGCTCAAGGTCCACGGCCTGACGCCCCAGCCCACGACGCGGGCCGAGTTCGCGGCCTTCATGAAGAAGGAATACGAGCAATGGGGCAAGGTGGTCAAGGAACGCAAGATCACCCAGAACTGAGAGCGTGTTCACGATCTGAGAACACAAACCCGCTCGCGCCGATGGCATAACGCATGAATTGGGCGCAATCCAAGTCAGGGCGGCGACGGCCGCGCCGCTCCCGCAGCGAGAGAGGCGCCGTGCCACGGGCGCCGTGCAACGGGGAAGCCGTACAGCCGCTCAGACTGTGATGGGCTTTTTCTCCACGGGAGCCGCAAAGCCCACGCACAGACGGTTCCAGACATTGATGCAGCCGATGGCGTAGCTAAGCTCCACGATCTCACGCTCGCTGAAGTAGGGGCGCAGGGCCTCGAAGTCCTGCTGCCCGGGATGGGCCTGGCTCAGCTGCGTGCAGCGCTCGGCCCAATTCAACGCGGCGCGCTCGCGCATCTCGAAGAAGTCCACCTCGCGCCAGACCACCACGCTGTTGATGCGCTGCAGATCCTCGCCGCGCGACAGCAGCTCACGCACATGCATGTCCACGCAGAAGGCGCAGCCGTTGATCTGCGAGACGCGCAGATAGACCAGCTCCAGCAGCTGCACACCGAGGCTGGAGCGCGCGATCTGGGCGTTGAGGCCGGCCTGAGCCTTGTAGAGCTCGGGAGCCAGCGCACGGAAGTCCAGGCGCGGCGTGGGGATGGCAATAGGGCTGGCGGTGGGGTTGGCGATGTCGGCCATGTGAATACTCCTTGAGGGACATTGCAGGCCCACCCCTGCGGCCGGCCCATACCTCTTAGACGCGGCAGCGCTGCGGTTTGTGACAGGCCTCGTCATACATCGCCTGGCCATCAATAAACATAGCTGCTATCTCTCTGCATGAAACAAACTCAGCAATAAAACAATCTGAATCTGTTAATTTACTGACGGTAGAAGCTATTGTTTTCTTCGCCTTCTGCGACAGGCCCAGCCCCTCAGGCAGCCGGCGCCAGCACGCGGGTCAGCTTGTCCGGATTGCGCAGCGTGTAGATGCGCCGGATCAGTCCGTCCTCGACCAGCAGCGTCTGCACCGACTCCACCTGGCCGTCCACGCATCGCACCAGACCCGGCAGGCCGTTGACCCGCGCCAGATGCAGGGTCTGCTCCTGCCCGTCGCGGCGCAGGCGCCGGGCCGTGGCGAAGTACAGCAGCGCCAGGCGGCGCCCGGTCTCCAGCACTCGGCCAAAGGATGCCACCTTGCCGCCACCGTCGCTGATCAGCGCGGCATCGGGCGCGAAGAGCGCCTGGATCTGCGCCAGATCGCCGCCCCGCGCAGCCTGGGCAAAGCGACGCAACAGCTCGGCATGGGCTTGTGCGGGTGCCTCGAAGCGCGGCCGTCCGGCCTTCACATGGGCACGCGCACGGTGCACCAGCTGGCGGCAGGCGGCCTCGCTGCGGCCCAGCGCCTGGGCCACTTCGGCGTAGTCGGCATCGAAGACCTCACGCAGCAAAAAGGCCGCGCGCTCCTCGGGCGTCAGCTGCTCCAGCACGAACAGCAGCGCCGTGGAAACATCATGGGCCTGCTCCAGCAGCTCCTCGGCAGAGGGAGCGGCCTCGGTCCAGGGCTGGACCAGCGGCTCGGGCAGCCAGAAACCCGCATAGTGCTCGCGCTCCACGCGCAGGCGTCGCAGCCGGTCTATGGCCAGCCGCGTGGCCGTGGTCACCAGCCAGGCCTCGGGCTGGGCAATGGAGGTGCGCTCGCTGTCCTGCCAGCGCAGCCAGACATCCTGCACCAGATCCTCGGCCTCGGCGCGCTGGCCCAGCATGCGATAGGCCAGCCCGAACAGGCGCGGACGATGGCGCTCGAAATCCTGCAGTCCCGCATCGGCGGGCGGCGCAGTGTGGGAATTGGGGCTCACGTGATGTCTCCTGCAAATAGGCCGGGCCAGCCACCCAGTGTGACAGGCACCAAGCCTTAGACGCAGAACGCACAGCTTTTGTGACAACGCAGCCAAAAAAAGGCGCGCCCCAAACCTGGGACGGCAAGCAAGGGCCTCGCCGGCCGCGCCGCCCCGCAGCAAGGCCGTCGTCCCCCTCAGGGGGAAGCTGCGCAGCAGCTCAGGGGGGATCAATACCCCACCGCGCACCCGTCCTTGCGCGGATCGGAACCCGCGATGTAGTGCTCGCCATCGCGCAGCACCAGTTGCGCGCCGCCGAAAGCGAACACGCCATGGCCGGCCTCGATGCTGACCTCATGGCCGCGTGCGCGCAACTGCTCAACCACGGTGGCATCGAAGGACGGCTCCACGGCCACGCCCTTGCCGCCGGTCACGCGCCAGCGCGGCGCATCGGCCGCAGCCTGCGGGTTCTGGCCGTAGCGCAGCACGCGCAGGGCCATCTGCAGATGGCCCTGGCTCTGCATCGGGCCGCCCATGACGCCGAACGCCATTTGCGGCCTGCCGTCGGCATGCATGGCAAAGGCCGGAATGATGGTGTGCGAGGGACGCTTGCGCGGACCGACCTGGTTGGCATGACCGGCCTCGGTGGTAAAGCCGTGGCCGCGGTTCTGCAGGCTGATGCCCGTGCCCGGCACGACCACGCCCGAGCCGAAGCCCATGTAGTTGGACTGGATGAAGGAGACCATCATGCCGCTGGCATCGGCCGCCGCCAGGTAGACCGTGCCGCCGGGCCGGGGCGCGCCGCAGCGAGGGTCGCTGGCCTTTTCGCGATCGATCAGCTGCGCGCGTTCGCGCAGGTAGTCGCGGTCCAGCAGCTGCGCTGGGGTGACCCGCATATGGTCAAGGTCGGCGTTGTACTGGTGCAGGTCGGCAAAGGCCAGCTTCATGGCCTCGATCTGCAGGTGCACGCTGTCCACGCCGTCCAGCGGCTGCGATCCGATCGGATCGCCACCCGCACCCAGCTCGTCGAGCATGCCCAGCGCCATCAGCGCCGCAATGCCCTGGCCGTTGGGCGGGATCTCGTGGATCACCGAGTCACCGAACTTCTGCGACACCGTTCCCACCCAGTCGGCCTGGTGCGCGGCCAGGTCTTCCTCGCTCATCACGCCGCCGCAGGCCCGCGAATGCTCGACCATCTTCCTGGCCAGCGCGCCGCGGTAGAAGGACTCGCCCAGGGTCTCGGCAATCTCTTCCAGCGTGCGCGCATGGGCTTCGCTCCTGAACACTTCACCGGCCCGGGGAGCGCGGCCACCGGGCAGAAAGCACTCGGCAAAGCCGGGCTGGTCGCCCAGTTTCTTGCCGCCCAGCTCCCACAGCGTGGCAATCGTGGGCGAGACCGGGAAACCGTTGCGTGCATAGTCGATGGCGGGCTGGGCCAGCTGCGCGAAGGGCAGCTTGCCGAAGCGCTTGGACAGCGCCACCCAGGCCGACACGGCGCCGGGCACGGTCACGGCATTCCAGCCTTTTTCCGGAATGCCGCCGAGCTGGGCAAAGTAGTCGGGCGTCCAGCCCGCAGGCGAGCGGCCCGAGGCGTTGAGGCCGTGCAGCTCCTTGCCGTCCCAGACGATGGCAAAGCCGTCGCTGCCAATGCCGCAGCCCGTGGGCTCGACCACGGTCAGCGTCATCGCCGCGGCCAGTGCCGCATCCACGGCGTTGCCGCCAGCCAGCAGCATGGAGAGGCCGGCCTGCGCGGCCAGCGGCTGCGAAGTGCTGACCACATTGCGCCCCAGCACCGGCGAGCGGTGCGAGGCATAGGGAAGTGTCCAGTCCTTGATGAGGTTGGTCATATCTAAGTCCGATCAGTGATTCATGGGCGCCGCGCTTAACGCTTAAAACTGGCGCGCCCCAGGCCAGAGGCATCGAGCAAGAGCCGCCTCACGGCGGGAGGCGCCTAGCCGGGGGCGCCGAGCCGGGGGCGCCGAGCCGGGGGCGCCGAGCCGGGGGCGCCGAGCCGGGGGCGCCGAGCCGAGGATGCCGTCCCCCCCGGCGCAGCCGCACAGGGGGTTGCATATGTCATTCCAAAGTAATGTGGTTGTCCCTGATGACCTTGGCCCAGCGCGCGCTGTCGGCCTGCACCATGGCTGCGAACTGCGCGGGCGTCTGCGGCTTGGCGGGCTCCACGCCCTGCTTGGCCAGGCTGGCGATCACCTCGGGATTCTGGATGGCGCGGTTGAAGGCCTGGTTGATCCTGCCTACCAGCTCGGGCTTCATGCCGGCCGGGCCGTAAAGACCGAACCAGGTGACCGAGGAATAGCCGGGCAGGCCCGATTCGGCCACCGTGGGCAGATTGGGGGCCAGCGTGCTGCGCCTGTCGCCGGTCACGGCCAGGGCACGCAAGCGGCCGCTGGCCACATGGGGCATGCCCGTGGGGATGGAATCGAACAGCAGATGCACCTGGCCTGCCGCCAGATCGGTGATCGACTGCGCCGTGCCCTTGTAGGGCACATGGGCGAGCTGTATGCCGGCCTGCGCGGCAAAGGCGGCGGTGTTCAGGTGCACGATGGTGCCATTGCCGCTGGTGGCGTAGTTGAGCTTGCCGGGATTGGCCCTGGCATAGGCAATCAGCTCCTGCACGCTCTTGACCGGCAGCGAGGGCGTGACCAGCAGTACGCTGGCCGCATCCGCCGTATGCGCAATGGGACTGAAGTCCTTGTCCGCCTTGTAGGCCAGCCTGGGCATCAGATGCGGCGAAATCGCATGTGTGCTGCTGGTGGTGAACAGCAGGGTGTAGCCGTCGGCCGCCGCCTTGGCGGCCTCGGCCGTGCCTATGGTGCCGCCGGCGCCGGGCCGGTTGTCTATGACCAGCTGCTGGCCCAGCTCCTGCGATACGCGCTGCGCGATCACGCGTGCCACCAGATCGGTGGCGCCGCTGGCCGGAAACGGCACGATCACGCGCACCGGTCGGCCGGGCCAGGCGGCCTCGTCCTGGGCCAGGGCCGGAAAGGCCAGCAAACCACCGGCCACGGCCGCAGCGGCCTGAAGCCACTGGCGGCGCGTCGTTGAAACAGTAAACCGTGCCCGCATGGCAACTCCCACAGAAATGGAGGGCTGGCCGCTGCCTGGCGACCACCGAACGGGAGATCTTAGAAAACCGGGGCATTTGCCGCTATCGGCAAATTTGCAAGCCGTCGTTGCCAAAACAGCAAACCGGGCACAATGGCGCTTTGCCGCCACCGCCTGCCATGCCCGAGTCCCGCCATTTGCTGCTGCAAGACACCGCGCTGCGCTACTTCCACGAAGTCGCGCAATGCGGATCGCTGAGCGAGGCTTCGGCAAGACTGCATGTGGCAGCCTCGGCCATCAGCCGCCAGATTGCGGCATTGGAGGAGCGGCTGGGCACGCCGCTGTTCGAGCGCCGCCCGCGCGGCATGGTGCTCAACGCCGCCGGCGAGATCCTCGCCGATCATGCACGCCGAGCAGGGCTGGACGCCGAGCGCGCGCTCGACGAGATCAAGGCCTTGCAGGGCCTGCGCAGCGGCAAGGTGCGCATCGCCAGCTCCGATGCCTTCGCCAGTGAATTCCTGCCGCGCCTGTGCGCGGCCTTCCAGCGCGAGCACGGCGGCATCGTCTTCGAAGTGACGGTGCTTCCCACGCACGAGGTTTCCGGTGCCGTGCGTACCGGCACGGCCGACATAGGCCTGTGTTTCAGCCGGGCCCCCGAGCCCGGCATCGCCGTCGCCTGCCGCGTAGCCGCGCCCGTGCTGGCGCTGGTGGCATCCGGCCATGAACTGGCGCAGGAGCGCAGCGTGGCACTGGCAAGGCTGGTGCGCTATCCGCTGGCATTGACGCCACCCAGCACGGCCGTGCGCCAGTTGCTGGATGCAGCCTGCAGCCGCCAGGGACTGATGCTGGCGCCGGCCCTGGAGAGCAATCACGGCAAGACGCTGCTGAACTTTGCGGCCCAGGGCGCAGCGGTCGCCGTGGCCAGCGAAATCGCCGCCCGCGACATGGTGGCCACAGGCGCGCTCGTGGCCGTGGCACTCAGCGACCGCGGCATGGATTTGCGCGATATCGAGGTTCAGACCCTGGCCGGCCGCACGCTGCCGCATGCGGCGCAGTCCTTTCTGGAGCTGCTGCAACTGCGCCTGCCCGCAGCCTGGTGATACGGCAGCCGCTCGCGCCGACTCAATCCGCTTTGGGGCGCAGCACCAGCCATAGCGACAGCGCAATCAGCCCGCCACCCATGGCATGAGCGATGGTCAAGGACTCATCGAGCAGGGCCCAGCCCCAGAGCACGGCAAACACGGGCACGATAAAGGTCACGGTCAGCGCCTTTTGCGGGCCTTCATCGGCAATCAGCCGGAAATACAGCACATAGGCCAGAGCCGTGCTCAGCAAGCCCAGCAGCGCCACATTGCCCCATGCCAGCAGCGGAGCGGCCTGCAGCCTGGTCAGCATGCCGGGCTCCAGCGCCATGTCGATGAGCAGCGCCGGCGTCAGCACCATCAGCGCACCGAGCTGGCTGATGAAAACGGCAGCGCGCGTGTCCACGCACGCATTGGCACCGGCCAGCCTGAGCGTCAGATAGCTGGAAAACGCATAGCAGACCGTGGCCACAAAACAGGCCGCCATGCCTCCCAGCACGGCACTGCCGAGATCCAGCGGCCCGGCCTGGGCCAGCACCGCCACACCGCCAATCCCCAGCAGCACCGCCACCACACGCGCGGGCGTGATCGCCTCGGCAAACACCAGCGCTCCCACCACGGTAGCAACCAGAGGCGTGGTGGCATTGAAGATGGCGCTATAGCCCGATGGCAGCACCTGGGCCGCCAGCGCGTACATGAGAAAGGGGATGCCGGAATTGATGACACCCAGCCCCAGCAAGGGCCAAAGATAGCGTCCTGGCCTGGGCCGGTAGCCCATGGCAAACAACGCCGCGCCAAGGCCCAGCGCCGAAAACAGGCCGCGTCCCACGGCCGTGGGCACGGCCCCCAGATGGGGTACGGCCACGCGCATGAATAAAAAACTGCCGCCCCAGAGGGCGGCCAGTGTCATGAGTCGAATCAGGCTGGCTACAGACATACAGGGCATTGTGCACAGCCCCGGCCTGCACGCCTGTCACAACTGCCGAATGCCAATATCAGTGAATCTGCACCAGCACATCGTCCAGCGTCGCACCGGCCTCTTCGGGCACCGGGCGCGTCAGCTGCGGCACCTTGTAGATGCTGGCATCGGCATGAATCAGGCCTATGTCATAGCGCTGGCCGGCCAGATAATCGCCCACCGACTCCAGCACGATGGGGCTGCGATGCAGATGCTCGGTGGCCTTGAGCTCATCGAGCGAGAGCCAGACGCTGCGCACGATGCCGTCGTCCAGATGACGCTGGGCATGGTGCATGCCCAGATCGCCCGTGAAGGCGAAGCGCAGATAGGTGATGTCCGAGCCCGTGCGCGTGCGCACAAAGCGGTTCATGTAGATGCCGACCAGAGCCGTGGGCGTGAAGCTGTAGGCCGTCTCTTCCATGACTTCGCGCACACAGGCATCGACAGGGCTTTCGGAAGGGTCGAGATGACCGGCCGGCGTGTTCAGACGCAGTCCATCCGCCGTTTGTTCTTCCACCAGCAAAAAACGGCCATCGCGTTCGATGATGGCCGAGACAGTCACATTGGGTTTCCAGCGATTGGGCATGGCCGGCATTATCCTTGTCCCAACCCGACGATGTGTCAGATAAATCCCACCATATAGAGCGCTCCTTCGCCGTAACTGGCCAAATGTTGCTGCTGCGCAGCATTTGTCACGGATTCGACCACATAGCCTTGACGCTCCCAGTAAAGCCGCGAACCCTGCACCGAAACCAGTGCCGTGCGCTGCACGCCGTGCGCTCTGGCCTGCGCCTTCAGGACCTGGACCATGCGCCGCGCCAGGCCCTGGCCGGCTGCAGCCTCGGACACGGCCATATCGTGCAGATAGAGCACGCTGGCGTCGTCATATTCGGCAAAGTCGCCGTTGAGCGGCGTGATGGCTCCGGGGCGCGACCAGTAGGCTGCCAGATAGGCCACCAGCTCCCCGCCCTGCTCTGCCGCCCAGGAACAATGCCCGGCCGTCCGCAAACGGCGCACAAACACCTCGCGCGGCTCGGCAAAGTCCGCACCATAGCAATGCTGCTGTATGCGCATCACGGCATCCACATCGTCCGCTCCCAGCGCGCGCAGCTGGATTGGCATCGACTCCGTCATCAAAAACTCTCAAATCAATAGCTGTCAACGCTTATCAGTCAAAGGCTGACAGCCAATTTCAATCAAAATCCGGCACATAGCTTAGCAAGCCGTTCATCTCGCAGCAGTCTGTAGGCGCTATCGCAATAGTAATGATTCTCAATTGGAAATGCATCGCCATCCTCCCTAACATTCATTCATCGCACAGGGAGAAACAGATGACACGCTTGATCAAGACATTGCGCCAGAACCAGCTCACGCTGACCAAGACCGCCAGCTACTACGTGATACACATCACCGTGGCCGCCTGCGTCGCCTATGCCGTGACCGGCAATCTGATTGCTTCGCTGACGCTGAGCCTGCTCGAGCCCACGGTCCAGGCCTTTGCCTTCTTCTTCCATGAAAAAGTCTGGGAGCGCCGCCTGAAGAAACGCGAGCAGCAAGCGCTTGCCGGACAGGCACTGAGCGCCTGAGAGCCGTCTATGAACACCGACCACCCCACCACTTTTGCGCAATGGCTGCTGCAGTCCCTGGCCATGCTGGGCGACTGTAACGGCCATCTTCGCGATCTGTAGAAATCATGTGTGTAAGCCTTTTGATAAGCCATGAATAAATCTTGAATATCCCAGGCTCTTTGTGAGCTTCTGATCATTCACGCCAGAAAATCATCCGAGCCTGACTCTCCCGCATCAGAAAATACTGTGGATAAGTCATGTTGAAGATGCCAATTCGGACTCGCGCCCATGGGTTTGCGGCTATTTGCCAAACCGGGTCCAAGGCCAACAATGACCGGGAATCCAAGGAGTTCCCATGCAGCTTGCAGACCGCCAGACATCCGCAGACCTCGCGCGCCACGACGAACAATGGCTAAGCGCCCACTGGATGCCGTTCACCGGCAACCGCAACTTCAAGGCCAGGCCCCGCATCATCACGGGCGCACAGGGCGCCTACTACAGCGATGCCGATGGCCGGCGCATTTTCGACGGCCTCTCGGGCCTGTGGTGCTCGGGGCTGGGCCATGGCCGCCGCGAGATCGCCGAGGCCATTGGCAAGGCCGCGCTGCAGCTCGATTACGCTCCCGCCTTCCAGTTCGGCCACCCGGCCTCGTTCGAGCTTGCCAACCGCATCGTGGCACTGATGCCCCAGGGGCTTGAGCATGTGTTCTTCACCGGCTCGGGCTCGGAAGCGGCCGACACCTCGCTGAAGATGGCGCGCGCCTACTGGCGCGCCAGGGGTCAGGGCTCCAAGACACGGCTGATCGGGCGCGAGAAGGGCTATCACGGCGTGAACTTTGGCGGCATCTCGGTGGGCGGCATGGGGGGCAACCGCAAGATGTTCGGCCAAGGGATTGAAGCCGACCATCTGCCGCACACCCAGCCGCCACCCGGTTCGTTCTTCAAGGGCCAGCCCCAGACAGACGGACGCGCCCTGGCAGACCGGCTGCTCGATCTGATCGCCCTGCATGACGCCAGCAATATCGCCGCCGTGATCGTGGAGCCCATGTCGGGCTCGGGCGGCGTGGTGATTCCGCCCACCGGCTATCTGCAGCGTTTGCGCGAGATCTGCACCCAGCACGACATCCTGCTGATCTTCGACGAGGTCATCACGGGCTTTGGCCGCCTCGGAGCGATGACGGCGGCCGAGGCCTTTGGCGTGACGCCGGACATCATGAATATCGCCAAGCAGGTCAGCAACGGCGCCCAGCCATTAGGAGCCTGCGTGGTCACGCCCGCCATCTATGAGCAGTTCATGGCGGCCGGCGGGCCGGAGTACATGCTGGAATTTGCCCACGGCTATACCTATTCGGCCCATCCCGTGGCCTGCGCGGCAGCCATTGCGGCACTGGATCTGCTGCAGCGCGAAGACGGCCCGGGCCGCGTGCGCGCGCTGGCCCCCTTCTTCGAGCAGGCCGTGCACAGCCTCAAGGACGCCAGGCATGTGCTGGACATCCGCAATATCGGCCTGGCGGCGGGCATCACGATTGCATCCCTGCCTGGCGAGCCCGCCAGGCGCCCTTATGAGATCGCCATGAAATGCTGGGAGGCCGGCTTCTATGTGCGCTACGGCGGCGACACGATTCAGCTGGCGCCGCCCTTCATCAGCGAGCAGGCCGAGATCGAGCGGCTGATCAACGCACTCGGCGATGCGCTGCAGGCCACCGATTGAACTACTAAATCAATAGCTTCAATCGCTTTTCCCAAAAGCGATTGAAGCCTTTTTATCCAAGTTCAGGAGAGCTGTGCCGCCAGGGCTTCGAATTCGGCGACAGGCACTTCTTCCGCGCGGCGCTGCAGATCGAACTCGCCGGCAAAGCCCTTGGCTTCCAGCCACTTGCCCAGGGTGTTGCGCAGGATCTTGCGGCGCTGGCTGAAAGCGACCTGCACCAGCTCTTCCAGCAGCTTGGGATCGAGATCCGCAGGCTGCTCGCGCGGAATCATGCGCACCACGGCACTGTCCACCTTGGGAGGCGGATTGAAGCTGCCCGGCGGCACGAACAGTACATCTTCCATGGCGTAGCGCCACTGCAGCATCACCGACAGACGGCCGTAGGCCGAGGTGCCGGCGTCCGCCACCATGCGGTCTATGACCTCTTTTTGCAGCATGAAGTGCTGGTCCTGCACCACATCCACCTGCTCCAGCAGATGAAAAAGAATGGGGCTGGAGATGTTGTAGGGCAGATTGCCGACCACGCGCAGCTTGGCCACGCCCAGTCGCGCAGCCAGCGCACGGAAGTCCACCTTGAGCACATCGGACTCGACCACATCGAGATCGTCGCGCAGACGCAGACGGGCCGCCAGATCCCGGTCCAGCTCGATCACGGTGAGCTTGCCCAGGCGCTCGACCAGGGGCTGGGACAGCGCCATCAGGCCGGGGCCGATCTCGACCATGGGTTCGCCCGCCTTGGGGTCGATGGCCTGGACGATGTTGTCGATGATGGCGCCGTCGGTCAGGAAATTCTGGCCGAAGCGCTTGCGGGGAATATGTTTCATGAATGCGAAAGCGGTGCCTGGGCACCGCTTGGAATGAGGTGGAGCTCCGATGCCCGGTGCGCAATGATGACATTACCGGGCACTTCAAGCGGATTGAATGGGCTTATTGGGGTGGCTCGCGGTATTCCACAAAGGCCTTGCCGCGCAGTTCCTTGAGCCAGGTTTCGTAGTCCTGCTCGGCCTTGCGCTCGCGCACCACGTTGCGAACCATTTCGCGCTGCTCGCGCTCGGTGAGCTTTTCCTGGCGGCGCTCGATCAGCTGAATCAGGTGCACGCCGAAACGCGACACCACGGGGTTGCTGATCTGGCCCGGCTGCAGGTTGTCGAGCACGCGTTCAAACTCGGGCACGAACTGGCCGGGCGAGGACCAGCCCAGATCACCGCCATTGCGCGCGCTGCCGTCCTTGGAGAACTCCTGGGCCAGTTGCTGGAAGGTGGCCTGGCCGGCTTCCACACGACGCTTGTAGTCCTCCAGACGCTTGGCCGCCTGCGCTTCGGTCATGCCATCGCCTACGGTCAGCAGAATATGGCGGGCGTGGTTCTGCGTGATGTATACAGGCGCTCCGGCCTGAGATTTTTCCAGCACCTTGAGCACGTGGAAACCTGCGCCCGAACGAAACGGACCGACGATGGCACCGACAGCCGAATTGCCCACCTGCTGAGAAAACAGCTCGGGGTAATCGCTCATGGGGCGCATGCCCATGGCGCCGCCACCCTGACCGTTGGGGACATCCGAAAACTCCCGCACGGCAGCGATGAAGTCGGGGTTCTTGCGAGCGGCTTCTGCCGCCTGCTTGGCCTTGGCCTCGCGCTCCGCCACCACGGCAGGGCTGGCGTTTTCAGGCACGGTGATCAGGATGTGGCCCAGATTGGCTGCGGCACCCGCAGCCGCATCGCCGGGGCGCTTCTGGTCCTTGAGATAGCGATCGATGTCTGCTTCCCCGACCTTGACGCGACCGTCCACATCACGCTCGCGCACACGCTGCATCAGCATCTGGTTGCGGATCTCCGAACGGAACTGCGCTTCGGAAATCCCTTCGGCCTTCAGGCGCGACACCAGGCCGGCCTTGTCGGTATTGTTCTGGCGCGCCACATTGGCCACGGCCTGATCGACCGTCATGTTGTCAATGTTGATGCCCGTGTCCTTGGCTTCCTGCAGCTGCACGCGCTCGACAATCAGGCGCTCCAGAACCTGGCGGGCCAGCTCGCTCTGGGACGGCAGCTGCCCGCCCTGCTCGGTCACATTCTGCGCAACGCGCTCCATGCGCGCACGCACTTCGTTATTGGTGATGGGTTCGGAATTGACCACGGCCACGATGTAATCGGCCGAGCGAACACCCTGTGCGGCTACCGGAGCCTGGCGCCCCGAGGGCTGGGCCGTCGCCTCCAATGCGCGCGAGATGGAGGAGTCATTGCCAGCCTTGGCCTTGCTGCCGGGGCTCTTCAGGCCCTGGGCCTGCACACCGGCAGCCATTACAGCCAGTGCCACGGCAACAGCACATGCATTGGATGTCTTGGAGAAAAAACGCATGAAAAAAGCCTTGATTAATCGTAATTGGTAAAGCGGCTGGGCGGAGTCACCGCCTCACGCAAATATTGATAGCGCGGCACATTCTGCTTGAGGCTGGAGGTGGGATCGGCACCAAAACTCAGGCGCGAGAAGCCCACGAACTCCATCTGGAACAGCAGACGCAGATTCGACTGGATGACCGAGCTTTGCAGGCGTTCCAGCACCACACGGCCAATCCAGCAGCAACCGTCGTATTCCAGGCCGACCACGGTATCCACCAGCTTGTTGTCCTTGATGGAGTAGTTGAGGCGGCCCACGGCATACCAGCGGCCACCGCCCTGGCCGCGACCAGCGCCCAGATCCTTGCCCTTGTCGCCCCAGAGGTCGTTGATGGGCCATTGCCAGCCCACGTCCACCAGTTCGCTGGAGGGTTTCTTGGTGACCGTATCCAGCTGCGTGCGGTAACCGATGTTGAAGGTGCGATAGTTGCCCGGGCTGTAACGCGCCGTGGCCGTGGTACGCACCGTGCGGTTCAAGTCCTTGTTGTACTGGGTCGTGCCTTCCAGAGACCACTTGTCGGTCCAGTTGAAAGCCGCGCCCAGCAAGATGTCGGAAAGCTTGCTGGTGGCGGCCACCTCTCCGGGCAGCAGCACGCGCTGGTCGGACAGGCGCACACGCTGGGCCACGGCGAACTTGAGCTTCTCGGCACCGCTTTCGGGGTCGATGAAGCGCGAAGTCGCGCCCAGGGTCACCAGATGGTTGTCGGCAATGCGGTCCTGACCGACATAGTCGTTCTCGGAAAAAATACTCGCGAAGTTGAAGTCGCTGCGCCCCGTGTCATAGAGCGGCAGCATGCTCTGGTCGCGATAAGGCGTATAGGTATAGAAGGCCCGGGGCTCGAAGGTCTGCAGCAGATTCTTGCCGAACCACGAGGTGTCGCGCTCGAAAATCAGGCCGCTGTCCAGGCTGAAGGTGGGCAGAGTGCGGTTGGCGCTCTTGCTGCCGTTGCTCATCAGCTGATCGGTCTGATACATGGCCGTATGCAGCATCAGCTTGGGCGTGATGAAGGCACCGGGCGACAGGAATGGCCGGCTCAGCTGCGCCTGCACATAGCTGCGCTGGCCGTTGTTGCCCACCTGGCCCGTGATGGGGCGAATCAGCTCGAAGCGTGTGGTGTCGGCCACCACTGAGAAATCCAACCCATGCGGCAGGTCCAGCGGCGTGTAGCGGTACTGCAGCTGCGGCACCATGCTGTAGGGCGGCGCAATCGGCGAAGTCACATCCTGCTGCACCTGATAGCGCAGCACATTGAGGCTCAGCACCCCATCGCCCTTGGCCCAGCTCAGATTGGCCGTGCTGGGCAGCAGGCGCTGGCGCAGCGTCACGGGAGACAGACGGAAGTCACGCCAGTAGTCGCCGTCGCTGACGCGGTTCAAATTGAGGTTCAGCCCCAGACCGCCAATCGGCGTGTCAAAGCTTGCGCGATGCTGCCAGGAATAGCCCCAGCGATCCCGGTTGCGCAGATTGTCGCCCGGCATGTAGCTCGCATAGGTCTCGCCCGAGTAGCTGGGCTCCAGATAGCGGAACTGTCCCGTCAGATTCACGCCGCGCTTGGTCATCAGTGTGGGCGTGATGGTCATATCGCGGTTGGGGGCGATATTCCAGTAATAGGGCTGCGAATACTCGATGCCGCCGAGCTTGTCCATGCCAATCATGGGCGGCAACAGGCCCGATTTGCGCTTGTCCGAGAGCGGAAAGCTCATGCGCGGCACGGGCAGGACGGTCACGCCCTTGAACTTCAGGGACGCGCCCTCGGCCACGCCCACCTCTTCGGCCATGTCCAGGTGAATGGTCTTGGCTTCCAGCACCCAGCTCGGCTCCCAGCTGGCCTCGTCATCGCGCTGGCAGGTGGTGTAGGTGGCGTCATGGACCACCGAACGGCTCTTGTCGATGAAATCCACGCGCGAGGACTCGCCATGGCCGCCCGTGGCCAGAAAGCGATAGTTGGCATTGTCGAACTGGCCCTTGAAGGCATCCATCTGCAGATCCAGCGCCGTGCCCTCGTAGACATTGCCGGCCTGGTTGATATGGACCGAGCCCACGGCGTTGATCCTGTCATCCGGAACCGCGTAGTCCAGCTTGTCCGCGCGGATCATGGTGTCGCCGCGGCGCAACTCTGCCTCGCCATGAACCGAGGCCTTGAGATCGGGCTGACCGGACAGGCTGTCACCTTTGATATAGATGGGCTGCTGGTCACGCACTTCCTGAGGATAGCTCTCCTGCAGCGCGCTGCTGGACTTGAGTTCCAGGGCTGGCAGCTCGCCCGCGACGCTGGACGAGGACGATCCGCTCGTTTCGGCCGACTGGGCATAGGCCTGCATGCCAGCCCCCGCCCATGCCAGTGCCACAGCCCATGCCAGAGGACGAATCACCGGCCGAGCAGCTCCCGCACGCGTAGAACGGGCAGGGCAGGCAGGTAGGAAATCTCGCGGATGGGATGGGGATTGCACGATGATCTTGAACGTCAAAAGCGCGCGTGCCGAGGCACACGTCAACAGAAAACCGAGAGCCTAGCACCACTGTCCACAGATGCGGCGGCATCGGTTTGTAAAATCCGATTATCCATGACCGCTCCTATCACCCCCACAGTTGGCGTTGCCTGGGCAGATTCTGCCCGCCACGCCGCATTCGACGCCTGGCTGGCACCGCTGGCTCAAAAGCACCAGCTGCTTCCCGCAACCCTGCGCCCCGCTTCGGCCGATGCGAGCTTTCGCCGCTATCTGCGCCTGGATCGCAGCGATGGAAGCAGCCTGATCGTCATGGACGCGCCGCCAGACAAGGAAGATTGCGCGCCTTTTGCCAAGGTTCAGGGCCTGATGAACCAGGCCGGCCTGTGCGTGCCGCAGATCCTGGACTGGGATGCCGTTCATGGCTTCATGCTGCTCAGCGACCTGGGCGGCCAGACCGTCATCGAGGCTCTGAACCCCGAAAAACCCCAGGATGCCGAAGCCTGGTACCGCTCGGCCATCGAGGTGCTGCTGGACTGGCAACTGGCCTCCAAGGCCGGCAATACCGGCAGCTTGCCTCTCTATGACGAGGCCCTGCTGCGCCGCGAGCTGCAGCTGTTTCCCGACTGGTACATCGCCAAGCACCGCCAGTTCACACTGGACGACAAGCAGCAGGCCCTGCTCGGCAAGACCTTCGATCAGATCGTCGCCCACAATCTGCAAGCTCCCAGCGTCTATGTGCACCGTGACTTCATGATGCGCAACCTGATGCAGCCTGTGGCAAGCGGCGCGCCGCTGGGCGTGCTGGACTTCCAGGATGCCGTCTACGGCCCCATCACCTATGACATCGCCAGCCTGCTGCGAGATGCCTTCATCAGCTGGGAAGAGGACTTCATCATCGACATCACCATCCGTTACTGGGAAAAGGCCCGCAAGGCCGGCCTGGTGGGCGCCAACAGCGCCAGCGGCTGGGGTGATGACTTCGGCGAGTTCTACCGTGGGGTTGAATGGATGGGTCTGCAGCGCCACCTCAAGGTTGCGGGTATCTTTGCGCGCCTGACGCTGCGCGACGGCAAGCCCAAGTATCTGGCCGATGCGCCTCGTTTCATCCACTACATCCGATCCACCTGCAACCGCTACCGCGCGCTGGGCCCGTTCCTTAAATTGATCGACGAGATCGAGGGCATCCAGACGCAGGTCGGTTACGCCTACGGAAGAATGTAAATACCCCCTGAGCGGCTTTGCCGCTTCCCCCTCTCTCGCCTTGCTTCGCAATGCGGGAGGGGGACGACGCCCTCGCTGCGGGGCGGCCCTTGCTTGGCGTCCCTGAGGTGATTCAGCGCCAGTTTTGCGAGCTACGGACTCTGCGTGGCACCATGAATCACGAACCCCGAATTTTTCCCTATGCCGCGCTATCACTGCCCTATTCCACTGCACATCGGCAACGAGCTGGACCTGCCTGCAGGTGCCGCCCGCCATGTGCAGGTGCTGCGCCACCAGCCCGGCGATGTCATCACCCTGTTTGAGGGCCAGACCGGCAACGGTTTTACCGGCGGCGAGTTCCAGGCGACCATCACCCACATGGGCCGCAGCGATGTGGGCGTGCGCGTGGACAGCCACAGCCCCGCCGAGCGCGAAGCCGAACGTGTCGTGCACCTGGTCGTCGGCATGCCCGCCAACGAGCGCATGGACTGGCTGGTGGAAAAAGCCACCGAGCTGGGTGTCGCCAGCATCCAGCCCGTGATGGCGGCGCGCAGCGTGCTCAAGCTCAAGGGCGACCGCGCCGACAAGAAGATCGAGCGCTGGCAGTCGATTGCCGTCTCGGCCTGCGAGCAATGCGGTCGCAACCAGGTACCCGTGATTCACGCTCCCCTGCCGCTGGCCGACTGGCTGCGCAGCAAGGATGCCCCTGCCACCGATACGACGCGTCTGGTGCTGTCGCTGCGCGAAGGCAATCAACCGCTGCGTACCGCCGCCGGCGATGCCCAGACAGTCTGGGTGCTGCATGGCCCCGAAGGGGGTCTGACCGCCCAGGAAGAAGACTGGGCACTGGAGCAGGGCTGGAAGCCTGCCAGCCTCGGCTCCCGCGTGCTGCGCGCTGAAACGGCATCTGTTGCCGCCCTGTCCCTGCTGGCCCTGGAGTAAATCAATGAGCAGCTGTCATCTCTCTCTGGCCAAGCCCGAGTTTTATCTGCAGAACTTTCGCGTGGAGGCTCCCGAGCCCAGGCCCGAAAGCATCATCACCCCGCGCCGCCTCGGCTGCATCATCATCAATGCTGCCACAGAGTCCTCTGCAACGCTCTTGGGGCGTACGTTTACAGCTCCCGAAGAAGGAGCACCCGCACTGCCGGTGGAACGGCTGCTGGTGCCGGCCAGCTTCGGTCTGGTGCCGCACTGGGTCAAATCGGCCTCGGACGGCCGCCTGCGCGCGCTCAAGCTGGTGAATGCAAAAATCGACAATCTGACCACGGGAACGGCCTTTCGCGATGCCTGGCTGGCAGGCCAGCGCTGCATCGTGCCGCTGCAGGCCTTTCAGGTCGACGACCTGCGCCCCGGCAAGCCCCTGCCGACCCGTATCACCCGCGTGGACAACCAGCCCATGGGCGCCGCCGGCGTCTGGGCGCGCTGGGTGGGCGAGGACGGCGAGGTCATCGTCAGCTACGCCCTCATCACCATCAATGCCAATGCCCATGCGCTGATGAACCGCTACGGCCAGCCCGGCAACGACAAGGCCATGCCGGCCATCCTCAACGAAGGCGCATACGACGCCTGGCTCAATGCCAAGGTGAACAAGGCCAAGGAGTTTCTGCGCCCCTACCCTGCGGAAAAACTGCGTGCCAACCCCGTGGAAAAAGGCCGCAAGCAGCCGCCACAGCAGTGGTAATCAGGGGGCTGGAAACTGCTGTTCCAGCCACTGCTCGAGCCGCGCAAAAACCGGCGCGGCAAGTTCGGGGCTCTCGTTGAAGATCTCGTGATAGGCCTCCTCAAAGCACTGGGACTGCACCAGATCGCGTGGCGCCTGGGCGGCAAAGGCGGCGCTGCCGGCCGGGTTGACCAGCTTGTCCTCGCCCGCCCATAGCAGCAGCGTGGGCACGCACCAGGCCGTGGCCTTGGACAGCACATGGCGGCCACCCTCGGCCATATAGCGCGCCAGCCGAGCGCTGATGCGCCGGTGCTGCAGTGCATCGGCGTCATAGGCCAGAGCCACATCCGGATCATGCGAGAGATGCGCGGACTGCACGCCATTGGCCACGCGCAGATTGGGCAGCAGCCTGGGCAGGCTCGCCACCAGCGCCTTCTGCACACCCGACAGATGCAGGGCCAGCGCCGGCGAGGACAGCACCAGCCCGTCCACATGACGCAGGCCGGACGCGACAAAATCCGCAGCTACCAGTCCACCCAGGCTGTGCCCCAACAGCACCAGGGGCTGATGCCTGGGCATGGCAGCACGCGTGGCATCGAGCACCACGGCCAGATCGTCGAGCAAGCGCATATCGCTGGTCAGGCCGCCCTGCGGCCCGCCCGACAAGCCGTGGCCGTACTGGTCATAGGCCCGCACCGCAAAGCCGAGCTCGTTGAGCCGCTGCGCCAGCGCGGCATAGCGGCCGCTGTGCTCGCCCAGGCCATGCACCAGCAGCACCTGGGCACGGGGCTTGACGCCCGGCGCCAGCGGCCAGTCGCGCAGCGCGAGCTGGGTGGCGTCCGATGCGGCCATATGCAGCAGCCGGGGCGTCGTCTGGGTACGGGTATCGGTAGGCGTCATGCACGGTCTCTTCAGCAGGCAAGAGCTTGCAGGATGCAGCCGCCCCCCGCCCGCGTCAACCGTGGCAATCCTCGGCCCGCCCTTGGGAATTCAACACTATCGCCACCAAAAGGATAGCTGCCGGCGCTTTCTGGAAAAGCGTCAGCAGCTATTTTCAATGCCGCGATCAGGCCTGGTCCGGCTCCGTCTGATGGCGGGCCATGGCGGCAATCACCTCGGCCACCGACGCCGTGAGCTTCTTGGCATAGGGCACATGGAGGAACTCGTTGGGGCCGTGGGCATTGCTCTTGGGTCCGAGCACGCCGCAGACCATCATCTGCGCCTTGGGAAAGCCCTTGCTCAGCATATTCATCAGCGGAATCGTGCCACCCTGGCCGATATAGCCGCAGCCGGCGCCGAAATGGGCCTGGCTGGCAGCATTGAGCGCATTCTCGAACCAGCCGTCCATGCCCGGCGCATTCCAGCCGCTGGAGCTGGAAAGGCCTTCCCAGGTCACCCTGGCCTCATAGGGCGCGTTGTCCTCCAGCAGGGCCTTCATCTCCTGCACGCAGGCTGCGGCATCGACCAGCGGCGGCAGGCGCAGGCTGAGCTTGAAGGCCGTGTAGGGGCGCAGCACATTGCCGGCGTTTTGCAGATTGGGCATGCCCTCCACACCGGTCACGCTCAGCGTGGGCTCCCAGGTGCGGCGCACCAGAGCCTGGACGGGATCGGTGGTCGTGGGCAGGGACACACGGGCCGAGCCGCCGCAGTCGTAATGCGCCCAGGGAAAGCGCGCATAAGCGTCCTCGCCGAGGATCTCCGCCGTGGCGCGGATCTGCGCCATGCGCTCGGCCGGCACCTCGCAGTGAAAGCTCTGCGGCAGCACGCGGCCATTCTTGCTGTCCTCGAGACGATCCAGCACCTGGCGCATGATGCGAAAGGACGAGGGCACCACACCCGAGGCATCGCCCGAGTGCACGCCCTCGGTGAGTATCTGCACCTTGAGCGTGCCGCTGGCCATGCCGCGCAGGCTGGTGGTCAGCCACAGCTGGTCGTAGTTGCCGGCGCCGCTGTCCAGACAGATCACCAGGCCCACATCGCCCAGACGCGGGCGCAAGGCATCCACATAGGGCAGCAGATCGGCCGAGCCGCTTTCCTCGCAGGTCTCGATGATGGCCACGATGCGGGGGTGAGGCACGTTCTGGCGCTTGAGCTCCTGAATCGCCGCCACGCTGGCATAGACCGCATAGCCGTCGTCGGCGCCGCCACGCCCGTAGAGCTTGCCGTCCTCGTACTTGGGCGTCCAGGGGCCCAGATCGCTGCGCCAGCCTTCGAACTCGGGCTGCTTGTCGAGGTGGCCGTACATCAGCACCGTGGGGCTGCTCGAGGCCTTCTCGGCCGTGCCTTCCACCTCGAAGAAGATGACCGGCGTGCGACCCGGCTGCTGAATCACTTCCAGTGTCAGCCCGGCCACTTTTTGCGCTTCCACCCAGGTCGCAGCGTTGCGCAACACGGTGGCGATATGGCCTTGCTGCTCCCAGTCGGGGGCAAACATAGGCGACTTGGCAGGGATGGTGATGTAGTTGGTCAGCTCGGGGACGATGCTCTGGTCCCACTGCTCGGTGATGTGCTGCAGCGCATCCTCTGGCTGCAGCAGATTGGTGGGAGTACGTGCGTTCATGGTCGGCTCCTTCAGTGACGGGGCTACGAGCCATGACGGGCTCGCGCCATGCCCGTGATTGTGCGCCAATGCAGGTGCCTGCGCCTCAGGCATTGACATGGTGGATCAGGGTTTAGTGCAATGCCGGCGCCCCACGCTCCAACTGGAAGCGGGAAACCTCTCTCAACAGGCTTTCGGCCTGTTGGCGCAGCCCCTCGGCAGCGGCTGCGCTTTCCTCCACCAGGGCAGCGTTTTGCTGCGTGGCCTGGTCCATCTGCATGACAGCCTCGCCGACCTGGGCCACACCTGCGCTCTGCTCGCTACTCGCTGCGCTGATCTCGCCCATGATGTCCGTCACACGGTGAATGGCACTGACGATCTCGTCCATGGTGCGACCTGCCTGGTCGGCCAGCGCACTGCCGTCTGCCACGCGTTCCACGCTGGCAGTGATCAACGTCTTGATTTCCTTGGCCGCATCGGCGCTGCGCCCCGCCAGGGCGCGCACCTCGCTGGCCACCACGGCAAATCCTCGGCCCTGTTCACCGGCGCGTGCAGCCTCCACAGCCGCGTTCAGTGCCAGGATATTGGTCTGGAAGGCGATGGCGTCTATGACGCCGATGATGTCGGCAATGCGCGAGCTGCTGGTGTTGATGTCCTGCATGGTCTGTACAACGCGCGCCACCACGGCACCGCCCTGCCGGGCCACTTGCGAGGCGTTCTGTGCCAACTGATTGGCCGTCTGGGCGCTATCGGCGTTCTGGCGCACGGTGGCGTTGAGCTGCTCCATGCTGGCCGCCGTTTCCTCCAGCGCACTGGCCTGGCTTTCGGTACGCGCAGACAGGTCGGCATTGCCCTGGGCAATCTCGCTGGATGCATGTTGCATCTGCACCGATGCACCGTGCACGCGCTGGACCAGTTCGCGCAGCGCGCCGCGCATGGTTTGCAGATCGGACATCAGGCCCCGGGCCATGCTGCCCGAGCCCCCATCGGTCAGATCGCCATCGGCCACGCGGCGCAACGCCTTGCGCGCATCGGCCGGGTCTCCGCCCAACTCGCTGCGCAGCGTGCGCACCATCACCCAGAGCAGCGCGGCCGAGATGACCACGGCCAGCAGGGCCAGCAGACCCGACCACAGCTGCATGCGCTGGGCGCTGGCACGGGTGGCTGCATGCGATGCTTCGGCCGCATCGCGGGCCGCCTTGAGCTGTTGCAGCACGGCTTCGCGCAGCTTGCGCCAGGCCGGGGTTTCCCGAGTCTTGAGCGCGGCTGCGGCGGTGTCATAGTCCTCGGCCGCCAGAGTCACGATCTGGTCCTGCGCTTCGGACTGGGCCTGGCGCAAGGCCTGCAGGCTCTTGACGGCGACTTCCATGGCCGTTCCCTGCACGCGCCGGCTCAGATCGTCATAGGCGGCGTCATAGGCCCGACGGGCATTGCCCAGGTTCTGCACGGCCTGCCCGTCCGACGGATCCATCACGATATTGCGCAGTGCCTGGCCCGATTGCAGACCCTGGGCATACAGCTCCTGCAACTGCGCCACCACGGCTTGGTTGTTCCTCAGGTAGTCGTTGAAATCGGACTGTGTGCGGGTCAGCCCCCACTGGCTGCTGAGCAGCGCCAAAACAAACAAGGCTGCAGGTGCAGCCGAGCAAAAAATGAGACGGGAACTAAAACGCATGGCAAGGCGCGCACCAGCCGAAGCGTCGGCGCATTGATTCAGATCAAAAAAATAAGCAGTTGATTATGAATCAAATGCTTACATTTTTGCATCGCGGTAGCAGCAGCACCGCTTTGTCGCAGGAGCGCTGCCCTCTCAGATTTAAGAGCTTCCGGCTCGTGTCAGACAATGAATTCGACGTGAATCAATACCCGATTCATTGCCAATGAATCGTAATTAGCTACTGTTTCAAGAGCAGCAATCAGGCATGCTCGAAGTGGAACACCGCCGTTGTCGCCAACAGATTGGGCAGGCTCCTCACCACCTGACCGTTTTGCAGACCGAAGGAGTCGCGAATGCGCAGGCGGTTCTTGGTGGCCAGCACCTCGAAGTCCTTGTAGGTGCCCACCCGGATATTCGGCGTGTCATACCACTGGTAAGGCAGGCGACGCGTGACCGGCATGCGCCCGCGCAGCACGGAAAAGCGATTTTGCCAATGTGCAAAGTTGGGAAAGGCAACCACGCCTTGCTTGCCGATGCGGGCCGTCTCCTGCAACATCACCTCGGCATTGCGCAAATGCTGCAGCGTGTCGATCTGCAGCACCACATCGAAGCTGTTGTCGCCGAAGATGGCCAGGCCGTCCTCCAGATTGAGCTGCAGCACGTTCACGCCGCGGCGCGTGCAGGCCAGCACATTGGCGTCGTCCAGTTCCACGCCATAGCCCGTACATCCGCGCTCTCGCACCAGATGCTCGAGCAGCGCGCCGTCGCCACAACCCAGGTCCAGCACGCGTGCGCCCTCGGGCACCAACTGGGCAATGGCTTTCATGGTGGTCAACTCGGTCATGCGGCTTCTCCTGCGCGTTCGGCGGTGTTCAGTTCTTTGGCAATGCCTTCAAAATAGGAGCGCATCACGCCCATATAGCGTGGGTCATCAAGCAAAAACGCATCATGACCATGGGGGGCGTCGATCTCGGCATAGCTGACGTCGCGGTTGTTCTCCAGCAGCGACTTGACGATCTCTCGGCTGCGCGCCGGTGCGAAGCGCCAGTCCGTCGTGAAGCTCACGAGCAGAAACCGGGCCTTGGCCACGGCCAGCGCCCGGGTCAGATCGCCGTCATGAGCGCGCGCCGGATCGAAATAGTCCAGTGCGCGCGTGATGAGCAGATAGGTGTTGGCGTCAAAGTAGCCGCTGAACTTCTCGCCCTGGTAGCGCAGATAGCTCTCGATCTGGAACTCCACATCCTGGGTGCTGTACAGGTAATCGCGCCGCTCCGGCGCCGGGCCGCCCCGAGTCAGGTCAGCCCCCTCGGCGAGGAGCGCGGGGGCCCTGAGACTGCGGCCGAACTTCTGGTTCATCACGTCATCGCTCAGGTAGGTGATGTGGCCTATCATGCGCGCGATGCGCAGGCCGCGCGCGGGCACCACGCCATGCTCATAGAAATGGCCGCCGTTGAAATCCGGATCAGTGACGATGGCGCGACGCGCCACCTCGTTGAAGGCAATGTTCTCGGCGTTCAGATTCGGCGCGCTGGCCACCACCACGGCATGGCGCATGCGCTCGGGATGGCGCAGCGACCAGGACAGGGCCTGCATGCCGCCCAGGCTGCCGCCCAGCACGGCGGCGAGCTTCCCGACCCCCAGGCGGTCCAGCAGACGCGCCTGCGCATCCACCCAGTCCTCCACCGTCACCACGGGGAAATCCGCACCATAGGGCTTGCCCGTGGCCGAGTTGGTGTGCATGGGGCCGGTAGAGCCGAAGCAGGAGCCCAGATTGTTGATGCCGATGACAAAGAACTTGTCGGTATCGACGGGCTTGCCCGGACCGATCATGTTGTCCCACCAGCCCTCGCTCTTGGGCTGGCCCTCGTAGCTGCCTGCTACATGGTGGGAGGCATTGAGCGCATGACAGACCACGATGGCATTGCTCTTGTCGGCATTGAGCTGGCCATAGGTCTCGAAGGCAAGATCGTAATCGGCGATGGAGCCACCGCTCTGCAAGGGCAGCGGCTCATCAAAATGCATGAACTGAGGTGTCGCGATGAAGGACATATGAAAAAACCCGGCATCGCTAAAAACGAGGCCGGGTCGGTGTACTGTCACTTCGCGGACGGGTCTTTAGCTGGATTTATAAAGCGCCCGCAAGCTTTGGCAAATCGGCGCGTGAAAGTGCAGTGTACTGCATTCATTGCACCGAACTCAAAAGCAGACTGTCAAAGCTGTCCAAGCCTTTTGAGCCTTGTGCAAATAGCTATGCTTTCGGTAGTTTCACACTTTGGTCAGGAGCGCCGCCACACCCAGCACCAGGAAGATCACGGCGCACACACGGTGAATCGTCTTGATCGGCAGCTTCTTGGTGATCTTCTCGCCAAACCACACCACCGGTGCATTGGCCAGCATCATGCCCAGCGTGGTGCCAGCCACCACCCAGTAATACGACAGAGGGTACTTGGCGGCCAGGCCCACCGTGGCCAGTTGGGTCTTGTCCCCCATCTCGGCCAGGAAGAACAGCATCAGCGTCGTACCGAAGACACCCCAACGCCCGGCGCCATTGCCGGTATCGTCATCGTCTAACTTGTCGGGAATCAGCATCCAGCCCGCCATGAGGATGAATGAAACTCCCAAGATCCAGCGCAGCACGTCGGGACCTAGCATCGTGGTGATCCAGTTGCCCACGGCGCCGGCCAGAGCATGGTTGACCAGCGTCGCGGCAAAAATGCCGGCCACGATGGGCAGTGGTTTGCGGAACTTGGCTGCCAGTACCAATGACAGCAGTTGGGTCTTGTCCCCCATTTCGGCCAAGGCGACGATGGAGGTGGATATGAAAAAGGCTTCCATGATGGGGATAGACGGCCGGAGTTGCCAGAACGCATTGACCACGCACCGACTCCGGCCTATCTCTTCATAGGTTTTCTCGGTACGTAATCAATGGTCTCGACCGGTCGCACCACGCATTGCACGCGGTACCGCATGCGCCATAGGTCACGAGGACCCAAGTCTGTTGACGCATGCATCCGGCAGACGGCTGCCGAACGGCCTACTCCCCAAAGAAAGTAGCCGTCATTCTACATGCTTAACCCTGTAAGACATCTGCGTATTTGGATATTCAAAATTTTGTATTTCAGGGTAACTCCCATCAGGACAATGTTGTTACAAGCACGAAATTTGATCTTTTCGTAATACTACGGCTTCTCTTGTGACTCATAATGCTTGAGTCTTTGTCTGGAAAGCAATTTCTGGATGGGGCAAGTGCGTTAGCGTCTCTAATGTTGTCATCCAAGGCTGACTCCCTAGGGCTCCATCGCGTTTTCAAGTTTTTTCAGGAGTCCAGCATGGGCAACAAGCTTTACGTAGGCAATCTGCCTTATTCCTTCCGCGACCAAGATCTGCAAGACAGCTTCAGCGAATTCGGCACTGTGAACAGCGCCAAGGTGATGATGGAGCGCGACACCGGCCGTTCCAAGGGCTTTGGCTTTGTGGAAATGGGCAGCGATGCCGAAGCACAAGCCGCTATCCAAGGCCTGCACGGCCAAAACCGTGGCGGCCGTGATCTGGTCGTGAACGAAGCACGCCCCATGGAGCCTCGTCCTCCCCGCTCCGGCGGCTTCGGCGGCGGCTTCGGCGGCGGTCGTGAAGGTGGTTTTGGCGGTGGCCGTGGTGACGGCGGCTTCGGCGGTGGCCGTGGCGACGGCGGCTACGGCCGTCGCAATAGCTACTAATCAGTTATTGCCAATAACAAAAAAAGGATCTTCGGATCCTTTTTTTGTTGCTAAACGTTAGCAATGCGGTTTTCGAGCATTTATTTTTTTCATTGTTCTCCGTCATAATTCCTTTCTCGGGCATTTCCCGTTCACAAGCGAATAGGTGTTCAGGATTTTTTGCATGTTTTCCCATGGATATGCAGTGGACGTCCTGAATTCGATCGCGCCATTGAAGCATTGAGGAGCTAGGAGTTATTAATGGGCAATAAGCTGTATGTCGGCAACCTTCCTTATGGTGTGCGTGACAACGATCTTGAGCAGGCGTTCAGCCAGTTTGGAGCCGTAGCAAGTGCACGCGTCATGATGGAACGAGACACCGGCCGCTCCAAAGGCTTTGGTTTTGTGGAAATGGCCAGCGAAGCAGAAGCACAAGCCGCCATTCAAGGCATGAATGGTCAGCCCCTCGGGGGTCGCAGCCTCGTCGTGAATGAGGCACGCCCTATGGAACCCCGCCCCCCTCGCTCCGGCGGTTATGGAGGCGGCTTCCGCAGTGAAGGCGGTTTTGGCGGCGGTAATCGCGATGGCGGTTACGGTGGCCGCAGTGAAGGTGGTGGCTATGGTCGCGGTGATGGCGGCGGCTATGGCGGTGGTGGTCGCGGCGAAGGCGGCTTCCGCAGCCCCTATGGCTCAGGCCCACGCCACGGTGGTCGCGGCGGCTACGGTGGAGGCAATAACCACGGCGAATGAGCTTCTTTTAACAGCTCAGCAATAAAGGCACGATAGCGTGCCTTTATTTATTTTTGAAGACATTCAAATGCATAGTCATTTCCCAATGTCTTCCACTCAATCCTTTTTTAGATGCCTGGGCTTTCTGGTTTTTCCCAGAGTCAATCTATCCCACAGATAAGCGGGCAGCACCCGCATTACGCCGCCGACAATCCTCATCTGCCAGGGAATAATCGCATATCTGGCTTTGCGCTCTATAACCCGAAAGGCACGCCTTGCGAACTCCTCGGGCGAGAGCAGAAAAGGCATGGAATACGGATTATTTTTCGTCAACGGAGTGTCCACATAGCCAGGCAATAAACTGGTCACAGAGACCCCGGATTTCTGCAACTCAACACGCAGACTCTCACAGTAAGCAATGGCGGCCGCTTTACTGGCCGAATATGCGGCATGGCCGGGCAGGCCGCGAATACCAGCCACACTGCAAATACCCACCAGACGCCCGGAGCCGCGTCGCACCATGGGTGCAATAAACGGCTGAAAGCTTGCAGCCAACCCCATGGTGTTGCTGGCCAGCACCTGCTGCATGACCTCAAGATCCTCGCGCAAGGAGGTATCCACACCCCAGCTGACTCCCGCGTTGGCAATAACAACATCAGGCAGGCCCTGGCGCTCCAGACAGGCATTCGCAGCACTGCAAGCACTTGCTATGTTCGTGACATCCGCGCCATAAACGGCGTAGCGGGATGCATCCATTCGCATGGACTGCGCCCATTGCTCCATGAGCACGGTGCGTCTTGCCACCAGTGCGATCGACCAGCCACGCTGATAGTAATACCAGGCCAGGGCCTGCCCAATGCCGCTGGAGGCACCGGTGATATAGACGAGTCCGGCCCCATGCCCTGCCATGATTTACGGCTTCTGGCTGGGCTGGATGACGCCCTTGACCCGCCCCTGCATCTGCAGAATCTGATCAAGGTGCGCGTACTGCATGCTGTCACCGGTAAATCTGTCGTTGCCACGGGTCATGACCACAGCTTTGTTGGTGCTGACGCGTTCGTCATTGGGCCAGATTTGCAGGAACTCGCTCTCCAGCCGCATGGCAGGCAAGGCCTTCTGGGTTGCAGTTGCAGGCACCGGCTCGCGCTGAATGACGGCCTGGCCGAACATCTGGATTTCCGAGCCGTCGCCATTGCTCAATGCCCGGTTGGAGCTGCCCACGGTCCTGCGTCCATCAGGCGTGAAGCTCAGCATGCGTGCGTCGTAGACTTCCAGCGTATCGGTATCGGGAAAGTGCTCACCTGTCGCGCCATTCAGGCGATTTTTGAGGCGGCCCGATGCTTCGAAATTCTTGATGACGAAGTCTTTGAGGAAATAGTCCGGGTCGTGCCGCACGGCCTTCTCCGCGCCACTGACAATCGGCTTGGGAGCATTGCGCACCAGCCACCAGGTGCCCAGCGCCAGCAGACCCATGATGAGCACGGGGAGGTACATCGAGGCCTTGTCGCCCACACGGCGCCATTGCCCGCTCATGAGCCATACCCCGAAAGCAGCGCCGCATAAGCACCATTGGCGGCCAGCAGCAGATCGCAGAACTGCCGCACCGCCCCCTCTCCGCCATTCTTGGCACTGACCCAGTCCGCCACATGCGATGCCTCGTCATGGGCATTGGCGGGTGCGCAGGAAAAGTGGCTGCGACGCATGACGGGAAGATCGGGCCAGTCGTCCCCCATGGCGGCGGCCTGCGGCCATTGCAGACCCAGTTCAGCCAGGATGGACTCGGCAGCCGGCACTTTGTCCTCCGTGCCAAAGCGCGCATGTTCAATGCCCAGTTGCTTCAAGCGCAAGCGCAGCGGCGCAGAGTCTCGCCCCGTCACCACGGCCGGCGTGATGCCGGCGTTTTGCAACATTTTCAGGCCATGACCATCCAGCGTATGGAAGCGCTTGAGGACCTCACCCTCACCCGAGAAGTAAAGGCCGCCGTCGGTCAGCACGCCATCCACATCGAAGAAGGCCACACGAATTCCCTGGGCCTTGAGCAGCAACTGTGGGTCCCATTGCTGGCGGGGTGTCAGAGCAGGTCGGTTCATCAAATCACCTTGGCACGCATCAGATCGCGAATATGCACCACACCCTGCAGGCGCTGATTGTCATCGGCCACCAGCACTGCGGTAATGCCATGCTCTTCCATCATGCGTGCCGCAGCCACCGCCAGCAGATCGGGCTTGATCGTCAGAGGCCTGGCATGCATGACGTCCTGCGCCGTGCGGCTGCGCAGATCCACGCCAGCCTCCACACAGCGGCGCAAATCACCATCGGTAAAGATCCCCACCAGCTCACCGGATGCGTTGACCACGGCGGAGCAGCCCAGGCCCTTGGCACTCATTTCGCGCATCAGGTCCACGCTGCTCACATCCTGGGCAACCTGGGGCACATCGACACCACGGCGCATTACATCGCGCACATGAGTCAGCAGGCGTCGCCCCAATGCTCCTCCGGGGTGTGAGCGCGCAAAATCCTCGGCACCAAAGCCCCGGGCATCGAGCAAGGCCACGGCCAGCGCATCTCCCATGGCCAGCTGAGCCGTGGTACTGGCAGTGGGTGCCAGGTTCAAGGGACAAGCTTCCTTGTCGACATGGGTGTCCAGCACCCAGTCTGCATGCTTGGCCAGTGTCGATTGCAGACCGCCGGTCACGGCCACCAGGGGCACGCCCATGCGCTTGATGGCAGGCAACACGCCCGTCAGCTCATCGGTCTCGCCGCTATTGGACAGGGCCAGCACCAGATCATCCTGTGTCAGCATGCCCAGGTCGCCATGACTGGCTTCTGCGGGGTGCACGAAAAAGGAGGGAGTCCCTGTGGACGCGAGCGTCGCGGCCACCTTCCGGCCCACATGCCCGCTTTTGCCCATGCCCATGACCACCACACGGCCCGGCAGCTGCAGAATGCGCTGAACCACCGCCGTGAATGCGCCATTGAGGCGCACCGACATCGCACGCAAGGCAGCGGCCTCTATATCCAGGGCCTCGCGGGCCAGGTTCAAAGCTCGCGGTGCGTCGATCAGACGCGAATTGGCAGCATCAGAATTCATGCCCGGATTTTAGCCAGCCCATGCTTGCCGGGCAGCGGGCAACACCCCTTTGGCCCGCATTTCAAGCCCGAGCCCATACACTGGCGAGCATTCAAGAACTCAGGCGGACACATGCAAACTTCCACCAGCGTCAACGACTATCTGCGTGACCATATCCGCACCGTGCCGGACTGGCCTGCGCCGGGCGTGCAATTCCGTGACATCACGCCCCTGCTGCAGGACCCCAAGGTCTTTCGCATCATGACCGATGCCTTTGTTCACCGTTACATGGACCCCAAGCTGCGCCCCGACGTGGTTGCCGGCCTGGATGCACGCGGATTTATTCTGGGTGCCGTGATCGCTCACGAGCTCAACGTCGGCTTTGTGCCCATCCGCAAAAAAGGCAAACTGCCCTTCACCACGGTGGAGGAAACCTATGAGCTCGAATACGGTAGCGCTACCGTGGAGCTGCACACCGATGCCGTCAAGTCCGGCGACCGTGTGCTGCTGATTGACGATTTGATCGCCACCGGCGGCACCATGATGGCCGGCAAGAAACTGCTGGAAAAGCTGGGGGCTACCGTGGTGGAAGGCGCAGCGATTGTGGATCTGCCGGAACTGGGCGGCTCCAAGCACCTCAAAGACAGCGGCCTGCCCCTGTTCACTCTGGTGGACTTTGCCGGGCACTGAGCAGCCCCGCAACAGCCCTGGATCAGCGCAGCTCTCCGTACTGCGTCGTGCCCAGAGAGCCCAGTCCGGAGACGGCAAATTCGCCGCCTTCCTCATGGCCAGAGCCAGGGCCCAGCAATGGAGCCTGGCGTGATGGACGAACACTCGCAGGCGATGCAGCAGCCATGGCCACCGCCTGCTTGAACGCATCCATTTCCTGCGCGTCAATGGGCTCGAAAGAGCGGCCTGAATGTGCCGCAACCGGAGCATGGCGTGGCGCCTTCATCGGGGGTACGGCCCCGTCAAACTGCGTCTGCGCAAAATCAGGGCTAGCAGAAATACTGTTCAGATACGAAGCACCGGCACTGGCTGATGCCGCAAATGGAGCGCTGCGCCGCGATGCCGAACATTGAAGTTGCTCATCTTGCGCTTGACGCCGCGCGGGTTCAGGCGCC
>NZ_VOQT01000010.1:173547-175067 GCF_008121555.1 Comamonas sp. Z1
TCGGCGGGTCAGTTCTGCGTGGAAATCAACAGCCTGTGCGTCAATATGCAACTCCTGTTTAACCGAAATACTGTTCAGATACGAAGCACCGGCACTGGCTGATGCCGCAAATGGAGCGCTGCGCCGCGATGCCGAACATTGAAGTTGCTCATCTTGCGCTTGACGCCGCGCGGGTTCAGGCGCCCACGACTGCTCACGCAGCGCCCGCGCGCGATCTCGGCCAGCAGGGCCTCGCGCCAGGCAGGCAAACGCTCAGGGGGAAACGGCCGCAGCTTGCGGCATCTTGCGCTTGATCACGCGCACGGCGTGCATGAAGCTCAGGCGATCCGGATCGAGTTCGCGCGCCCAGGCCGCCTGCGCCATCAACTGGCGAATCGCAAAGTGCGCCAGCAGCAGCCCCCACAGCTCCTGCTGCACCAGCTCGGGCGTCTTGCTGCGCAGCACCGTGCTGTTGGCGCGCAAATGCGTCTTGAACTCATCGAACACCCCCTCGATCTCCCAGCGCTCGTGGTACAGCGCGGCCAGCTCCAGGGCCGGCGCCGCATCGGGGTCCAGGAGGTTGGTCAGCAGCCGGTAGCTGCCCTGCGCCGGCGTGGCCGAGCCCTCGAGCGCGTAGTCGATCACACGCACCGTTTGCCCTGCGCGCCGCGCGCGGTCGTCGCTGTCGAACACGCGGCTCAGGTACGAGCCATCGGGCAACATCTGCTCTACCGGCAGCTTGAGGTTGGATTTGACCCGCCAGGCCAGCTTGGCGCCCGTAGCGCAGGCGGTCTGCCAGAGCTTGAAGCCGTAGAAGTTGCGGTCGGCCAGCACCAGCATCTCGGGCGTGAGCTTGGCGGGCAGCAACTGGGCGGCCATGACCTGCTCGCTGTGGCCGTAGGGTGCGATGCCGGCTGCCACCACCGCGTGCGTGCCGCATTCCACCAGGCCCAGAACGCGCGCCTGCGGGAAGGCGCTTTGGCCGCGCGAGGCGCCCGGGTAGCCGAAGAACTTGGCGTTGGCCGCCTCGTCGGCCACGTCCATGCAGCTGCCGTCCAGGGCCATCACGCGCAATCCCCGGTACCACGCCCCTGGCGCCCCCGGCGCGGCCAGCGGGCGCAGCACCCGATCGGCCAATTGGCGCATGACCTCGGGGCCCAGCCGGCTGCGCGCCTGCGAGATCGCGGACTTGCTGGCCTGCACCGCCTCAGTGTGGCCGCCGCCGAGCCATTGCAGGCCTTCGCACACCACGCGCAGCACTTCCTCCAGCGGCGCTTCGCGCCACAGCGCCAGCGCCATCACGTAATACACCACTGCCGGCGCGGGCAGCAGCCGCTCCCGCTGGCTGGCCTTGCCGGTCTCGGCCAACACTTCTTCGATCAACGTCCGTGGACACACGCTGGCCAGCACCCCGGCGCTGATCAAATGCGCAACGTCAACTCTCGACGGCAGCGTCTTGCGTGTTCTGGCCATCACCCTCATCCATTGAAGCTTCGATGGATGAGGATTATGGCTTTAAAAATACTATCTGAACAGTATTG
>NZ_VOQT01000011.1:0-162821 GCF_008121555.1 Comamonas sp. Z1
AGGAGACGGCGATGACTTCGGTCACCACGCCTTTTTCCTTCAGGCGCACGGCTTCTTCGACGGCGATTTCGTCAAAGGGGTTCATGCTCATCTTGACGTTGGCGATGTCCACACCCGTGCCGTCCGACTTCACGCGGACCTTGACGTTGTAGTCCACGACACGTTTGACGGGTACAAGGATTTTCATGAGAAAGCTCTTTCCTGGTTTTGAAGAGTGAAAGGCTTAGCGGGCCAGGCCCGCAAGCCGCTCGTTGATCAGTGCATGGGCCTGGTCCATGATGCCGGCGATCAGCTGCGCCACCGTAGGCACATCGTGGATCAGGCCCGCAACCATGCCGCAGGACCAGACGCCTGCGTCCATGTCGCCGTCGTGCATGATGCGCGGATAGGCGCCGGCCACTTCGGGCGCGATGTCGGCAAAGGTGATGGCCGCTCCCAGTTCGCGCTCCTTTTGCAGCAGGCGTTCGGTGGCCGCATTGCTCAGCACGCGCTCGGTGTTGCGCAGCGGGCGCATGACCAGACGGGTGTCCAGCTCGCTGGCCGCCACGATGGCCTGCTTGACCTTGGCGTGCACGGGTGCCTCCTGCGTGGCGATGAAGCGCGTGCCCATGTTGATGCCTTCGGCGCCCAGCGCCAGTGCGGCCACCAGGGAGCGGCCGTCGGCCATGCCGCCCGAGGCGACAAACGGAATCTTCAGTTCTTCGGCAGCGCGCGGCAGCAGGATGAAGTTGGGGATGTCGTCCTCGCCCGGATGGCCGCCGCATTCGAAGCCGTCCACGCTGATGGCATCGCAGCCGATGGCCTCGGCCTTGAGCGCATGGCGCACCGAGGTGCACTTGTGGATCACCTTGATGCCGGCTTCCTTGAGCGCGGGCAGCCATTTCTGCGGGTTGTTGCCGGCCGTCTCGACCACCTTGACGCCGCCTTCGATGATGGCCTTGACATAGCCTGGGTAGTCGGGCGGATTGACCGAGGGCAGAAAGGTCAGGTTGACGCCAAAGGGCTTGTCCGTCATTTCGCGGCAGCGCGCAATCTCGCGCGCCAGCAACTCGGGCGTGCGCTGGGTCAGGCCCGTGATGATGCCCAGGCCGCCCGCGTTGGAGACGGCGGCGGCCAGCTCGGCCAGGCCCACATGGTGCATGCCGCCCTGAATGATGGGGTGCTTGATGCCAAAGAGTTCGGTGATGCGTGTCTTCATGTCCTTGTCACTCCACTGCAATGCCCTTGTCGCGGATCAGCTGGCCCCAGCGCGTGTAGTCCTGCTGGATGCGCTGGCCCAGCTGGGCGGAATTCTGGAAGGTGGCGATGGCGCCCGCATGGAGCAGCTTGCCCTGGATGTCCTTGTCGGCCAGTATCTGCTGGACTTCTGAGGCGATGCGCTCGACCACGGCCTTGGGCGTGCCCTTGGGCGCGAGCAGACCGCCCCAGGAAACGGCGTCATAGCCCTTGATGCCTTGCTCGGCAATGGTCCTGGTGTCGGGCAGCATGCTCACGCGCTGGGGCGAGCCCACGGCGATGGCACGCAGCTTGCCGGCCTGGATATGAGGCAGCGCGGCCACGAGGTCGGCATACATGATGGGCACCTGGCCGCCGATGGTGTCGGTGATGGCGGGAACGCCGCCCTTGTAGGGCACATGCTGCATGTCGAAGCCGGCCATCTGCTTGAGCAGCTCCATGCTCAGGTGGCCGAAGCTGCCGGCGCCCGAGCTGGTGTAGTTGAGCGGTGATTTCCTGGCCTTGGCGTGGGCAATCAGGCTCTTGAGATCGGTGACATCGGGCAAAAGCGTGGGATTGACCACGATGACGATGGGCAGGTCATAAACCGTGGCTACGGGCGCGAAATCCTTGACCGTGTCGTAGCCGGCCTTCTTGTACAGATGGGGTGCCAGCAGCGTGGGCGTAGCCAGCATCATCAGCGTGTAGCCGTCGGCCGGACTCTTGGCGACCTGCACGGCCGCGATGGAGCCCGATGCGCCAGGGCGGTTTTCCACGACCACGGTCTGCTTGAGGCGCTCGCCCAGCTTCTGGCCCACGATGCGCGATGCCGTATCGGTAGGGCCACCGGCCGGAAAAGGCACGACCAGGCGCAGCATCTTGGCTGGCCAGTCGGTCTCGGCCAGTGCGCCGCCGGCCAGGCCGGCCAGCAACGGCGCTGCGGCCAGGGCCAGAACGCTGCGCCGGCTGGTGCAGGCCTTAAGTGCGGGATTGCGCTTGTGCATGAAGTCTCCTGTCAAAGCTGTCTCAGCAGTCGTCGGTGGTGGCCCACTACCGCGGGCCGGGTAAATCAGCTATCCATGGCGCTCGCACCGCCTGCAGCCCATGAAACCGGCACGGCCCAACCCCAGGGACACCGAGGAAGGGCCGCCCCGCACCGAGGGTGTTGTCCCCCTCCCGCGAAGCGAGAGAGGGGGAAGGCGCAAAGCGACTCAGGGGGTTTAATCAAGCTTGGCGCCAGCCTGCTCGACCAGCGCTTTCCAGATCGGCATATCGCGCTGGTAGTTGTCGCGGAAAGCCTGGGGGCTGTTCATCATGGGTATGAAGCCAGCGCCCGTGATGCGCTCCAGCACCTTGGGGTCCTTGATGATTTCGCGCAGGTGGCCGTAGAGCTGGTCCACGACCTCCTTGGGCGTGCCGGCTGGCGCGCCCATTGCCACCCAGCCGTAGATCGAATAGGCGTCGTCGGTCACGCCCTGCTCGAAGATGGTCGGCAACTTGGGCAGGATGTCCATGCGTTCCTTGCCGGTCACGCCAATGGCTTTGAGACGACCCGACTCAATGAAGGGCTTGGTGTTGAGCGCGCTGGAAAAGCACAGCTGCAGCTGGCCGCCGATCAGCTCCTGGATCATGGGGGCCTCGCCCTTGTAGGCGGCGTGGTTCATGTCGGCATCCATGGTCTTGCTCATATAGGCACCGGCCAGATGGGCATACGAGCCCACGCCCCAGGACCCGTACGAGAGCTTGCCCTTGTGCGCCTTCACATAGGCCAGCAGCTCCTTCATGTTGTTGGCCGGCACCGAAGGATGAACGACCAGCGTGACGGGCGCTGCCGCGATCTGGGTGATCAGCGCGATGTCTTTTTGCGGGTTGTAGGGCAGCTTGGTGTAGAGGAACTGGTTGATCAGCATGGAGGTGCTGAGCGAGACCATCAGCGTGTGGCCATCGGGCGCGGCCTTGGCCACGGCCTCGGTGCCGAGGATGCCGGCCGCGCCGCCGCGGTTGTCGATGACCACGGGCTGGCCCAGGCGCTTGGCCAGGACCTCGCCGATGGTGCGTGCGATGATGTCGGTGGCGCCGCCCGCGTTGAAGGGCACGACCACGCGGATGGGCTTTGCGGGCCAGGCCGGCTTGCCTGCCTGCGCGAGGGCGCTGCCGGCGGCCGTGGCCAGCAGGCTTCCGCCGCCGATGGCGGCCAGCCCTTGCAGAAGATCGCGGCGTGTGACTGGGATGCTCATGGTTTGTCTCCTATGAAGTCGCTGTCTTTGTTTGCCGTCTTATGCGGCCTTTAAACTTGCTTTTCAGTTATTTTTGGCTCTATGAGATGTCCGCTGCCTGTGAGCCTGACACAGCCCAACGCAGCGACACCGAGCAAGGGCCTATGCCGGCCGCACCGCCCCGCTGCGAAGGTGTCGCCGGCTGCCCGTACGCGCCCTCCCGCGAAGCGAGAGAGGGCGCCGTGCACACGGGGGAAGCCGCACAGCGGCTCAGGGGGTGCTTCATGAAGGCTCCTGGGGCAGCGTGAGAACGCCCTTGGCTTGCAGGTCCTGCAGTTGCGCATCATCGAGCGTCAGCAGGCGCTGCAGCACTTCTCGCGTGCCCTCACCCAGCGTGGGCGGTGCATGGCGGATGGGCAGACGCTGTCCGTCCAGGCGGTAGGGCGGCGCGAACACGGGCGTGGTGCCGACCACGGGATGGGGCATGTCGCGCAGCAGCCCGCTGCGGCGCGTGCGCTCGCTGGTCAGGGCCTCGTGCAGGCCGGCCACACGGCCGCAGGGAATGCCTGCAGCCGTCAGGCGCTCCAGCAGCAGATCGCGCGGGAAGCTGCCAATCAGTGCCTTGAGCATGGGCAGCAACTCCAGCCGGTTCCGGGCCCGGTTGACGTTGGTGGAGAAGCGCTGGTCCTCGACGATGTCGGGGCGCATGATGACTTGACGGCAGAATTTGTCGAACTGACTGTTGTTGCCCACGGCAATGATCAGCGGGCCGTCGGCGGCCTCGTACATGCCGTAAGGCACGATGGAGGGGTGGGCATTGCCGTAGCGCTCGGGGTCGTGCCCCAGTTGCAGGGCATCCAGGCCGTAGTAGCCGGTGACCGTGATGCCGCTGTCGTACAGCGCCATCTCGATGAGCCGGCCCTTGCCCGTGCGCTCGCGGCGGAACAAGGCGGCCAGCACGGCCTGGGCAGCATACATGCCGGTTACCAGGTCCACCACGGCCACGCCGAATTTGAGCGGTGGCATGCCTGCCTCGCCGTTGAGCGCCATCAGGCCCGCCTCGCCCTGGATCACCAGATCGTAGCCGGGGCGCTTGGCCTCGGGGCCGCTGCTGTCATAGCCAGCCACTGCGCAATAGATCAGGTCGGGCTTGATGGCCTTGAGCTGCTCGTAGCCTAGACCCAGCTTCTCGGCGCCGCCGGTCTTGAAGTTGTGGATGAGCACGTCGAACTGAGGCAGCAGTTCATGGAGGATCTTCACGCCCTCGGGCGTTTGCAGATCCAGCGTGATGGACCGCTTGTTGCGGTTCATGCTGTTGTAGTAGGTGGTCTCGGTCTTGCCGATGCGAATGCCCCAGTCGCGCGTATCGTCGCCGCGGCCCGGGTGCTCGACCTTGACCACCTCGGCGCCGAAGTCGGCCAGCACCATGCCGCACAGCGGCCCGGCGAAGACGCGGGACAGATCGAGTACCTTCACTCCCTCCAGCGGGAAGTCGATGTCCTGGTTCTGTTCGGTATTGCTGTCGGCCATCTGCCTTGTCTCCTTGGAAAATCTTGGTTTAGTCGAGCGCTCAAGCACGCAATTTTTTGAAGTCGGCGCTGCGCTTTTCGAGAAAGGCGGCAATGCCTTCACGGGACTCTTCGCTGCCCTGGGAGCGCACCATGTGCTGTGCCTCCAGCTCCAGCTGCTGCTCCAGCGTGTTGCGCGGTGCCTGGCGGCACAGGTCCTTGATCAGGGCCGTGGCCTGGTCCGGGCCGGTCGCGACCTGGGCGGCCAGCGCAACGGCATCGGCCAGAGCCTGGCCGGGCTCGGCCAGGCGATTGACGGGGCCCAAAGCGTGCATGCGTTCGCCGCTGATGCGCTCGCCGGTCAGGCACAGCTCGGTCAAGACCTGCCGCGAGACGAACTCGGCCAGAAAGGCTGTGGCGCCGCCGTCGGGCGTCAGACCCACTTTCACATAGGCCACGGAGAACAGGCTGTCGCGGGCGGCCACCAGCATATCGCAGGCCAGTGCCAGCGACAGGCCCGCGCCGGCCGCCGCGCCTTCGACGGCAGCGATGACAGGCTTGGGACAGTCGCGCACGGCGCGAATCAGATCGTGCAGGCCTTCAAGCTTTTCACGGCGCTGCTCCACGGGCAGTTCGCGGCGCCTGGCCAGTTGACGCAGATCGCCACCGGCGCAGAAATGCCCGCCCTCGCCCGTGAGCACGACCGCGCCCACACTGGCGTCAGCCGCAGCCTCCGCCAGCGCGGTCGTGACGGCCGCGTAGAACGCGGGCGAAAGCGCATTGCGCGCGGCCGGGTTGTTATTGCTCAGCACCAGTACGGCGCCTTCGCGGCGAATCAGCAAAGCGTCACTCATTGATGTTCTCCATGTCTAGTGAAACCGCAGCGCCTCAGGCGCTGGAATTCATGCCTGCGTCAAGGCCATGAAACGCGCCAGGTGATGGTCCTCGTCGCCAAACTGGTGGTCGATCATGATCAGTCGCTTGGCGTAATGCGCCAGCGGCAGCTCCCAGGTCATGCCGATGCCGCCATGCATCTGTATGCTTTCCTCGGCCACCAGGGTCCCCACCGAGCCCACGGTGTACTTGGCGGCAGACAGCATCTTCTCGCGCTCGATGCCCTGGGCGTTGTCGATGGCATCGGCCGCATTGATGACGGTGGAACGCACCTGCTCCACCTCCAGCAACAGATCGGCCATGCGATGCTGCAGTGCCTGGAAGCTGCCGATGGCAACGCCGAACTGCTTGCGCGTCTGCAGATACTCCAGTGTGTTCTGCTTGGCCACATCCATGGCGCCCAGCGCCTCGGCAGCCAGCGCCAGCAAGGCAAAGCCCTGAACATGCTCGAGCACGCCATGGCCCTGGCCCTCGGCACCCAGCAGCGCATCCTCGGCCAGCTGCACATTCTCGAAAGTCAGCTCGGCGGCGCGGCCGCCTTCCATGCGGCTATAGCCGCGCTTGGCGATGCCGGCGGCCTTGCCGTCGACCAGGAACAGGCTGATGCCGGCAGTATCGAACATGCCACCTGCGGTGCGCGCGGACACCAGCAGCAGATCGGCTTTCTCGCCAAAGGCGACCACGCTCTTGGCGCCGTTGAGCACCCAGCCCGTGGCGGTCCTGGCCGCCGTGGCCGTGACCTTGTTGAGCTCGTAGTGGCTGCCTGGTTCGTCGTGCGCCAGAGCGGCGATCGCGCTGCCGGCGATGATGTCCTCCAGCTGGCGTTTTTGCGCATCGCTGCCGGCCGCAATCAGGGCCTGGCCCACGACCAGCGCGCCCAGCAGCGGCTCGGCCACCAGGCCACGGCCCAGCGACTCGAACACCACGCTGATGTCAAAGCCCGAGCCGCCAAAGCCGCCCTCTTCTTCCGGGAACAGCGCGCCGATCGCACCCAGCTCGGCAAATTGCGCATACAGCGCGGGGCTGTGACCTTCTGCACCATAGGCCAAATGGTTGCGCTGTTCGATACCGTACTGCTCAGAAACAAAGCGGTTCAGGCTGTCCGCCAGCATGCGGCGGTCTTCGGTGTGTGTGAAGTTCATGACAAATTCTCTCTACCCAACAGGTCATCTATCCAGATCGCTCGGCATCACCGCTTTCGAGGGAGACACCGAGCAAGAGCCGCCTCGCAGCAAGGGTGTCGTCCCCCTTGGGGGCGCCCGGCTAGGGGAAGGTGCGGGGCCGCCCAGGCGAAGCGACTCAGGGGGTTACAGGTTCACAAGCCCAGAATCATCTTGGAGATAATGTTCTTCTGGATTTCGTTGGAGCCGCCGAAGATCGACAGCTTGCGGTAGTTGAAGTAGTTGGCCGAAGCCGTGGCGGCTTCGTCGATGCCGCCCAGGGGCGCCTGGTCATAGCCTTCATACTGGGCCTCGTCGATATAGGGCACGGCATACACGCCCATGGCGCGGCGGATCAGCGACAGGATCTCCTGGCGGATCTCGGTGCCGCGGATCTTCAGCATGGAGCTCTCCGCACCGGGCACGCCGCCACCGGCAACGGCCGCGATCACGCGCAGATTGGTGGTCTTCATGTTCTCAAGGTCGATCTCGACACGGGCCATGCGGGCCGCGAACAGCGGGTCCTGGCTCAAAGGCTGGCCGTTCTTGTGCACCTTGGCGGCGATGACCTTGAGCTTGGCCAGGGCCGAGATGCAAAAGCCCACGCCCGCAATGCCGGTGCGCTCGTAGGTCAGCAGATACTTGGCATAGGTCCAGCCCCGGTTTTCCTCGCCCACCAGGTTCTCGGCCGGCACCTTCACATCGGTGAAGAAGACTTCGTTGACTTCCTTGTCGCCGTCCAGCGTACGGATGGGGCGTAGCTCCACGCCGGGGCTGTTCATGTCCACCAGCAAAAAGCTGATGCCGGCCTGGGCCTTGGCTTCACGGTGGGTGCGCACCAGGCAGAAGATCATATTGGCGTGCTGGCCCTGGGTGGTCCAGGTCTTCTGGCCGTTGACGATGTAGAAGTCTCCATCGCGCACGGCCGTGGTCTTCACCGAGGCCAGATCGGAGCCCGCGCCGGGCTCGGAATAGCCCTGGCACCACCAGTCCTGCCCGCTCAGAATGCGCGGCAGCCAGTACTTCTTTTGCTGCTCGTTGCCGTACTTGATCAGCACCGGCCCCAGCATGTTCACGCCGAAGGGCACGATGCGCGGGCCGCCCGCCAGGGCGCACTCGGTGTCGAAGATGAACTTCTCGACCGCCCCCCAGCCCGGACCACCATGCTCCTGGGGCCAGTGATTCGCATACCAGCCGCGCTCGTTGAGAATGGCATGCCATTCATCCTGATCAGCCTTGCTCAGGCGCTGTCCGGCCTTGACCTTGGCCGAAATATGCTTGGGCAGCTTTTCCTTGAGAAAACTCTGCACCTCGGCGCGAAACGCTTCTTCCTGGGGGGTGAATTGCAAATCCATTGCTATTTCCTGGTAATCCATGGCGCTGCTTCTGGCGCCTTTAATCTTCAAACTGGCATGCTCTTGCGCCAGAGGCTGCAAGCAAGGGCCTAGGCGGCCCCGCCGCCCCGCAGCGAGGCTGTCGTCCCCCTTTGGGGGAAGGCGCGCAGCGCCTCAGGGGGTCTTAGTAAATCTCGAACAGGCCCGCAGCGCCCATGCCGCCGGCGATGCACATGGTCACCACGCCGTACTTGACCTTGGGGTTGCGGGCCTTGCGGCGCTGGCCTTCAAGCAGGATGTGGCCGGTCAGGCGTGCACCCGTCATGCCGAAGGGGTGGCCGATGGCAATCGCGCCGCCGTTGACGTTGAGGCGCTCGTTGGGAATGCCCAGCTGACGCTGGCAATACAGGGCCTGCGAGGCAAAGGCTTCGTTCAGCTCCCAGAGGTCGATGTCATCCACCGTAAGGCCGTGGCGCTTGAGCAGCTTGGGCACGGCAAACACCGGGCCTATGCCCATCTCGTCAGGCTCGCAGCCGGCCACGGCGAAGCCGCGGAAAGCGCCCAGGGGCTTGAGGCCCAGGCGCTCTGCCAGCCTGGCTTCCATCACCACGCAGGCGCTGGAGCCGTCGGACAGCTGCGAGGCATTGCCGGCCGTGATGAAGTTGCCAGGGCCCTTCACAGGCTCCAGCTTGGCCAGTCCCTCCAGCGTGGTGCTGGCGCGGTTGCAGTTGTCCTGCGTGGCCACCACGTCGCGGTAGGTGACTTCGCCGGTTTCCTTGTTCTTCTCCATCATGCGTGTGGAGCAGGCAATGATCTCGTCCTTGAACAGATCGGCGGCCTGGGCCGCAGCCGTGCGCTGCTGGCTTTGCAGCGAGAACGCATCCTGGTCTTCACGCGTGATGCCATAGCGCTTGGCCACCACATCGGCGGTGTCGATCATGGCCATATAGAGCTCGGGCTTGTGCTCCACCAGCCAGGGGTCCATGTCGGTGGGCAGATTGTTGCCGGCCCGGATGCCGGAGATGGTTTCGATACCGCCGGCCAGCATCACGTCCACGCCCTCGGCCACGACACGCCCCGCCGCGATGGCGATGGACTGCAGACCCGAGGCGCAAAAACGCGTGATCGTGGTGCCGGCGATCGACAGCGGCAGCCCGGCGCGCAATACGGTCTGGCGACCCAGATTGCGGCCCTGGAAACCGTCGGGGTTGCCGCAGCCCAGAATCAGGTCCTCGATCATTTCGGGATCGACACCCGAGCGCTCCACCGCCGCCTTGACGGAGAAAGCAGCCAGCTGGGCGGCAGGAGTGATGTTGAACTCGCCACGATGCGACTTGGTCAGCGGTGTGCGGGCGGTGGAAACGATAACGGCTTCACGCATGGTGCTTGTCTCTGTGAATGTTGAAAACTATTTCTGATAGCTGTCTGCGCTTGTCATTCATTGCTTTCAGATGCTTTTCATACTGAAATCAATGCAAATCATGCGCTAGCAGCTACTTTTTTGATTAATCGCTCAAAAACTGACACACCCCATAGTCGGACTGCCGAGCAAGGGCCTAGGCGGCCCCGCCGCCCCGCAGCGAGGGCAGTGTCCCCCTCCCGCGAAGCGAGAGAGGGGGAAGGCGCGGAGTGCCTCAGGGGGTGTTACTTATTCAAACTGTCGAAGTTGCGCCCCTCGGCCACCAGCTTCTGCAGCAGCGGCGCAGGCTTCCAGAACAGCGCGTCTTCCTTGGCAAAGGCTTCGATATCGGCCAGCACCTTGGCCAGGCCCTGCATATCGGCCCATTTCATGGGGCCGCCGCGGTGGCGCGGAAAGCCGTAGCCGGAGATAAAGGTCACGTCCACATCCAGCGGGCGCAGCGCAATGCCCTCGCCCACCACCTTGGCACCTTCGTTGACCATGGCGGCCATGTAGCGGCGCATGATTTCCTCGGCCGTGAACGGGCGCGCTGTCACGCCCTTCTTGGCGCGCTCGGCATCCACAATCGCCAGTACTTCGGGGTCGGGCTGACCGATGCGCGCACCTTGCGGGTAAAGATAAAAGCCGCGTCCCGTCTTCTGGCCGAACCAGCCGTTTTCACAGATGCGGTCGGCAATCTCCACATAACGGGCCTTGGGGTCGCGCGTGGCGGCGCGGCGCTTGCGCGTGGCCCAGCCGATATCGCCGCCGGCCAGGTCGGTGACCTGGAAGGGCCCCATGGCAAAGCCGAAGCCGCGCACGGCCTCGTCGATCTCGTAGGGGCTGGCACCGTCTTCCATCAGGTAGTCGGCGGCCTGCTTGTAAGTGGCCAGAATGCGGTTGCCGATAAAGCCGTCGCAGACGCCGGCACGCACCGGCACCTTCTTCATCTTCTTGGCCAGCTCGAAGGCCGTGGTCACCACATCGGGCGCCACCTTGGCGGGCACGACGATCTCCAGCAGCTTCATGATGTTGGCCGGGCTGAAGAAGTGCAGACCGATCACATCCTGCGGGCGGCTGGTGACGGCGGCAATCGCGTCGATGTCCAGATACGAGGTGTTGGTGGCCAGCACGGCGCCGCTCTTGCAGACACGGTCCAGCTCCTTGAACACGACCTTCTTGACCTCCAGGTCTTCGAAGACCGCCTCGATCACCAGGTCCACATCGGCAATGTCGTCATAGCGGGTCGAAGGCGTATAGCGCGCAAGAATAGCGGCCTTGGCCTCCTCGTTCATGCGGCCCTTGGCGATCAGGCCGTTGTAGACCTTCTCCACATTGGCCTGGCCGCGTGCGATGGATTCGGCATCGCGCTCGATCATGGTCACGACGAGGCCGGCATCCAGCGCCGAGACGGTGATGCCCGCGCCCATGGTGCCGCCGCCGATGATGGCAATCTTGCTGAAGGCGCGCGGCTGGGCGGCGCGGGCTTCGGGAATCTTGGCTGTCTCGCGCTCGGCAAAGAAGGCGTGGATCAGGCCCGCGCGCTGCGGGCTGTCGATGCAGGCCAGAAACTGGGCACGCTCGAACTTCAGGCCTTCGGCAAAAGGCAGGTCCAGCGCAGCCTGAACGCAATCGATGATCTTCAGCGGCGAGAACAGGCCGCGCGACTTCTTGGTCGTGTCCGCACGCAGCGCATCGAGTTCCGCCTGGGCGGCGGCCTTGTCGGCCAGGCGTCCCGGTGTGGCGCTGACGGGACGCAGCGGCGCGCCCTGGGTCAGCAGTTCACGCGCATAGGCCAGGCCCGCGGCCACGGGGTCCGAGCCCTCTTCCAGCTTGTCCACCAGACCGACCGCCAGTCCGGCCTTGGCGCCGATCTGCTGGCCGCTGAGCATCAGCTCGGTTGCGGCCTTCACGCCCATCAGGCGCGGCGCACGCTGGGTGCCGCCGGCGCCGGGCACCAGACCCAGGGAGACTTCAGGCAGACCCAGCTTGGCGCCAGGCAGCGCCAGGCGGTAATGCGCCGACATGGCAATCTCCAGGCCGCCACCCAGTGCCGCGCCATGAATCACGGCCACCACGGGCTTGCTGCAGGCCTCGATACGGTTGCAGACATCGGGCAGGAAAGGCTGGACCGGGGGCTTGCCGAATTCGCGAATATCGGCACCGGCGATGAAAGCCTTGCCCTGACCCACGATGACCACGGCCTTGACCGCGGCGCTGGCATCGGCCTGTTCTATGGCCGCCATCAGACCCTGGCGCACGGCAGCGCCCAGCGCATTGACGGGCGGATTGTTGACGCTGACGAGCAGGACGTCACCGTCTTGCCTGAGTTCGACGACAGAGGTGCTGGCTTCGGCGGTCATGCGAGTCTCCTGAATCTCTCTATGGAATGGGCTTTATTTTTACGACGACAATGTTTTCTAACAATCCCATGAATCATTGACAGACTGTCAAAGAAAATTAGACAAATACGCCATGGACTCCCAATCGCTGACCCTGCTGGTCGAAATCATTGATAGCGGCAATCTCAGCCAGGCAGCGCGCAAGCTCAAGATGACGCGTGCCAATGTGAGCTATCACCTGACCCAGTTGGAAAAGGCAGCGGGCGTGCAACTGGTCAAGCGCACCACGCGCCGCGTGGAGCCCACGGAGATCGGCATGCGCCTGTACGAGCACGGGCGCAACATCCACAACGAAATGCTGGCCGCACGCGAGGCCATCACGGCGCTGGGCCAGAGCCTGCAGGGTCGCGTGGGCATCAGCGTGCCCAGCGGCTACGGCCAGATCGTGATGAGCGAATGGCTGATCGAGTTCAAGCGCCTGTACCCGGGCATCGTGCTCGATGTGCTGTTCGAGAACCGGGCCGACAATCTGCGCGACGATGTGGACATCATCGTGCGCGTGATCCAGGAGCCGCCCCTGTCCCTGGTGGCGCGCAGCCTGGGCACGGTGCGCTACCTGGCCTGCGCCTCACGCGAATATGCGCAGACCCACGGCCTGCCCAGAACCCTGCATGCCCTGCGCGCCAGCCCGCTGATCACCGCCGGAGTCACGGGGCGGCAATTGCGCCTGGCCGCCTATCTGGGCTCCGAGCGCCACGAAGTGATGCTGGAGCCCACCATGATCTCCGAGCATTTCCCTTTTCTGCGCGACGGCATCCTGGCCGGCCTGGGGGTAGGCCTGGTGCCCGACTATGTGGTGCAGGACAAGCTGGCCACGGGCGAGGTGCTGAGCACGCTGGACGAGTACCGGCTCAGCATTTTCGGCACCCATATGTATCTGCTCTACCTGCCCAACCGGCATCAGACCAAGGCCGTGCGCACCTGCATCGATTTTCTGCTGGCCAAGGCCCAGCCCGAGGCAACCCGGCTGGCCGCGATGCCCCAGCCCTGAGCCGCAACGCAAAACGCCAGCGAGCAGGCTGGCGTTTTCATTCGGACAGAGGCCTCAGGACAGGCTGCGATTCAGATTCTGCTGGCGCCAGCTGCTGGGGCTTTGCTGAAAATGCTTGCTGAACCAGCGCGTGAACGAGCTGTTCTCGGCAAAGCCGGCCTGGGCTGCCGCTTCGCTCACCGACAGCTGCGGATTCTGCAGCGCACGCAGCGCGGCCTGGCTGCGCACGGCGTCCAGCGTTTCCTGAAAGCTGGTGTTCTGGGTTTCGAGGTGCCGCTGCAGCGAGCGCGCCGTGTAGCCGAGCGCCCCTGCCACATGGGCAATGCTGTGGCGACCGTGAGGCAGCAGCGACTGCAAGGTGCTGCGCACCTGCTGCTCCAGCGATCTGGTCGTGGGCCGCGGTGCATGGCTCTCCATCAGGCTGCGGGCGTGGCTCTCCATGAGGCTGTCGTGATCGGCATCGATGGCCTCCAGATCCTCGTTGCTCACCACGATGCCATCGAAGTCCGAGCCAAACACAATCTCGCTGCCCAGCACGCGGCGATGGCTCATGGTGCTGCCTGGCGAGCTGTGCGAGAAGTGGATGCTGGCCGGGCTCCAGCCCCTGCCCAGCTGATATCGGCACAGACTCATCAGCGCCGTGATGCCCAGCTCGACCGGGTGGCGCCCCGGGTTCTCGCGCTCGGTATCCAGGTTCAGCTGGATGATGGAATAGCGCCCCTGGGTCACCACCTCCGTGCCCACGGTGGTGCTGATCATGTGGTCATAGTCCTTGAAGGTCTTGAGCATGCTGGAGAGGCTGGCCTGGTGCTGCAGCAGCAGGCTGATCGGCCCGAAGTCGGACAGACGCCAATGCGAGCCCATGAGCAGGCCCAGCGAGGCATGCCCGGCCTGGGCGGAAGAAGCCTCGAGCAACTGCGCAAACGCAGCTTCGGGAACCATGAGATCGGGAGAATTCAGGCAGCTGTGGTCCAGCCCCACCTGGCGGAACATGCGCAGCGGGTCAATGCCGAGCTCATTCGCCACCTTGGCGTATTTGCACAGACTCACACTTCGGATACGGGGCTTCATCGTGACCAGGAAAACGGTTGACCCGGGTACTGCGCAACAGGCCCGGATTTCATGGATGGACACAGGCCTTAAGGGCAACCTGCGTTTCGGGTGTTGATGTTTATCAATATCACAACAAGCAGTCAATCAATGGATACCAGTAGATCGCGACAGATATGACGGTTCGGCGCGCAGATGCGTCCACTTCAAGACACCCCAGGCCCGGCCCTAGGGTTTTCCTTGCACCCACCCAAGAGGGCAACAAGCTGACGCGATCGGTCAAGCCCCAGGACTGTTGCTGCGCCGAGAATTTTTCCATCAGACGGCGGCGCCCTGCATCAAGGCCTTGCCGGGTACTTAGGAGAAGACCATGAAAGTCGAACAACTGACCTGCAGCATCGGCGCTGAGGTTTCCGACATCCACCTCGGCGATGCGTCCCGCGACAAGGGCCTGGCCGAGGAAATTCGCGCCCTGCTGCTGCAGCACAAAGTGCTGTTCTTCCGCGATCAGGACATCACGCGTGCCGAGCATGTGGGTTTTGCCCGCCATTTCGGCGATCTGGAGGATCACCCCGTGGCCGGCAGCGACCCCGACCACCCCGGTCTGGTGCAGATCTACCGCAGCGAAAAGCGCGAAAACTACGAGAACACCTATCACACCGACGGTCAGTGGCGCGAGAACCCGACGATGGGCTGCGTGCTGCGCTGCATCGAAGGCCCTGCCGTCGGTGGCGACACCATCTGGGTCAATATGGCCGAGGCCTACCGCAATCTGCCCGAAGACATCAAGCAGAAGATAGCCGGTCTCAAGGCCAAGTCCAGCATCGAGCACGGCTTCGGCGCCGTCATGCCCGAAGAAAAGCGTCTGGAGCTGGGTCGCCAGCATCCTCCGGTCGAACATCCCGTGGTGCGCACCCACCCCGAAACCGGCGAGAAGATTCTCTACGTCTGCAGCTTCACCACCCACTTTGCCAACTACCACACGCCCGAGAACGTGCGCTATGGCCAGGACAAGACGCCCGGTGCCAGCATGCTGCTGAACTATCTGATCAGCCAGGCGGCCATCCCCGAGTACCAGGTGCGCTTTCGCTGGAAGCCCGGCAGCGTCGCCATGTGGGACAACCGCTGCACCCAGCATTACGCCGTGCAGGATTACTGGCCCGCCGCGCGCAAGATGGAGCGCGCTGCCATCATCGGCGACAAGCCTTTTTGAGCGAGCGCCACCTGCGCCGCATGCCGGCGCCGGAACACGGCGCATCACACCGGCGCTGCGCAAAAACAATAGCTTGTATCGCTTGACTGCCATTGAAGATAAAGTCATAGCTGCCTGAAACGCTTTTAAATCAAGCGCAGGCAGCTATTATTTTTTCTGTCATCACCTCCTGCATGAATGTGCGCCTGACCAGGCCCCGCCTTGCGCCAATCGCGCCCTGAGGCCGATGACAGAGCGCAGGCCCGGGAGGGCGACAGCACTGCCAGGTACAACCAGCCATTGCTGTGAGCCATGGCACGCGCGAGCCTGACGAGCCTGAATACCACAATGGTGATCCTCGTCAACCGCGCCTGCAGCATCTCTGCGCGGCGAGTCGGTGGCGAGCACTGCAGCGTGCGGTGTGGGGCGCGCGGCGTGCGCATCACGGACCTCCCGCTCCTCCCGCGCCTTGACAGCTGTGAGCTGGCCAGAGGCATGCTCAAGACCATCCATCCGCAGCCGCCGGCCCAGACGCCTTCACCAGGCCTGTCTCAGGCCCGGCCCCAGCCTTGCCAGAGCCATTTTTCCAGGTCTGCCCGAAATCATCCGCGCATGAAAAAGGCCTCCATCGCGGAGGCCGTTTTTGCGCATGTCGGTTCAGCAGAGACCGCTTGCAGGCGAGGCCGTGATCGCCTTGCCTGCAAGCCTGTCCCGGGAGATCAGGAGGTCTTCCTGAGGAAACCCTGGTTGGCGCCGGGCCGGTTGGGCGCAAAGCCGTTGGCGGCCAGGCTTTCCTCCACGCTGTCGTAGAACACGCCGATCTTGCTGATCTCGCGCGCCTCCTTGGCGGTGGCGACAGGACGACCGAATTCGCGCGAGATGCGCACCAGTTGCTCGATCTGCGAGACGGTGCTGGCCTTCTCGGTACGCGTCTGGTTCCACAGGCAGTCTTCGGTGCCGCAGCGCACATGCAGACCGGCGGCAATGCCCCACATGTTCACGGGCAGCACGTTGCGCACATTGCTTTCCACGGTCAGCACGGCGCCATCGGGCACGGCGCGCACAAAGTTGGCCAGGCTGTACAGGCTGGGCGTGTCCATGCCGCCAGCGATCGCCACCCAGTTCATGACCAGCGGGCCCATGTAGAAGCCGCGGCGCATCAGGCGCTCCACCGACTCGAAGCTGTTCAGGTTGTAGCACTGGAAAGCGCTCTGGATGCCGGCCTTGGTCAGGCGACGCACATGCTCCTCCACCCAGCCCGGCTGGGCGGGCACGGTCATTTCCTTGTAGGCATTGAACAGCGTGGGATTGGCGCGCGAGGTACCGGCAAAGTCCGCGTCTTCGGCCTGATCGGTCACGTTCATCTGCGAGGTGTTCACCGTCACGGTCACCTGATCGGGCACCGGGTCCAGATCGGCCAGCATGTGGCGGGTGTCGTCGGAAAGCCATTTGGCCGCCTGGCCTTCGTCTTCGGGAGCAAAGCTGATGGAGCCACCGACCTGGATGATCATCTCGGGCACGGCCTTGCGCACGCCGGAGATCAGCTCGTTGAACTTGGACAGGCGCTTGCTGCCCTTGCCGTCAAGCTCGCGTACATGCAGGTGCAGCACCGTGGCGCCCGCGTTGTAGCAGTCCACGGCTTTCTGGATCTGCGCCTCCATGGTGACGGGAATGTCTTCGGGGAAGTCCGAAGGCAGCCAGCCCGGAGCATAGGGCGCCGCAGTAATGATCAGGGGTTGCTGGTTTTCGGGGAACAGATGGCCGTCGAGGAAGTTCATGACATGTCTCCAAGTGAATGCGGGCTTCGACGGACAGCCATGGCCGCGGCTTCCCCGCCCTGTGCAATGCCGCCAGGCATTCAAAAGGCATGGGCAACACCAGCCGGCAGGCACCGAATCGTCGAAATTGAAAGCAATTTCACTGTAGGAGAGCTGTCTGCAAAGCGTTTGCCCTAGGACGCTCAAAGCTTGGCAAAGTGCGCCAGAGCACGCGGGCGCTCCGATACATCCTTGCTCCGAACCGGACCGTCGCAGCTGTGCCGCGACGATGAATGCAGCCTGCCAGCCTGTCGCTGCTCCTATCGCAGCCGCCCGCCTAGCCGCGCCAGGCTGCCTCGATGGCGGCGATATCGATCTTCCTCATCTCCATCATGGCTTCAAAAGCCCGTCTGGCCGCCGCACGATCCGGGTCGGCAATGGCCGTGGTCAGCACACGCGGCGTGATCTGCCAGGACAGCCCCCAGCGGTCCTTGCACCAGCCGCACTGGCTTTCCTGGCCGCCGTTGCCGACGATGGCGTTCCACAGGCGATCCGTTTCCTCCTGACTATCTGTTGCGACCTGAAACGAAAACGCCTCGTTGTGCTTGAAGACAGGGCCGCCGTTCAGGCCCAGGCAGGGAATGCCCATGACCGTAAATTCGACCGTCAAGACATCGCCCTGCTTGCCGGAAGGGTAGTCGCCCGGTGCGTGGTGGACCGCGCCCACTGCGCTGTCGGGAAAAGTCTGGGCGTAGAACCTGGCGGCTTCCAGGGCCTCGCCTTCGTACCAGAGACAAATCGTGTTTTTGCTGACCATCTTGGCTCTCCTGAACAGGGACTGATGAATGTCTGCAGACCCGCAGACCGCGGACCCCTCTCTATCGGGACACCGATGCACTGGCGGCTTTCGGCCTCTGTGCATTGAAGCCGCATTTCCCCAGCGCTTCAACCCCCATATCAGAGGCGCAGGGTCATCCCCCCGATATAGCCATGGCACCTCTGCTCTCACGAAGACGCCGGAAATGGATCAGGCTGCATCAGCCCTGCCGGTCTCAAGTCCGGTCAAGGCCGCCTCCGGAACCACGCCAGTCCCGCCCTGCTGCCGCAGATCCTGGGCTCAGAAGCCACTCCTAGGCACCGGCCCGGCCTTGCCTCGCTGGCGCACACCAGAGCAATCGAATCTGCTTTAGATCAAGCCAATGCATTTTATTTTTGTCTAGTCATATAATTGACTACACATATACAAGACTGACTCCTTGAACCCTACGATTTGTTGACGTCATGAAATTCACTCTGAACGGCCAGGAAGTGGACGCGCAAAGCGCCACTGCCGACACACCTCTTTTGTATGTGCTGCGCAATGACATGCAGCTCAACGGCCCCAAGTTCGGCTGCGGCCTGGGCGAATGCGGTGCCTGCGCCGTGCTGATCGACGGCAAGGTGGCGCGCTCCTGCTCCGTGCCGCTGAAGGCTGTCGACGGCAAGAAAGTCACCACGCTGGAAGGCCTGTCGCCTGACGCCAGCAAGGCCGCCAGCGCGCAAGCCCTGCAGGACCGCGCCGTGCTGGATGTCAGCGCCGCCGAGACAAAGGCGCCTGCCACCCCACGCACCTACACCCTGCATGTGGTGCAGCAAGCCTTTGTCGATGCACAGGCTGCGCAGTGCGGCTACTGCACCAACGGAATGATCATGGCGCTGGTCGCCCTGTTCAACCAGCAGCCCAAGGCCAGCGACGAAGAAATCAGGCACGCACTGTCCGGCCATCTGTGCCGCTGCGGCACCCATGTGGAAATCATGCAGGCCGCCGCGCGCGCCCGCGAGCTGATTGCCAAGGGCCACAGCCCTGCCCTCCCCGCCGCCGGCGCATCCACAACCGCAAAGGCTGCCTGATCATGAAATTCTTCACCAAAGACAATCACGCCCAGCTCACCCGTCGCCAGTTGCTCAAGGCCGGCGGCATGCTGATGGTCGGCTCCGTGGCAGGCGGCCATCTGCTGATGGCCCAGACCGCCCCCGAAGCTGCCGCCAAGGGCCCTTTCCCTATTCCCTCGGCCAAGCTGGTGGACAGCTTCATCGCGATTGGCGCCGACGGCTCCGTCACGGCCTACAACGGCCACGTGGACCTGGGCACGGGCGTGCGCACGGCTCTGGGCCAGTTAGTGGCCGACGAGCTGTATGTGGACTTTGCCGCCGTGACCATGGTACTGGGCCACACCGCCCGCACCCCGGATCTGGGCCCCACCATTGCCAGCAACACCATCCAGGTGTCGTCCCTGCCCATGCGCCATGCCGCAGCGCAGGTGCGCCAGCTGCTGATCAAGCTGGCCAGCGAGAAATCCGGTGTTCCCGCTGACCGCATCACCACCCAGAAAGGCTTTGTCATCGCCGGCGGCAAGCGCTACGGCTATGGCGAGCTGGTTCAGGGCCAGGATCTGCAGATCGAGGTCGACGACAAGATCGAGCTGCGCAAGTCCGGCTTCGAATACATCGGCAAATCGGTGCAGCGCGTGGACATCCCCAACAAGGTGCTGGGCGCGCTGACCTATATCCACGACCTGCGCGTGCCCGGCATGCTGCACGGCCGCGTGATCCGTCCTCCCTACACCGGCGCCGATGCCACGGCTCCGCTGGGCTCCAGCCTGGTGTCAGTGGACGAGAAGTCCATCGCCCATCTGCCCGGCATCGTCAAGGTCGTGGTCAAGGGCGACTTCGTGGGCGTGGTGGCCGAGCGTGAAGAGCAGGCCATCGCTGCCATGCGCCAGCTCAAGGTCACCTGGAAGGAATGGAGCGGCCTGCCCGATATGTCGCTGAGCGGCCTGCACCAGACTCTGGTGGACCACGCCAAGACCGACCGCGTGCTGCAGGAAGACGAAGGTGCGCTGCAGGCCGTCGAGCAGGTCAAGACTGCGCTGACCCGCGACTATGTCTGGCCCTATCACGCTCACGGCTCCATCGGCCCGTCCTGCGCGATTGCCGAAGTGGGCAACGGCCAGATCCAGGTCTGGACCGGCTCGCAGAACCCTCACGACGTGTGCAAGGATATTGCCAAGCTCATGGACGTGAATGCCGACAACATCAACGTCACCCGCCTCGAAGCCTCCGGCTGCTACGGCCGCAACTGTGCGGACGACGTCTGCTCGGACGCCGTGCTGATGTCTGCCGCCGTGGGCAAGCCCGTGCGCGTGCAGCTGATGCGCGAGCAGGAAGCCGGCTGGGAGCCCAAGGGCACGGGCCAGCTGATTCGCGTGCGCGGCGGCCTGGACGAGCAAAACAATGTCGCCGCCTACGAGCTGCGCACCTGCTACCCCTCGAACAACGCCACGGCACTGGCCCTGATCCTCACGGGCAAGGTGTCCGCCAAGATCGAGGCCCAGCAAATGGGCGACCGCACGGCCATCCCGCAGTACGAGTATCCCAAGATGCGCGTGATCTCCCAGGACGCCGTGCCCATCGTGCGCGCCTCCTGGATGCGCGGCGTCTCCGCCTTGCCCAATGTGTTCGCCCATGAGTCCTGGATCGACGAATGCGCCTACCTGGCCAAGGCCGACCCCATCGAATACCGCCTGCGCTACCTCAAGGACCCGCGCGCCGTGGCGCTGATTGCCGAGGCCAAGAAGCAGTGCAACTGGCAGGAAGGCCCGGCGCGTCGCAATGCAGCAGCTGACGATCAACGTCTGGTCAAGGGTCGCGGCTTTGCCTACGCCCGCTACTTCCACAGCAAGTTCCCCGGCTACGGTGCAGCCTGGGCGACCTGGGTGGTCGATGTGACCGTGGACCGCGAAACCGGCGAAGTCAAGGTCGACAAGGTCTTTGTCGCCCAAGACACCGGCGCCATGATCAACCCCGCAGGCGTGCGTCATCAGGTGCACGGCAACGTGGTGCAGTCCACCAGCCGCGTGCTCAAGGAGTTCGTCACCTTCGACAAGAGCGGCGTCACCTCCGTGGAATGGGGCGGCTACCCCATCCTGCGCTTTGACGAGCTGCCCGAGATCGACTCGCTGCTGGTCGAGCGCCCCAACGAGGCGCCCATGGGCGCCGGCGAATCGGCGTCCGTGCCCAGCGCCGCCGCCGTGGCCAACGCCATCTTTGACGCCACCGGCGTGCGCCTGCTGGAAGTGCCGTTCACGCCCAGCCGCGTGCTGGCCGCGCTCAAGGCAGCCAAGAGCAGCGCCGCCTCGTCCAAGTGACTCCACCGATAAAGAACATAGATATGCGAACGTTCCAAAAGATTCTGGCGGGCGGTGCGGCTGTAGTGGTCGTGCTGGCTGCCGCCGGCCTGGCGCTCACCCACCAGGGCGAGATTGCGCCCCAGTCAGCCATTCCCGCTGCCGACTTCACGCCCCAGCAGATTGCCAAGGGCAAGCTGCTGGCCGCCATGGGCGACTGCGCGGTCTGCCACACTGCTCCCAACGGCAAGACCAACGCAGGCGGTCTGGCCATGCCCAGCCCCTTCGGCACCATCTACACCAGCAACATCACGCCCGATCTGCAGACCGGCATCGGCAGCTGGAGCTATGAAGCCTTCGAGCGCGCCATGCGCCACGGCGTGGACCGCGAAGGCCAGTACCTCTACCCCGCCTTCCCCTACACGGCCTTCAGCCGCGTGACGGATGAGGACATGAAGGCCTTGTACGCCTTTCTGATGAGCGAGCCTGCCGTGGAGAACGAGGCGCCCAAGACCGCGCTGAACTTCCCCTACAACGTGCGCCGCGGCATTGCGGCCTGGAACTGGCTCTACCTCAAGCCCGGCGTCGTCAAGGACGATGAAAAGCAGGCTCCCGAGTGGAATCGCGGTGCCTATCTGGTCGAAGGCCTGGGTCACTGCAGCGCCTGCCACACACCGCGCAACGGCCTGGCCGCCGAGAAAACGGGTGAATTCCACCTGAGCGGCGGCAGCGCCGAAGGCTGGGATGCCCCCGCTCTGACGGACAAGACGGCCTCGCCCCTGCCCTGGACCAAGCAGGATCTGGTCGACTATATGAAGACCGGCTTCTCGGCCCGTCACAGTGTGGCAGCCGGCCCCATGGCTCCCGTGGCCCACGGCCTGTCGCAGCAAAGCGATGCCGACCTCGACGCCATTGCCACCTATCTGATGAGCTACCGCAAGGCCGACGCCGCCCCCGGCGATGCCAAGGCACTCATCGAGGAGAAGACCGCCAAGCCCAAGCTGGCACTCGATGCCGAAGGCTATCGCCTGTACCAGGGCGCCTGCATGGCCTGCCACAAGGCAGACCCTTCGGGCAGCAGCTTCGGCGTGCGTCCCCAGTTGGCCCTGAGCACCAGCCTGCACTCCGCATCGCCCGACAACGCCATCATGGCCGTGCTCGAAGGCGTGCAACATCCGGCCCATGCCGACCTGGGCACCATGCCGGCCTTCCGCCATGCGCTCAGCGATGCACAGATCGCCACCCTGCTCAACACCATGCGTGCCCAGTACGGCGTGGACGAGTGGAAGGACCTGCCCGCCAAGGTAGGCCAGTTGCGCAAGCAGACCCAGGCGCATTGACAGCAGGCGCTGCCAAAGCGCTGCACAGCTCCGCACAAGCCGGCCTTCCCTGTCCTTCAGGCCTCGGAAGGCCTTTTTGCGCGTGATCATTTACGGGTAGCGCCGCTACCCGGTGCCCGCCTGATGCTTCAAAATTGCAGCGAGCGAGAGAAACAGAGAAAGCAAGCAATGGACAATATCGACGTCTTGGTACTCAAGGCATTGCGTGACTGGCGCTCGGCCGGCCAGCACGCCTTGCTGGCCACCGTGGTGCGCACCTGGGGCTCGTCCCCACGCCCCGTGGGCTCCATGATGGCCTTGCGCGAGGACGGTCGCGCCATTGGCTCGGTATCGGGCGGCTGCATCGAAGACGATTTGATAGCTCGCCACACCAAGGCCCTGAACCAGAACCTGGGCATTCCCGACGGCCCGCCGCAACTGGTGCGTTACGGCGTGAGCGCCGACGAGGCCCACCGCTTCGGCCTGCCCTGCGGCGGCACGCTGGAGCTGCTGCTGGAATTCAACCCCGATGCGGCCAGCCTGCAGCAACTGGTGGCCGAGCTTGAAGCAGGATCACTGGTGAAACGCAGTGTCGACTGCAGCAGCGGCGAAGTCCGCCTGCAGACGGCCGAGCACCCCGACGTGCTGGAGTTTGACGGCCAGCAACTCGTCAACCACCTCGGCCCCGGCTACCGCATGCTGCTGATCGGTGCAGGGGCCCTGGCCGAATACCTGGCCACCATGGCCTTGTTCAACGGCTTCACGGTCACCGTCTGCGACCCGCGCGAGGAATATATGGGCAGTTGGTCGGTGGCCCAGGTCAACACCGTCACCGACATGCCGGACGATGCGGTCACAGCCTTCAAGCCCGATGCGCGCAGCTGCATCGTCGCCCTCACCCATGACCCCAAGCTCGACGACCTGGCCCTGCTCGAAGCCCTGCACAGCCCGGCCTTCTATGTGGGCGCCATCGGCTCGCGCCGCAACAACCACGCAAGGCGCGAGCGCATGATGGAACACTTTGGCGAGACCGAAGCCTCGCTGGCCAGACTGCGCGGTCCCATCGGTCTCTATATCGGCAGCAAGACTCCGGCAGAGATCGCGGTGAGCGTAATGGCCGAGATTCTGGCCGTGAAAAACGCCGTGCCGCTGCCGCAAGCCATGTCGGTGGAGGTGGCCAAACACGAGCATGACATCGCCATGAACGAGGCCAGCACGCATTGCGCCATTCCGGAAATCCTCCAGCCGGGCTCGGCGCGCTGATATCCGGCGGTTCAGGCCCGTAGCGCAAAATCCACGGCCGCTGCAGCATGCAAGGCCGTGGTGTCCAGCACCGGCAACACGCTGTCTTCGCTCTTGATGAGCAAGCCGATTTCCGTGCATCCCAGCACCACGGCCTGCGCGCCACGGGCCGCCAATGACTCGATGGCACGCTGATAGAGCTTGCGCGACACATCGCTGATCTGCCCCGCGCAAAGCTCCTCATAGATGATGCGATGTACCTGAGCGCGCTCGGCTTCGCCTGGCACCAGCACCTTCAGGCCGAACTGCAGCTCCAGCCTCTCGCGCATGAACGGCTGCTCCATGGTGAAGCGCGTACCCAGCAGCCCCAGCACCTGGACACCGGCTGCGCGCGCGGTCGCACCGACCGGGTCGGCTATGTGCAAAAACGGGATCGACACGGCTGCTGCCACCTGATCCGCCACCTTGTGCATGGTGTTGGTGCAAAGCAGCACACAGTCGGCGCCACCGGCTTGCAGACGCCGGGCAGCATCGGCCAGCAGCGCTGCCGCATCGTCCCAGCGGCCTTCATGCTGGGCCTGCTCGACAGGGCCGAAGTCCACGCTGTACATCAGCAGCCTGGCCGAGCGCAATGCGCCCAGACGCTCCCGGACACCCTGGTTGATCAGGCGATAGTACTCGGCGCTGGACTCCCAGCTCATGCCGCCGATCAGGCCTATGACGCGTTGCGGCCCGGCGCTTGTTTGCAGGTCTTGATTCATGAGCGGCAGTGTGAGGCCGGCCGGCCACCATCGTCTATCATGAAATTTCAGCCCGCCATGAAGACCCATTTGATTCAGCCTTCTGCAACCGATACGCCAGCGGTGCAGATCCATTTGCTAGGCCGCGCGCCCTACAGCAGCCGCGACCCGGTGCGCATGCATGCACTGGGCATTGCGCTGCAAAGACAGCAAGGCGTGCACGCCATTGCCTCCGACAGGCGCGAGGACTTCGACACCTGGCCCGGCACCCTGAGCTATACGCCGCCGGGCGTCGAGGTCTTTTCCGAGTCGGCCGCCGGTGGTGAATATCTGGTGCTGCGCCATTCGGTCCATGAGACTGACGCCCCCAGGCCATCGCAGCGCGTCACACGACACGGTCAGCGCGCTGCCTTGCAGATAGCGCAGCATCTGCGCCTGCTGCTCAGCCCCCGGCCGGACGCTCTGGCCATCGAGCAGGCTGCGCTGCGCTTCATGGCCTGCCAGGAGGGCAGCCCCTGCGGGGCCGACGCACGCCCCGGCGCCGGCTATGCGCGCGTGCTGGACCGCATTGCCGCCGAGTTCGAGCGGTCGCTGAGCATTGCCGATCTGTCCGCCATGGTGGGCACCAGCCCCTTGCGCTTTCTGCGTGAGTTCACACGGCTCACGGGCATGACGCCGCATGCCTGGATCATGGAGACCCGGCTGCAGGCGGCCCGCACCATGATTCAAGGCTCTGATCAGCCCCTTCCGCAAATTGCACTGGACTGCGGCTTCAACCACCAGTCGCATATGGGCCATGTGTTTCGCAAACACCTGGGCCTGACGCCAGGCCAGTACCGGCAACATCACGGTCTGAAGCACGCAGACTGCCCCTGAGTCGCAGGCCTCTGGGCCTATGGTTCACATACGGTTTCATTGCCGGACACACAAAGTGCGGCCTGCGGCCCGCACCTCGCTTCAAGCAGCATTCAAGCGGCGTACCATTGCCGCCTCAATGACGACCGCCAAGAAAAAGAAAACGCCTGCGCGCAAGCGCGGCAAAGCTTCCAGGACTGCTGGCAACAGCCTCTCCCGCATCAGGCGCTTTGCCCTGTCTGCGGGCGCTGCGGCACTGGCCAGCTTCCAGATCGCCAGTTGCAGCTTCAATCCCAGCGTCTCCGCCGAGAGACTGCTGGGCCAGGCGCTGGCAGCCCTGCATATTCCCGCACTCGATGCGCTCGGCCAGACCCTGCAGGCCTTTCGCAAGAACGGCTGGCCGGATCTGGATGATCTGCGTTCCGGTTCCGGCGCCCACACGCCCAGCGTGGGCGGCAAGGTGGACAAGGCCGATGTCACGGCCACAGCCCTGCCCACGCACTTTGCCCGCTGCCCCCAGTTCTTTCCCGGCGGCAAGGCTCCGGCCCTGCAGCTTCAACCCCGTGAGCGCGAGCTGTGCTTTTCGGGTTTTGCCGTGCTGCACAACGGCAGCACCAAGACCCCGGTGTTTGTGGCCGAGCGCCTGAATCGCCAGATGCTGCAGCAGGCCCAGGGCTTGCAGCGCAGCGACAAGTTCTATGCCGACGCCCGCCTGCCGCGCGCCGAGCGCTCCGAGCTTGACGACTACAAGCGCTCCGGGTTCTCACGCGGCCATATGGCGCCGGCGGCCGACATGAGCACGCCCGAGGCCATGGCCCAAAGCTTCAGCCTCGCGAACATGGTGCCGCAGAACCAGGTGCACAACGCGGGCGCCTGGAGCCAGGTGGAACAGGCCACGCGCAAATATGCGCTGCGCGCCCGGGGCGATGTCTTTGTCTTCACCGGCCCTGTATTCAACAAGAACGCCTCCACCATCGGTGAGAGCAAGGTGGCGGTGCCCGACTACCTCTTCAAGCTGGTCTATGACGCCAGCACCGGCAAGAGCTGGGTGTACTGGCAGGCCAACAGTGCGGATACGCGGATGAGTGCGCCCATCAGTTATGAGGAGTTCACTCGGAGGACGGGGATGCCGTTGTTGGCGGGGGTGATGCGGGGTCACGGTTAGCCTTCTGGCGTGGACCAGGAGGCCGTCTTTGCCCCTGCCGGGTGGTTGTTTTTTGAAGCCGGGTCTCGGCCCGGCGGCCGACCTACGTTCTTTTGCTTCGCTAAAAGAACGTAGGCCAAGAAAAGGCGACCCGAATGTCCGCGACCCTCCGCTTCGCTGCGGGCAACTTGCCTCGTGGCGGTTACGAGGATGGGGAGAAGAGAAGCGCGCTGCTGGCGCTGCGGCTCAGAGAGTTGCCGTGCGCCGGTCCAGAACCTTGTCTATCAGGCCCCACTCGCGGGCCTCTTTGGCGGTCATGAAGCGGTCGCGGTCCAGGTCGCGTTCCACCTCCTGGTAGCTGCGCCCGCAGTGCTGGGCGTACAGGCGCGTCACGCGGTCCTTGGTGCGCAGCATTTCCTCGGCATGAATACGGATGTCCGAGGCCTGCCCCTGCACGCCGCCCAGCGGCTGGTGCACGTGCAGGCTGGCGTTGGGCATGGCCATGCGGTGGCCGGGCTCGCCGGCCATCAGCAGGAAGGAGCCCATCGACCGCGCCGTGCCCATGCACAGCGTGTGCACGGGCGACTTGATGAACTGCATGGTGTCGTACATGGCCAGGCCGCTGGTGATCACGCCGCCCGGCGAGTTGATGTAGAGGTGTATGGGCTTGTCGGGGTTCTCCGCCTCCAGGAACAGCAACTGCGCGCAGACCAAGGCAGAGACCGCATCGTTCACCTCGCCGTTCAAAAAGATCACGCGGTCGCGCAGCAGGCGCGAGTAGATGTCGAAGGACCGCTCTCCGCGCGCCGACTGTTCGACAACCATGGGGACGAGCATCATCGATTCGCGCATGGGCGAACTCCTATGTGTGATGGTGAAAAAAAGAACCGCAGCCCTGCGCCGCACGCCCCGTTGCCAGGGCAGCGCCTCAGGTCGCGTACATCAGGAAGCCGCCATCATTGGCCACCTCCCTGGCGGGCTGCGCCCGCGCATCGGTCGGCACATGGACGATGCGCAGCAGCGTACCGCCGTCGGCAGCGGGGCTAATCTTCAGGTCCACCGTGCTTTCCAGAAAGGGCGGCTCGGCCTCACGCAGCCGCAGGCTCAACGCCTGCGGCGGCACCTCGCTCAACGGCTCGGCATGCTCGGTGCCCGGCAGCCACTGCGCGCGCAACTCGGGAATGCTCAGCGCGCGCCAGACCTTCTCGGGCGAGGCGTCCAGCGCGTACTCCTGCACCAGTTCGCAGGCCGCATCGTCGTTGTCCATATCATTCATTGGTCCATGTCCTTGAGCAGGCCCTTGAGGGCATCCACACGCTGCGGCCAGTAGGCGCGGTACTTCGCCAGCCAGCCCGCAATCAGCGCCAGCCCTTCGGGATCGACCTCGTAATGCACGAAGCGCCCCTGGCGCTGCTCGCTCACCAGCCCCGCATTGCGCAGCACGGCCAGATGCTGGGACATGGCCGACTGGCTGATCTCCTTGCCCTCGCGCAGTGCGCTGGCATGCATGCTGCCAGCGGCCAGCTTCTCGAAGATGGAGCGGCGCGTGGGGTCGGCCAGGGCCTTGAAGATGTCGTTTTCGGGCATGGCGACACTTTAGCAATCACTTATCTAAAACGCAAACATTCCATGGATAAGGTGCCTGCCGACCCGCTTTGGCATAGACCGCACCCTGTGCCGGACGTGGGTACCTCCAAAAACTTGCCCTGTGCCGTACACGCCCATGCCAAAGTGAACATTTCTGGATGAACTCCATTGAACTGATCGATGACAGTGCCTACGTGGCACTGAAAAATGCCACGTTCTCAACTTCATTGGAGACTCTATGACCAAGTCATCCGTTCGCCGTAGTGCCCCTGCGCCCGGCAGCCAACCCGACCCCCGTTACCCAGACGGCGATTTCCCGTATTCAAAGCGCTGTTGCAATCAAGACCGGAGGTAGCGTGCCCAAGGGCTCGTATGTTGATCGAATGCAACAAGCCATCGCAAAAAAGCAGAAATGGAATTCCTGACACATCCATCAAGGAGAGCGACCATGCCCAGCAAAGCCGACAACGACAACCATGCAAATAAATGCAATCCCAACAATGATGAGTACTGGCACTCGCGCGGAGAGGATCAGCGCCCAGATGACTGGGAAGATCTCATCGCTCAGAAAAATCATGAGAGTTGACTGAGCATCCAGGCCGACCACTCGATGATCTCCGTCTTCTTGTGGCTTGGTCGAATCGAATCCTGACTTCCGCAGGACCAGACCCACAACGGCGGCGTCTGGAGCAAGGTCGAGCAGGACACGCGCCGCTACGCCCAGCGCGCCAAGAATGATGTCTACGTCTTCACCGGCCCGGTGTTCGACGGGCAGCCGCTCACCATCGGGCCGGGCAAGGTCCATGTGCCCTGCCACATCTTCAAGCTGGTCTATGACGCCAGCACCGGCAAGAGCTGGGAGTACTGGCAGGCCAATAGTGCCGACACCCGCATGGGCCCGCCCATCAGCTACGAGGAGTTCACGCGCCGCACCGGCATGCCGCTGCTGTCGGCCGGGCATCTACCGCAAGCATAAAAATGAGCTGAATACGTAATTCATTCAATGATTTCAATGACATTCAATATTGAAATCATTGAATGACATGCGCAGAAAGCTCACTTTTAGATAGCTGCACAGTTCCGCAAAGACTGCGGGACTCAGGCCGGCTCGCCCGCCAGCCGACGCACCACCTCGGACAACACCTGGGCCTTCTGGCGGGTGCGCTCATTGGCCATGCCCGTGAAGCCACGCTTGGTGGCCGTGTGGTGCAGCGTGTGGCCGACCTGCCGGCGGTACAGCGCACGTGCCCGATCGCGCATGGCGCGGGCGCGCTGCAGCTGCAGGCGGCGCTGGGCCGGGCTCAGCCTGACCAGGGCCATATCGGACTGGGAAAGATCGTAGAGCTCACGCTCATTGGTGGCGAGAAGTTCATGCGCGGAATGGATGGCACGTCCCATGGCTTGCTCCTGTCATCAAATGCAATGAAAAAGCACCTTGAATGCATGCACATCCAAGATGCTTCGGTGAGTACAGAACAGCACTCTAGGACAGATTCCGGCTCCAGCCCCCAATACCGCACCCATGCAAGCGGTATTGGGTGGTGCGGCGAAGCGATGGGCCTTCCGCCAGCCTCTGCAGACGGCGCGCGCCTCTGGCTTACCTGACAGCGGACTCTGCTGCGGCCGCTGCCGGTGCGGTGACCGCTGGCGCGCTGGCCGCCGCCGGGACATGCTGCCAGCTGACAGGCAGCACGGCGTCCAGCCAGTGCATGCGCCAGGCCAGCAGCGCGGCGGCTGCCATCAGTGCCAGCACACACAGGCTGTTGCGCAGGCCATGGCTGTCCGCGTAAGGGTCGGCAATATTGCGCCTGGCGTTGACCGGTACCTTGGCCGTCTGCGACAGGCTGCGGCCCAGGCCCAGATTGATGTTCATGCGGCCATTGATGGCCCAGCCGCTGGCATCCAGAATCGGTCCCAGGCTGCGCTGACGCAGCTTGAGCCAGGCAATCAGCATGCTGGGACCGGAGATGGCCAGAATAAGACCCAGTATGGCTACCGGAATCCACGGCCCCAGTTCGATGAACTTGCCGAAGATGCCAACGATCACGGCGCTCAGCGAGCCCAGCGCCACACCGATGGCGGCCACCGTCCCCACATCGGTCTTGCGCGCTGGAGCAGGTGCCTGGGCCAGGTCCTTGGGCGCCGTCACCAGCTTGGTCGCGTTGTCGCTGAGGCTGGTATTGACCACATCGTTCTTGGCTGCGGCATGCTTGGCGACCTGCTCCTCGATCATGCGCAGGAACTTCTTGTAGGGCGAGAAAAAGGCCTGGCCGATGCTGGTCGGGTTGTCGATGAGCTTGACGATGGTGGCATCCCAGTCATTGCCCGCACGGTCGTAGAAGACGCCGTTGCGCCCCACGAACAGAAAGTCCACATCGCCTGCCGTGAAGGCCGCGACGATCGTCTTTTTTTGCCCCTCGCGCTTGCATTCGCAGTAGGCCAGATAGGTTTTGGCCATGGCGGCCAGCGTGGAGTGGGCTGCCGCATCGGCAACCTCCACGGTCAGATCGCAGCTGCGGCCGTCCAGGAACAAGGTACCGGCCTGGAAGGCCGCGCCTTCGCGGCGATAGAAGCGGGAGAAGGAGACAAAGTTGTTGAGCAGCTCCAGCAGATCGCGCTGCAGGCGGATCATCTTTTCCAGAGCCATGGCCTGCACGGCATGCTCTTTTTCGGCATCGTCATGGTCCAGCAACTGCATCACTGCGTCTTTCAACCCGCTGGAAAGCAGTTGCTGAATTTCGGCCTCGCCCACTGCGCCCAGCGGCGTTGCCGGGCACTCCGACAACCATTGCTGGCAATGGGCCAGCATGGTCTTGAGCTGATCCCACTGCACCTCGGTCAGCGCCGTCAACGCTTCGCCGAACACGGGTTGCACGGCCTGCTCGCGCAAGGTCTGCAAGGCAGCAGCCCAGGCGGGGTTGACGCCATTCACCAGCGGCAGGCTGCGCTCGCCGGTCACTGCGGCCAGCGGCAGCGCGGCCAGAGACTCCGATGCATTGCTGAGCACCTGCGCCCCCAAAGCGGCATAGCCTTCTTCCGTCGGGTTGAGCGGTGCACGTGCATTGGCATCGAACTCCACCAGGCGCGTGCGGGCAAAAAAGTCATCGACTTTGGCCTGCACTGCGTTCACGGCCTCCGCAGCCGCCAGCGCCAGTGCACGCGGCTGCAGATTGCAACCCAGCTCTGCCGCCTGGGCAAACCAGGTCTGCAGGGCTTGCACGTCTTCCCAGAAGGCCTCGGCCTTGCTGCGATCGATGCCTGGAACGCCATCGCTGCCGTCCACCGCGCCGTAAAGCTCCTGAATGCGGGCAATCAGACCAGCCAGGGCCTCATCGCCTTCGGCCGTGGCTGCACTGACAACGCCGTCGCCATTGAAACGCAGGGCCTGCAGCGAAGCCATGCGCTCCTGCACCTGGGCCAGCGTGATGGACTGGGCATCGGGCAGGCCCGCGAGCTCCAGCACGCGTCTGGCCTCTGCCAGCAACAACGCGCCTTCCTCCGTCGCATCGTTGATGCTGTTCAGTTGCAGCACATCGCCGCCATCGGCCAGAACCTGCGGATCACGCACTCTTGCCACGGCCCATTCACAGGCGGCCACCAGCTCCGGAGGGCGAATACGGCCGTCCTTGCTCTCGTCAATCAAATCCAGCGTTGCGCTGTCGAACTCGATACCTCGCGTGGGACAGGCCAGAGCCACCCACAGCTTCTGATCCAGCTCACCAATATGGGCAATGTCCTGGCCCGTGCGAATCACCACCTGGTCCACCTCGCCGGCGCGGAAAAACTGCCACTCGTACTGCTTCTGCATGAAACTACCAACTCCCAGGCAAGGATTGCCCTTGTCAAAGCACATTGCAACCAATGGCTGCCTGCACTATCCGCTATCAAAAGCGAGGAGTTTAAAAGTCATTTGCACTGTCTGAATGGTGACATTTGTGAACTCTTGCGCTTCTTTGGGCTGGTTTGCACTCCCGTCCGCTGCCTTATTGCGCCATCTTGGGTGTCTGCTGGTCTTTTTCAATAAAGTACTTTTTTAGATACTTTATTTGCTACACTGCCCCGCAAAACCGTGCTTATGACTGCTGCGTCCACCGCCTCCCAATCCCGCGACAAGCTGCACCTGCAGCTGGCCCGACTGTTTCGCAACAAGATAGCGACGGGCGAGTGGACGGTCGGACAAAGCATCCCCACCGTCGAGGAGCTCGAGGCCCTGCACAGCGTCTCGCGCACCACGGTGCGCATGGCCGTACATGCGCTGGTCGATGAAGGCCTGCTGCAGACCCGCAAGCGCGGCGGCACCAAGGTCGTGGGCCAGCCCTACAAGCCCCCATCCTTTTTGCTGCCAACGACCTGGCAGGAGCTGGTGGCCTTTGGTGAGCAGATTCAGCAGACTACGCTGCAGCAAGCGAATGACTGCGTGCCGCCCATTCCGGCCGGCTTCCCTTCCCCTGGCGAACTGGCCTCTGCCTATACCTATTTTTTGCGCGTACACAAGCACGGCGATGCACGCTTTTGCCTGTCCGAGCTGTACCTGGAACAAAACCTCTACCCCAGGCTGCAGGAACAGCTGGAGCGCACCACGCTGGCTCAGGCGCTGGGAAATGATCCAGCGCAGATCGCCACGGCCCGCCAGTACCTGAGCGTAGCCCCGGCCGACGAGCTGATTGCCGAGCATCTGGGCGTGCCGCTGGGCACGCCGTTGATGCAGGCGCTGCGCTGGGCCTGCAATCCACAGGGCTTGATCGTCTACTGGGCCAAGGTACGCTTCATCAGCGAATACGTGCATATCGAAATGGACCTGCTCAAATGACCATCGTCCTGCCCCAAGTCCGGCAGTTCTCCAGGCCCCATAGCGGCCGTGTGGCCTGGATCACCGGCTCCACCAGCGGCATAGGCTGGGCCATTGCCAGGCAACTGGCCGGCGAAGGCGCCGCCATTGCCCTGCATGGCAGCGCCCAGGCGTCTGCCAGCACCGATGCACAGCTCGCCGAGCTGCACGCACTGGGTGTGGCCGCCCGCTATTACCCACTGGATCTGAGCGACGGCCTGGCCATTGCCCCGCTGGCCCGGCGCATCGCCGCCGAGCTCGGCGCTGTGGACATTCTGGTCAACAACGCGGGCATGCAGCATGTGGAATCCGTGCTCAGCTTTCCGCCAGACCGATGGAACACCATGCTGGCCGTCAACCTGAGCGCACCGTTTCACACCATACAGGCCTGCACGCCGGCCATGCTGGAGCACGGCTGGGGACGCATCATCAATATGGCATCCGTCAGCGGCCTGGTCGGCGTGGCCCACAAGCCCGCCTATGTGGCCAGCAAGCACGGCCTGCTGGGCCTGACCAAATCCGTGGCGCTGGAGCTGGCCACCACGCCCGTGACCTGCAACGCCATTTGCCCCGGCTGGGTGCTCACGCCGCTGGTGCAGGCCCAGATCGAAGCCCTGGCGCAGCGCGAGCAGCTGGACGAGGCGGCAGCCCGCGCCAGGCTGCTGGGCGCCAAGCAGCCCTCGCAGGCTTTTGTGACGGTGGAACAGGTCGCGGCACTGGTCAGCTTTCTGGCCAGCGACAACGCCGCCCAGGTGCGTGGTGCACAGTGGAATATGGATGGAGGCTTTACCGCAGCATGAAGGATCCACAAGCCAGCACAAGCCAGATCCCATAGATCAGTCATAGATCGATGGCTGACAGCGCACAGCAGATCAGCGCTGCAGCCTGTTTTTATTCAAATCGTTTAAGGAGACGAACATGGCATTGAACGAAACCCACGACGCCGGCCTGCAAAGCTGGGTCGCCAGCGCCAACACGGGCAGCAGCGACTTCCCCATCCAGAACCTGCCGTTTGCAGTCTTTCGTCGCAAGAGCAGCAGCGAGGCTTTTCGCGGCGGCGTGGCGATTGGCGACCAGGTGCTGGACATGGCGGCTGTTCGCGATGCCAAGGCACTGGGCGGCGATGTGCAGGCCCAGGTCGACGCAGCGGCGCAAGCTCAGCTCAACAGCTTGATGGCCATGGGCCCGGCGTCTTGGTCGGCCCTGCGTCTGGCCCTGTCGCGCGCCCTGCGTGCCGGCGCTGCCCAGGAAGCCGCCCTCAAGGCCTGCCTCGTGCCCCAGGCCGATGTGGAATACGGCGTACCCGCACAGGTGGGCGACTACACGGACTTCTACACCTCCGTGCACCACGCCACCAATGTGGGCAAGCTGTTCCGCCCCACCAACCCGCTGATGGAAAACTACAAGTGGGTGCCCATCGGCTACCACGGCCGTGCCTCCAGCATCCGCATCTCGGGCGTGGACTTCAAGCGCCCCAATGGCCAGCTCAAGGCTCCCGATGCCGACCCCGTGCTCAAGCCCTGCAACCGCCTCGACTATGAGCTGGAGATGGGCATCTATGCCGGCTCGGCCAATGCCTGGGGCGAGGCCATCGGCATCGAGGACGCCGAAAACCATATCTTCGGCCTGTGCCTGCTCAACGACTGGTCGGCACGAGACGTTCAGGCCTGGGAATACCAGCCACTGGGCCCCTTCCTGTCCAAGAACTTCGCCACCAGCATCTCGCCCTGGATTGTGACGCTGGAAGCACTGGAGCCCTATCGCACGGCCTTTGTCCGCCCGTCCGAGGACCCACAGCCCCTGCCCTACCTCAGCTCCGAAGCCAACTCGCAGCGCGGTGCGCTCGACGTGCAGCTCACGGTTGCCATCCAGACCGAGAAGATGCGCGCCGAAGGCAAGGCCGCCGAGCAGATCACCCGGACCAGCTACCGCCACGCCTACTGGACCATGGCCCAGCTGATTGCCCACCACACCGTCAACGGCTGCGATCTGCAACCCGGTGACCTGCTGGGCACGGGCACGCTGTCCGGCCCCACCATGGCCGAAGCCGGCGCCCTGCTGGAAATCACCGAAGGCGGCAAAAAGCCCCTGAGCCTGAGCAACGGCGAAACCCGCACCTTCCTGCTCGACGGAGACGCCGTGGTCTTTGCCGGCTGGTGCGAAAAGCCCGGTGCCGCGCGCATCGGCTTTGGCGAATGCCGTGCCACCGTTCTGCCCGCGCACCAGGCCTGAGCGGGCCTCGGCCATCCCGCAAAAAACCGGCCTGGCGCCGGTTTTTTGTTGGGAATCTGCCTTCGGCCTGCTCGTAACGCCATGACACAATTGCAGCCATGCCTTCCGCTTCGGACACCCCCACCCCTGCGCTCGCCCCTGCTGGCCGAAACCAGCGCCAGGAGCCCGTACTGAACCAGCCTGCGCGCTCGGATGCCAGCCCCTTGCCTGCCTCCATTGCAGGAGCCTTTGCAGCCGCGGCCTATTCCATGCAGCACAGTCTGCAACACGAGGCCGGGCAGACCGCTGCACCCGAAGAGGAGGACAGCGGCCTGCTGCCCCAGCTCTATGCCAGCCGCCTGAGCCCACGTTCACGCGACTTTTACCTGGCCCAGTTCAAGCGCTTCGATGCCCTGGACCGCAGCCTGCCCAGCTGGAATATGGCGGCAGCCTTCCTGACCCTGGCCTGGTGCAGCCTGCACGGTCTATGGCGCGAGGCTGGCAAATACCTCGCAGCCGTCACGGCAACCGCGCTGATCTGGTGGTTTGGCCTGCGCCCGGCTCTGCCCGAGGCCATGGTGCTGGGCCTGGGCATTGCACTTTGGCTGGTGGCTGTGGCCGTGCCCGGCCTGCTGGGCAATGGCTGGTACTGGCGCAAGATCAGGGCCCAGACGCTGCAGGCGATTACGGACGCGCCCAATATGGCCACCGCCCATGCCGCCTTGCAGGCGCAGGTCGGCTCTCCTCGCAACAGAACCGCAGCCATGCTGGTGCTGGCCCTGCCTGCGGCAGCGGCCGCAGGCGCGGGCCTGGCCTTGCTGCCCGCCGACGGCCCGGCACCGACCAAGAGCGCAGTGCCTGCAGCCACCGCCGTGGCCAATCGTCCAGCTGCCAGCCCGGACCTGGCAAAGCCCGCCCCCGAGGCGACCTCTGCTGCCGCCCAGCCAGAAAACCGCCCGGCAGAGCCAGCGCCTGTGACCGCCACCGAGACAGACACACGCACAGCGCAGGCTGCGCCCGACGCAGCTGCCTCAGTGCCAAGCAAAGCGGCGGTCAAGGCCGAGCTGAGCGAAAAGCCGACAGCCAGGCCCGCGACAGATACAAAGGAACAAGCTGCCCCCTCGACACCCCATGCCGGCTCGGACCTGGTTCCTGGCAAGTTCTATCTGAATCTGGGCGTCTATTCCGAGGCCGGCAATGCCGACAAGGTGCTGGCGCAGCTGCAAAAGTCCAGACTGCCCGCGCTGACGCAGAAGATGGCCAGCAACAAGGGGGAAGTCACCCGAGTACGCAGCGGCCCCTTCGAGAGCCGAAAGCGCGCTGAAAAGGCTGCACGCAAGCTGCAGGCCGCGAATATCGATGCCGGCATCTTTCAAAGTGCAGAAGGAGCCCACAAGCCATAGACTCTGGCGCTGAAAATTCACAGTCAAAATGCGACCATTCCCTTGAGGGAATTGCGCATGAAGCTATCAAATTTTCGCATTGCTTTGTTGCACCCGCTTGCACATCAAGGCTTGGTCTGGCATGCGCGAGCACCTGGGGGCGCTATGGTGTGGGGCATGAAGCATCGAACACCCACTCTGCATATTTCCACCCGCCCTTTGCTCGGCATGGCTGCTGCCAGCATGGCTGTGCTGATGGCGGGCTGCGCCAGCAATGGCATGGTCGCAGGCGGCAAGACCGCCCCGCCTGCGCGTCAGCTGCAGGTATGCCACGCGGAGCCGGTACAGATCTATATCGGCCACAACACCGTGGCATCGACGCTGGAAACCATCCGCCAGAAGTCCGGCTCGTACCTGCTGCGCGTGCTGCGCGAGGGTCAGCCCGCGACCATGGACTACAACCAGGAGCGCCTGAACGTCATCACCAATGACGCAGGCAAGATCACGGCGCTGCGCTGCGGCTGAGCACCCGCCAGGACTTACAGGAACATTTCCTGCAGGTCGCTCAGAAAGTCAAAGCCGCGTTCGGTGGGCACCACGCGGCCCAGATCGCGGCTGATCAGGCCCTTGGCCTGGGCCTGATCGAGCCCCTTGGCAATGGCCGACATGGGCAGGCCCGTGCGCTCCATGAACTCCTGCAAGGCAAAGCCGCCGCGCAGGCGCAGCGCGTTGAGCATGTATTCGAACGGCAGATCGGCACGCTTGACCTCGTTGTCCTGTGCCAGCGGCGTGCCGGCCAGTGCCATGTCGATATAGCGGGCCGGATCGCGGAAACGCACCTGACGCACGATGCGATGGGCAAAGCTCAGCTTGCTGTGCGCACCGGCGCCAATGCCCAGATAGTCGCCGAACTGCCAGTAGTTGCTGTTGTGAAAGCACTGATGGCCGTCCTTGGCATAGGCCGAGACCTCATAGCGCTGCATGCCCGCGGCCCTGGTGCTGGCCGTGATCAGGTCCAGCATCTCATAGGCCGTATCGTCCTCCGGCACCACGGGCGGATATTTGGCGAAATAAGTGTTGGGCTCGATGGTCAGGTGATAAATCGACAGATGTGGCGGTGCAAACGACAGTGCCGTGTCCACATCGCGCTGCAGATCGACCATGCTCTGGCCGGGCAACGCATACATGAGATCGATATTGAAGGTCTCGAAATTGTCCGCCGCCTCGCGCACCGCAGCCTGGGCCTGCGCCGCATCATGCACACGGCCGACAGCCTGCAGATAGCGGTCGTCAAAGCTCTGCACCCCGATTGACAGGCGGTTCACGCCAGCCGCACGGAAGGCCTTGAAACGGTCCTTCTCGAAGGTGCCGGGGTTGGCTTCCATGGTGATCTCGCAATCGGGCTCCATGCGCAGACGCGCGCGCAGACCGGCAATCAGCTTGTCTATGGACTCGGGCGAGAACAGGCTGGGCGTGCCCCCGCCCATGAAGACGCTGTGCACCGTGCGCCCCCAGATCAGCGGCAGTGCGCTCTCCAGATCGGCCATCAAAGCATCGATGTAGCGATCCTCGGGCAGCGCATCTCCCTTGGCCCAGGCATGCGAGTTGAAGTCGCAATACGGGCATTTCTTGAGACACCAGGGCAGATGCACATACAGTGACAGCGGCGGCAGGCTGCCCAGTTGCAGCGTGCCAGGCCGCATGTAATGCTGAATATCGCGCTGCACCGCCGCTTCGGCGGTCTCTGTTTGATGCTGAATGGGAATCATGGGAAATATGCTTTTCTAGCGCAAACAAAACCGACGCCGCTAAAACTAGCACACCCCAACCATGGGACAGCAAGCAAGGGCTTAGGCGGCCCCGCCGCCCCGCAGCGAGGCTGTCGTCCCCCTTCCATAGCGCGCAGAGAAAGGGGGAAGGCGCGGGGCCGCCTAGGCAAAGCGCCTCAGGGGGAACCGCTGGTTATAACCAGCGCTCTTTCACCATCTCGATCATGGTGCGCGAAGAAAGTCCACGATGGCTGTGCGCATGCTTGAGCTCGGGCTCCATCTCGGCAAAGGTCAGGCCCAGCTCGGGAATAAGCAGTACCGGGTCAAAGCCGAAGCCATTGCTGCCACGGCGCTCGGTCGTGAGCAGAGCCTGCACGCGTCCTACGGCAATCAGCGGCTCGGGGTCCTTGGGCGAGCGCACGCCCACCAGAGTGCTGACCATGGCGGCACGGCGGTTGGTCACACCCTGCATCTGCTCGAGCAGCGCGCGCACATTGTTGTCGTCGCTTTTCTCGTAGCCGAACTGGGTGCAATAGTAGGCCGTGTCCACGCCGGGCAGACCGCCAAAATGATCCACACACATGCCGGCATCATCGGCAATGGCGGGCAAGCCGGTCTTCTCGGCCGCAAAGCGCGCCTTGGACAGCGCATTCTCTACAAAGGTGCCATAGGGCTCGGGAGCTTCTCCCTCGAACAGATCGCCCTGACGAATCAGCTCCACGCCCAGCGGGGCAAACATGGCTTGCAACTCGGCGAGCTTTCCGCGGTTGTTGGATGCCAGCACAATTTTCATAATAAAAATCCATGGAAGCGCTTATGGCGCTTGCGCAATCAGCTATTGATTCAGTAGTTTCAAGCCAGCGCCTATTGCAGCGTGCAACCGTGTTCAGGTCTTGGCTTTCTGGCGCTGTGCCGAACGGCGTATGGCCTCGTTGATTTCGGCGATCGATCGCTCGATGGCCTCGTCGTCGAGTTCATCCTCGCAGTCTTCGATCGGCCCCACCTGTATCGTGGACTCGAAGCCCTGATCCTCGATTTCCTGTGTGGAAATGGAAGACGGCTCGAAATTATTCGGTGTTTCCCATACCAGTGCCAGCACGGTGACATTGTCGCTGCCGTCCCCGGCGCGCTTGAGTGCGGTGTCGACCAGCATGGGCACAAAGTGGGCCACGGCCTTGTCGTTCATGATCTGGAGAATTTCCGGCGTCGGCACCGCCCCCCAGAGGCCATCGGAGCACAGCATCAGCTGATCGCCCTCCTCAAGCCGCCTTGTCTCGCTCACATCGAAGATGGGCTTGGAAGGCGAGCCCAGGCAGGTGAACAGCACATTGCGGTTGGCCGGCGCCAGCGCACCGGAGACCTTGCGCATCTCGCTGTACGAATGATCACGTGTTCGCTCGACGAGCTGCCCGTCGCGCACCCAGTACAGACGCGAGTCGCCGCAGTGTATCCAGGTCACCTTGCCGTCCTGCAGCACGGCCGCCACCAGCGTGGTGCGCGGCGTGTCCATCATGCCCTTGGTGCTGGCATAACGCAGTATCTGGCGATGGGCCTGCAGCAACGCCTCTTCCAGAAACAGGGCAGGCTCTTCCAGCATGGGCTTGGCCTTTTGCTGAAAAAGCGTGGAAACCACCTGCAATGCTATCTGTGCGGCCACTTCGCCGTCCGGATGCCCGCCCATGCCGTCCGCCAGCACGAACAATGCCGCCTCTCGCGTGTAGCAGTAGCCCATGCGGTCTTCGTTGAGGGCACGGCCTCCACGGCGGCTGAGCTGGAAGACGGAAAATTTCATGGTTTGCGATTGCTGTCGGTCACCGCTCCACGTTCGGAGCCGCCGAGTTTCTGAAGATTCTTCCTGGCGTCATGCACCATGTTGTCAAACTGCATGCGCATGCGCTCCTGCATGCTGAGCTTGGTATAGCGACGCTCGCCTTCGCGGCTCAGCTCTTTTTGCAGGGCAAACACCGACTGCGGGCGCGAGAGCGGATCCATGGCCATGCACCACTCCACCACCTCGATCAGATTGTCCGAATACACGCCGCGCAGCTTGTTCAAGGCAAGGGCCAGTCGGTCCTTGTCCTGACGCTGCGGAGCTTCATTGGGCGGTATGCCCTGCATGCAGGCATAGATGCAGGCGCCAATGGCGTAAATATCGGTCCAAGGACCCAGCTGGGAATCGCGCCGGTACATCTCAGGGGCAGCAAAGCCCGGCGTGTACATGGGACGAATGAAGTTGCCCTCCTTGGACAGCACTTCGCGCGCGGCGCCGAAATCGATCAACACGGCCTTGTCGTCATTGGTGATGAAGATATTGGCGGGCTTGATGTCCAGATGCAACATCTTGTGCTGATGCACGATGCGCAGGCCGCGCAGCACCTCGTCAAACAGAGAGCGGATGGTCGACTCCCTGAACACCTTGTCGGCCTTGAGCTCGCGCGCCGTGACGATGAACTCCTGCAGGGTCGCCCCTTCCAGGTAGTTCATCACCATGTAGACGGTTTCGTTTTCGCGAAAGAAATTCAGCACGCTCACCACGGAGGCGTGGGAAATCTGCGCCAGCGAGCGCCCTTCCTCGAAAAAGCTCTTGAGCCCGAGGCGATAGAGGGACAGTTTTTCTGGCGCCACCATGGGCTGCAGTTCGGCAGGCGCCCGAGTGGCAAGCGAAGCCGGCAGGTACTCCTTGATCGCTACCTGCTGGCCATCGGCGTCCAGAGCCAGGTAGACAATCCCGAACCCCCCCGAGGAAATCCTGCGCACCACCCGGTATCCGCCTATTGTGCTGCCCGACGGTAGGGGGGCTGGCTTGGTTTTTGTAGACATTTTTTACCGGTAAACCTCAAGGATGATACGAAACCCGGATAATCGGGAAATTGCAAGCATCCATCAAAAGTCCAATGCCAGTTTACAGCATGACCGGATACGCCAGTGCCCAGCACAGCGCATCCGTTGAGGGTGGTCAAGAGTCCCAGTCCAACAGCCGTCTGGGCCTTGAGATCCGCGCGGTCAATAGCCGCTTTCTGGATTTGTCCTTCCGCCTTCCCGACGAACTGCGCGCCCTTGAACCGGCCCTGCGCACCTTGCTCACCGCGCGCCTCAAGCGCGGCAAGGTGGAAGTACGAGCCGCCATCGACGTCTCCAGCAACCAATCCCTGCCCATACCCTCAGCCACCCAGCTGCAACGCCTGGTGACCCTGCAGGACTCGGTTCAGGCCTGGCTGCCCAAGGCACGCGACCTTTCCGTGGCCGATGTGCTGCGCCTGTGCAGCGGCACCGCCACCGCCACCACGGACTGGAGCGAAATCGCTCCGGCCCTGGCCGAACAGGCCGTCACCGAGCTGCTCGCGGCTCGCGCCCGTGAGGGCGAGCGCCTGGCCGACATGCTGCTCGACCGCATCAAGCAATTGCGCGAACTGGCCAAGACCGCCACGCCGCTGGTGCCGCAGTTGGTGGAGCAGCAGCGCCAGAAGTTCCTGGAGCGCTGGAAGGAGGCCATGGCCCTCGGCGAAGGCTCGGTTGCACCCGAAGCCGCCCAGGACCGCGCCCTGGCCGAAGCCACGGCCTTTGCCATCCGCATCGACGTGGCTGAAGAAGTCACGCGCCTGGGCTCTCACCTCGACGAAATCGAGCGCCTGCTCAAAAAGGGTGGCGACATCGGCAAGCGTCTGGACTTCCTGATCCAGGAGTTGCACCGTGAAGCCAACACCCTCGGCTCCAAATCAGCCACGCTGGAGCTGACCCGCATCAGCGTCGACATGAAGGTGCTGATCGAGCAAATGCGCGAACAAGTGCAGAACATCGAGTAAGCAAGCCCTGGGCGTACCTACCCCGTACGCTCGATTCATGCCCAAAGTCATGCCCAAAGTCATGGACCATCCCGGAAATCTATTTGTCGTGTCGGCACCCAGCGGTGCCGGCAAATCCTCTCTGGTACGCGCCCTGCGTGAATTCGATGCACGCGTCTACCCCTCCGTCTCTCACACCACGCGCGCGCCGCGCGGCCAGGAAAAACATGGCCGTGAGTATTACTTCGTCTCGGACGCCGAATTCGACGCCATGGTCGCCAACAACGGCTTTGTGGAATGGGCCAATGTGCACAGCCGCCGCTACGGCACGGCCAAGAGGTCTCTGGAAGAGCGCATTCAGAGCGGCACCGATGTGCTCCTCGAAATCGACTACCAGGGCGCATTGCAGGTGAAACGGGCATTTCCCAATGCCGTGCTGATCTTCATCCTGCCGCCCAGCTGGGACGAGTTGCGGGCCCGCCTGGAAAACCGTGGCGAGGACGCTCCCGAAGTCATCGAGTTGCGCCTGAAGAACGCCGAAGAGGAAATGGCGCAGGTCGCAAAATTCGACTTCGTTATAATCAACGAACTGTTTGAGAGTGCGCTCTTTGATCTCAAGGCGATCATTCACGCGCAACGCCTCAAATATGCGGCCCAGCGGCGCCTTCGCGCCGACACCTTCGAGTCGCTCAATATCCCTGAATCCAACTGACCGTTCCCGGAGTTCCTGATGGCACGCATTACTGTTGAAGATAGCCTGGAGCAGATCCCCAACCGCTTCCAGCTCGTTTTGGCCGCGACTTATCGCGCCCGCATGCTCAATCAAGGCCATACCCCCAAGATTGAAACCAAGAATAAGGCCAGCGTCACAGCCCTGCGTGAAATCGCAGACGGCAAGGTAGGCCTGGAAATGCTGAAGAAGGTGCCGGGTTGAGCTGTTGCATCGCAGCACCAAAATAGACAATTAAGCACCGCTCGTCGGTGCTTTTTTGTGCCTAGCAGCTTGCACTCCATACTTGCAGGCTACATTTAAGGAATATGACAGCGGCCCAGAACTCGACGATTGCTCCTTCCTCTACGGCACCGGCCAAGCCTCAGCGCATGCCCGCTGATCAGGCTGCACGTGTGTCGGCTGCTGCTTTTGAGGGCTTGATGGAGCATCTCGGCTATCTGGATGCCGACAGCGCCGAGCGCGTGCGCCAAGCGTATATCTACGCAGATCAAGCACATGCCGATCAGTGGCGCAGCAGTGGAGACCCCTATATCACCCACCCCATCGCGGTCACGGGAATCTGCGCCAACTGGAAGCTCGATGCCCCCGCCCTGATGGCGGCCCTGCTGCATGACTCCATGGAGGATTGCGGCATCACCAAGCTGGATCTGAAGGAACGCTTTGGCGAGGATGTGGCCGAACTGGTGGACGGGCTGACCAAGCTGGACAAGCTGCAGTTCAATACCCGCGAGGAAAACCAGGCCGAGTCCTTTCGCAAGATGCTGCTGGCCATGGCGCGCGATGTGCGCGTCATCCTGATCAAGCTGGCCGACCGCACCCACAATATGCGCACCATGAGCGACATGCCGCGCAGCAAGTGGGGCCGCATCTCGTCCGAAACGCTGGAGATCTACGCCCCCATCGCCCACCGGCTGGGTCTGAACCAGACCTATCGCGAGCTGCAGGACCTGTCGTTCAAGCATCTGCACCCCTGGCGCTATGCCACGCTGGAAAAAGCCATCGGTCGCTCGCGTACACGCCGCCGTGACCTGGTCCATCGCGTGCAGGATGAAGTCAGCACCGCTTTTGCCACGCACAGCCTGTCGGTGCGCCTGCTGGGCCGCGAGAGCACGCTGTATTCGCTGTACCAGCGCATGCAGAAGAACCAGCTGAGCTTTGCCAAGGTCACCGACATCTACGGCTTTCGCATCATCGTCCCCAAGACGCTGGACTGCTACACCGCCCTGGGCGTGCTGCACCAGAAGTACAAGCCCATGCCGGGCCGCTTCAAGGACTACATCGCCATCGCCAAGAGCAATGGCTACCAGTCGCTGCACACCACGCTGGTCGGTCCCTCCAGCGTCAGCATCGAATTCCAGATTCGAACGGAAGAGATGAACATCGTGGCCGAGGCCGGCGTCGCGGCCCACTGGCTGTACAAGGCGCAGCAAGGTCATGACTCCGAGCATCTGTCCACCCAGTGGCTGCAATCCCTGCTCGACATCCAGAACGAGACCCGCGACGCGGCGGAGTTCTGGGATCACGTCAAGGTCGATCTCTTCCCCGATGCCGTGTACGTGTTCACGCCCAAGAGCGAGATCATGGCCATGCCGCGCGGTGCCACGGTGGTGGACTTTGCCTACGCCATCCACAGCAAGATCGGGCATCGCACCACGGCGGCCAAGATCAATGACGAGGAAGTGCCGCTGCGCACCGAACTCAAGAGCGGCGATGTGGTGCAGATCATCACCTCCGAAACCTCCACGCCCAACCCGGCCTGGCTGAGTTTTGTGAAAACCGGACGCGCGCGCTCCAAGATTCGCTCCTACCTCAAGAATGCGGCCCAGACCGAAGCCGGTCAGCTTGGAGAAACGCTGCTGGCCCAGGCTCTGCGTGCCGAAGGCATTGACAGCGTACCGGCGCAGGACGATGCCAACAAGAACGTCTGGGACGAAATCTTGCGCATCACGGGCAACCGCACGCCCGCAGACCTCATGGTCGATATCGGCATGGGCCGCCGCATCGCCTCGCTGGTGGCGGCGCGCATGACCGCCTTCATGACCAAGCAGGGGGTGCGCCCGGATGCCCTGCTCATCACGCAGGAGCGCTTCAATACGCACAACCGCCCCTTCCAGGGTGCGGTCACGCTCAACGGCGACGAGAGCAGCTCGGTCTATTACTCGCACTGCTGCCGCCCCGTGCCTGGCGACCCGATTCTGGGTTACCTGGGCGGTCAGGGCCTGGTCGTGCACCACGCCCATTGCAACAATGCCATCAAGCTGCGTGAAAAGGATGCCGACCGTTTCATCACCGTGGACTGGTCCGACGACATCACACGTCTGTTCGAGGCAGGCATCGTGGTCACGGTGCAAAACAACAAGGGCGTGCTGGCCCGTGTGGCGGCCGAGCTATCGAATGCCGAAGCCGATATCGTGCGCGTCGAGATGACCGATGAAGCCGCGATCGGCACCACCGACCTGCGCTTTGTCATCTCCGTGCAGAACAGCGTTCAGCTGGAGAATGCGCTGCGCAATCTGCGCCGCCTGCACTCGGTCATTCGTGCCAGCCGCGTCATGGCCTGACCTCCCACATGCTCCACAAGGCCGCCTCGGGCGGCCTTTTTCATGGGCGAAAGATTTTGTTGCATTCTGCGGGCGCTATCCCGCCATGCAACAGTCCCCAGGCCACGGCAGCAAGCGACAATGGCATTCATGCTCCAAACCGCACCTTCGCTTCTGAATGTCCGTCAGCCGCTGCTGATCACCGCCATCGCAGCAGCCCTGCTCGCAGGCTGCGCCACCCGGTCCGAGCCTCCAGCAGCGGCGGTGTCCGAACCGGCACCGCCTGCCAAAGCAGAGCAAGGCACTGACGAAGCAGCGATGGAAAGTCCCATACAGGCCAGCAACTTCGCACACTGGAAGCAGGAATTTGCCCCACGCGCACGCGCAGCAGGCATTTCGGAGCGCACACTGCGCAGCGCATTGGCCGGCGCCAGACTCCAGCCCAGCATCGTCAAGCTCGACCGCTCCCAGCCCGAGTTCACGCGCACGCCCTGGCAGTACCTGGATAGCGCCGTCTCCGCACAACGCATCAGAACCGGCAAGCTCAAGATGCAGGAATACGCAGCCAGTCTGCAAGCGGCCAGCCAGCGCTATGGCGTGCCGGCGCCCGTGATTGCAGCCATCTGGGGCATGGAGAGCAATTACGGCAGCAACTTCGGCAGCTTCTCGGCCGTGGATGCGCTGGCCACTCTGGCCTTCGACGGCCGCCGTGCCGAATGGGCGCAGAAGGAGCTCATTGCCGCGCTGCGCATCATCGACAACGGCGATATCGACGCCGCCCATATGATCAGCTCGTGGGCCGGTGCCATGGGCAACACCCAGTTTCTGCCCTCGGTCTTCCTGCAGTATGCAGTCGATGCCGATGGAGACGGCCGCCGCGACATCTGGGGCTCCATGGCCGATGTGGCCGCTTCCACGGCCAACTATCTTGCAAGCTCGGGCTGGAACCCCGGCGAGCCCTGGGGTGTGGAAGTGCGCCTGCCAGCCAATTTCGATTACGCGCGCACCGAGCTTTCCACGCGCCAGAACAGCAGTGCCTGGGCTGCAGAAGGCGTGCAAAGCATGAACGCTCAGGCCTTGCCTGCGATGGCCGGAGCCAGCATCATTGCACCGGCCGGTGCCCGTGGTCCGGCCTTCATGGTGGGCAGCAACTTCCGCGCCATCCTGCGCTACAACAACTCCACCAACTATGCACTGGCCGTGAGCCTGCTCGCATCGCAACTGGCAGGCAATGGCGGTGTCAGCGCCGAATGGCCGCGCGATCTCGGCGCACTCACACGTGAGCAGACACGGGCGCTGCAGACCGCACTCAGCCAGCGCGGCTTTGCCACCGGAGCGGCCGACGGAGTGATGGGTCCGGCCACCCGGGCCGGGCTGCGCCAATACCAGCAAAGCGAGGGCCTGGTGGCAGACGGCTACCCCACGCTGGAGCTGCTGCAACGCCTGCAGGCTGGCAACCCATCTCAAAAACAATAGCTTTTAGCGCTTATTAATCAACGACTTCAATACTAAAACCATCTGAAATCATTGAATATCAAGCGAGTGAAGCTCACAAAATAAAAGCGCGGCTTCCGATGTGGAAGCCGCGCTTTTTTGTTGCCCCTGAAATCAGGATCGAGTTGTGGGTTGAGGATAGCTGACGTCCAGAATCTCCAGCATGCGCACACCGGCCGGTGTGGGCAAGGCCACCTCGTCGCCCACGCGCGCCTTGAGCAGCGCACGCGAAACCGGGGCAATCCAGCTGACCTGGTTCTGCGCGCTGTCCGCCTCGTCAATGCCCATGATGGTGATGGTGCGCTCCACGCCCTCGTCATCGACATAGCTGACCGTGGCGCCAAAGAAGACCTGGTCGCTGCCCGCATGCACGGCAGGGTCGACCACCTCGGCAATCTCCAGTCTCTTGGTGAGAAAGCGGATGCGGCGGTCGATCTCGCGCAGACGCTTTTTGCCGTAGAGATAGTCGCCATTCTCCGAGCGGTCGCCGTTGCTGGCCGCCCAGTGCACGATCTCCACGATCTTGGGGCGCTCGTTGTCGATCAGATCCAGCAGCTCGTCCTTGATGCGCTGGTAGCCCTGGGGCGTGATGTAGTTCTTGCCGCCGGCGGGCAATGGCGGCAAAGCGCCGACGTCATCATCGTCGTCGCCGTCCGATTCTTTGGTGAAAGCCTTGCTCATGAAGCCGATCTTCACACAGATCCGGGCCTGATCAGAGCATGGCTCGTCAAAGCCCGGAAACGAAAAAGCCTCAGAACCTTGCAGTTCTGAGGCTTGTCGTTTGGTGCGGCTGGCAGGAATCGAACCCACGACCCCTTGGTTCGTAGCCAAGTACTCTATCCAGCTGAGCTACAGCCGCTAAGCTTCGAATTATATACAGTTTTTGAAGCTAATCGGTGAAAACCCGGATTTTTCTTCCAAAACCCTCCAGGCCCGTCAGCCCCGTCGCAACAGGCAGAGCAGAAACGAAAAAGCCTCAGAACTTTTCAGTTCTGAGGTTTGTCGTTTGGTGCGGCTGGCAGGAATCGAACCCACGACCCCTTGGTTCGTAGCCAAGTACTCTATCCAGCTGAGCTACAGCCGCTAAGCCTCAAATTATATACAGTTTTTGGAGCCTGCAGAAAAGGTCTCCAGGAATTTCGGATCCCGCGCGCTGCTTCAGGCTTGCGACCACATGAAAAGCCTGATTCCAAGCACATGCATATGCGCTAATCTTGAGCGTTGAAACCGGTCCGCCAGCAAGCTGCTGGCGGCCTCTGCAATGCCGCGTTCATGGACCCCAAAGAGCCAGCCCCCGCGCGTCAGGGCAGCCGGTCGCTCCAGGCCGCCGCACGCTGCGGCAGTGCATTCAGAACCATCAATGACGACAGACAGACAACAGGCCTCGCCTTCGATTCCTCCATCCGTGGCCATGTGGGAGCAGCTGTTTCGCCGCAGCGCCAGGCCCTCTCTGAGCCTTCAGGGTCAGATTCGCGAAATGCTGGTCGATGCCATCCTCAGCGGCATTCTCGCGCCCGGCGACGCTATCCCCTCAAGCCGGGAACTGGCCAAGCTGCTGGGCGTGGGTCGCATCACCGTGGTCATGGCCTACCAGCAGCTGACCGAAGAGGCCTTCTTGCTGAGCCGCGAGAGAAAAGGCCATTTCATACACCCCGATGTGCTGCAGGGCCGCACGGCCGAGCGCACGCCGGGCAGCGGCAGGACCACGGACGCCGAGGCGCACACGGACTGGTCGCGCCGCCTGTGGCTGCGCCCCAGCCTGCAGCGCAGCATCGTCAAGGAAGACGACTGGCAGCGGTTCCCCTATCCGTTTCTCTACGGCCAGTTCGACAAGGAGCTGTTTCCCACGGCCGCCTGGCGCGAATGCTGCCTCAAGTCCCTGGGCGTGGTGGACATCCGCATGTGGGCGCCCGATCACATCACCCGCGACGACGACAGCCTCATCCAGCAGGTGCAGACCAAGATCCTGCCGCGCCGCGGCGTCTGGGCGTCACCCGACGAAATCATCATCACGGTCGGCGCCCAGCATGCGCTGTACATGGTGGCCGATTTGCTGATGCGCGAGGGCACCTCCATCGGCATCGAAAACCCCTGCTACCCCGATGCGCGCAATATCTTCAGCAGCCGCACCTCGCAGGTCATCCCGATTGGCGTGGATGGCGATGGACTGCCTATCGTCAATGCCATGCGCAAACTCGAGTACCTCTACGTCACGCCCAGCCATCAGTGCCCCACGGGCGTCACCATGCCGCTGGAGCGGCGCGAAGCCTTGCTGGAGGCCGCACAAAAGCACGATCTCATCATCATCGAGGACGACTACGAAAGCGAAAGCAGCTTCGACGAACAACCCATCCCGGCACTCAAAAGCCTGGACCGCAACAACCGCGTGATCTATATCGGCAGCCTCTCCAAGAGCCTGGCACCCGGCCTTCGCGTGGGCTATATCGTGGCTCCGCCCGAGCTGATCAAGGAGCTGCGTGCCCTGCGCCGCCTGATGATCCGCCATCCTTCCACCTTCATCCAGCGCACATTGGCCATGTTCATCTCGCTGGGCCACTACGAGGCCCAGCTGCGCCGCCTCGGCCAGGCCCAGAAAGAGCGTCATGCCGAGCTGACGGCAGCCATGGCTCGCTACCTGCCCCAATGCCGCATCACGCCGGTACGCGGCGGCGGCTCGTGCTGGGTGCAACTGCCCGACCATGTGCCCGCGCAGGCACTGGCACGCCAGGCCGCCGAGCATGGAGTGCTGATCGAGCCCGGCGATGTGTTCTTCACCTCCCCTCGCAACACGGGCAACTTCATACGCCTGGGCTATCAGTCCATTCCCGCGGGACAAATCGCCCACGGCATCAAGGCCCTGGCAGAAGCCATGCACTGCATGTAGAGGCGCAAAACAAAAAGCCCCGGACTCAGGGTCCGGGGCTTTTTTGTCGGTCTCATCAATTCTTGCGCAGCTTGGGCGGAGCCAGCTCGTCGAGCAGCCCCTCGGGACTGATTCCGCGCCGCAACGCCATGCGCACGCGATAGGCAATCAGCAAGATGCACAGGCTGGCCACACCCAGAGCCAGCGGAGTGCGCTGTTCGGGAATGAAGCCCATGGCCACCACGATGGACAGCATGCCCGCAATCGCCAGCCAGGTCAGATAAGGAAAGCACCACATGCGCACCTTGAGCAGATGCGGAGCCTCGTTCTCCAATCGATAGCGCAGGCGCAGCTGGGAGATCGCAATCAGGATGTAGACGAAGATGGCCACGGTGCCATAGGAGTTCACGAGAAAGGCGAACACCTTGTCGGGAGACAGATAGGACATGACGATGGCACCGTAGCCGAACAAGGTGGCCACCAGAATCGCGTACACGGGCACGCCGTTGCGGCTGACCTGGGCCAGCACCTTGGGCGCATCGCCGCGTCGCGTCAGCGCAAACAGCATGCGCGAAGAGGCATAAAGCCCGGAGTTGAGCGCCGACAGCACGGCGGTCAGCACCACGGCATTCATGATCTGGGCAGCGGCCGGCACGCCCATGGCATCGAGAGCACTGACATAGGGCGTGGACATGCCGATGGAGTTCCATGGCACCAGGCAGGCCACCAGCAGCACCGATCCCACATAGAACACCAGCACGCGCAGGATGACCGAATTCGTGGCCTTGGCCACGGCCTTCTGGGGCTCAGCGGTTTCGGCGGCCGCAATCGTCACGATCTCAGCGCCGAAATAGAAGCCGGTCGCGGCCACGGCGCCCGTGAGCACCGGAACAATGCCGTTGGGCATGAAGCCGCCGTTCTGGCTCAGGTTGGCGACATGCATTCCGCTGCCTCCCGGTGTCAGGCCCAGCACATAGACACCGGCAATGAACAGAAACACCACGATGGCGGCCACCTTCACGGATGCCAGCCAGAACTCGCACTCGCCAAAGGATTTGACCGAGACCAGATTGGTCAGCGTCATCATGACCAGCAGGACCAGACTGATGCTCCAGGCCGGCACGTCGGGCAGCCAGTAGCGCACAAGCTCGGCGCCCGCCACCGCTTCGATGGCCACGACGATGACCCAGAAATACCAGTACATCCAGCCCGTCAGAAACCCCGCCAGCTGCCCCACGGCGGGCCGGTCGCGCCAGGCTTCGCGGGCGTACTCGTAAAACGAGCCGCCTGTCATGGAGCAGGCCATCTCGCCCAGCATGCGCATCACCAGCACCACCAGCAGGCCGGTGATCAGAAAAGAGATGACGGCTGCCGGCCCGGCCGACTTGATGACCACGCCGCTGCCGACGAACAGCCCGGCTCCGATGACGCCGCCCAGGGCAATCATGGTCATGTGCCGCTGTTTGAGGCTGTGCGACAGCCCGTCCGGCGACGAATGCGGATTTCCAATCATTTTTGTCTCCTGTCTTGCCGGCATGGGAATACCGGTCGCCACGGCTTTATGTATCGGGTCGTGCCTTGCCGCTCGTGCAGGCCGCTGCCGTGGTCGTTCAGTTATCTGCTTGAAAATTGTCGTGAGGAGCCCTGCGTGCAACGCCTCCCACCGTAAGGCAAGAAGGTGCGCACGCAGGCCCGCCGTGTGTCAGGAAAGCGCCACTGGAGGACGATCCTTGCGGTAGGCGTTCTTGACGGCGATCTTGCCGTCGCGGAAGGTGAACACATCGACCATGCGTGCCTCTACACGCAGGCCGTCGGCCTTGGTGCCCTTGAAGGTGCTTTCCGAAACACCGCGCGTGCCTTGCACAAAATGCTCTCCATCCACCCAGGCCGCATCGGGGAATGCCTGCCAGGCCAGCTGAAAGCCCTCACGCACGGCTTCACGACCCACGAAGCTGCGTCCCATCAGATCAGGGCCGGCAACGGCATGAAACTCGCACTCGTCGGCCATGAAGTCCATCAATGCGTCAATGTCATGGCGATTCCACGCGTCGGAGAAACGCGCCAGAAACTGGACATCGGGTTGGGATTCTTGCTTGCTCATATGCTCTCCAGATTGCTGTCATGTCATGGGGGGCGACCATTGCAAAAGCGCCCCCTTTCTATCGAAAAATGCCTGAAATTCCGATGGCTCATGGTAGGTAGCACTGGCTCCATTTCGTAGGGCCAGTTGCCGGCAATCGTTAAGTCCAAGGCCTTGCCGCGCAAGACAGTGATCCCTCGCGAGATGACGGCGGCGCGCACCGAAAGATGCCTTGAGAAAGTCCGCTTCTCCTCTGAGCGCGACGCTCTGCCCCAGCTCTTGCGGATGCAGACCGAAGCCCGCCGGCAAATGCCTCTTCTGCCGCTTCATTTAGGTGAAAACGATAGGAGAACATCAACACGCTCAATGCGGTCATCGCTGCCACAGGCGCAGGGGCAGTTCACGGCCACGCCCGCTGTCTGCACAGGTGGCGGTGGACTCCAATGCATCCCCCTGAGGTTGCGGCTGACACAGCCTGTGTCATGCCGATCTGAAGCAGGCCGGCGCGCAGCCCCGCCCGGCGAGCGCGACTCGGTGGGGCGCCCGGTTTGCAGGAGACTCGCTGCCGCCCGTCTGCGGCAATCCCGAGATTCGGATGGCCAGGCTTGCGCGCTGGCTCCATCAAAACCTGTGCCGTGGCCCTAACCAGCTGCACAAGGGGCTGGCTATGCTGCTCTGGACATCGCAAGCAGTGGCCTGCAACGGCATCTGCATTGACTTTGCGTCCATCCATTACATCGCCATAGAACGCCGCGTCAAACGCAGCCACACCAGGAGACGATCGCCATGAAAGCCGAGGACATCCGCCCCAGCCACCTGAACCCGTACGACCCGCAATACGACCCTCTGGTTGCACGGAATCCCGGACATGGCGCTGGCTACGCTCCGACCTACTGGGTAGGGACTGCAGGCCGGCCGCCCGACGACGATGGCCCGGTCTGCGGCGACATGGAAGCCGATGTAGTCATCGTCGGCTCGGGCTTCACGGGCCTGTCCACTGCGCTGTTTCTGGCCCGCGAACACGGCATTCGCGCCGTGGTTCTCGAGGCCAACCAGAGCGCCTGGGGCTGCACCAGCCGCAACGGCGGCCAGGGCCAGAATGCCAGCGGCCGCCTCTATCGCTCGCAGTGGATAGAGCGCTGGGGCAAGGACACAGCCCTGAAGCTGGATGCGGAGATCCGCGAAGGATTCGACACGTTCAAGAAACTGGTTGCGGAGTTTCCAGAATGCGAGCCGCAACCGGGAGGGCATTTGTATATTGCCCACCGCGACAGAAAAATGGATTTTCTGCGCAACGAGACCCGCGTCATGCGCGAAGTCTTCGGCTACGACGCCCGCATACTCAGCGTCGATGCTGTGCGCCGCGACTATGTCGATGACGCCGACTGCCGTGGCGCGATGCATGAGCCCGACGGCATTGGCGTGCATCCGCTCAAGCTGGCATTCGGCTATCTGCGCAAGGCCCGCGAGCTGGGAGTGAAGGTGCATCCCGCCAGTCCCGTGCTGGGCATGGAGACACGCAACGGCGTGCATTACCTCCAGACACCGGGAGGCACGGTCAAGGCACGCGCCGTCGGCTTTGCCACCGGCGGCTATACCAGCAACGGCCTGCACCCCAGCCTGCGCTCCAAGATCATGCCGATTCTCTCGAACTCGCTGGTCACCCGACCCTTGACGGAAGAAGAGCTGGCCGCCACCAATTTCAAGACCACGCAAGTCATCACCGACACGCGCACGCTGCGCTTTTACTACCGCAAGCTGCCCGACAACCGCGTGCAGATTGGCAGCCGCAGCGCCGTCACCGGCGCCGATGCGCCCAATCCGGTCCATATGGCCAAGCTGGTCGAGGGCCTGCACCACAAGTTCCCGGCCCTCAAGGGAATCCAGGTGGACTACTCCTGGTGGGGCTGGGTCGATGTGAGCCACGACATGATGCCGCGCATCACCCAGCCCGATCCAAGGGAAAGCGTCTTCTATGCGGTCGGCTATGGTGGCAACGGCGTGTCGTTCTCTGCGCATGCAGGCCGGCGCATGGCCCAGCGCATCGCAGGCCAGAACCTCAAGGCCTTCGAGTTGCCAATCTACAACTCATCGCTCGAATATCCGAATGTGTTCAATATGGTGCGCTCGGAGGCATTTGCACCATTTCGCCGCATGGGGCAGCGCTTTCTCTACCACTGGTATCACATGAACGACGAGAAGAACTGACCCTGCCAGCAGCCGTTCGGGCTTCACGCAACGAAGAGCACCTTCCGCCAGGAAGGTGCTTTTTTCATGCTATCTACGGATGCGGTGCGGTGCACACCCCGGAGCCCCGGCCACAGGAAAAACCGCCTCTCTGGCACGCATATTGCGCCAGCATTCATGCCTCTCGGACAGCCCAATCCTCCCTCATCTGTCTGCGATCAGTGAAACCACCTAAGCCCATGCAGATGCCGCAAAAACGCCCTTCACCAGGACCGAGATATACCGCGCAAGCCGCGCCATGCAAGGCTTTGCAATGCACGGTCGCGGTGCATGCCGACCCATGCTGCGCGCCCCATCCCAGGCCGTGCGCGACTGGACCTAACGATTCACAGCAACTGGCCCTACTGGCTGCGCAAGGTTGCTCACTACGATCCGCTCAGAAAGCTCTTTGAGCCTCGCGATGCGGCTTTCTACCGGTTCAGCCAGAAGCGGGAATGGGAAAGCAAGTCAGCAAGAGTGAGCACAGCAAGGGTTCTCTGGTCTAAGTCTTCAACCGATATCGCTCTAACCATGGAGAAATTGGCAATGAAAATGCAAAAACGATGGATGCTGAAAGCGGGTGCCGCAACAGCAGCACTGGCCATGACCGGCTTCGCGCTGGCGCAGCAGAAAACCGTGACCTTCGCCAACCAGGACATGCTGGTGCCTCTGCGCCTGGTCATGGAGTCGGGCGAGGTGGAAAAGGAGACGGGCTACAAGATCAACTGGCGCATGTTCTCGGGCGGCGGCGACGTGATACGGGCGATGGCCTCGGGCGACGTGCAGATGGGAGAGGTGGGATCCAGCCCGCTGACCGCTGCGGCCAGCCAGGGGCAGGACATCAAGCTGCTCTGGATCTCCGCGGATATCGCCGGTGCCGAAGCCCTGGTGGCACGCGATGGCGGCGGCATCAGCAATTTCAAGAGCATGGAAGGCAAGCGCATAGGCGTGCCGTTCGTCTCCACCGCGCATTACCAGCTGGTCGCTGCCCTGGGCAAGGAAGGCGTCGACGCGCGCAAGGTCAACATCATGAACATGCGCCCGCCAGAGATTGCCGCGGCATGGGAACGCGGCGATATCGATGCCACCTTTGTCTGGGATCCGGTACTGGCCAAGGTCAAGCAAAAGGGCAAGGTGATAGCCACCTCCGGCTCGATTGCGCAGATGGGCTATCCCACCTTCGAGGGCATTGCCGTGAGCAGCAAGTTCGCCCAGGAAAATCCCCAGTTCATGGTGGCTTTCATCAAGGCCCTGAATCGGGCCAGCGCCCAGGTGCGCGACAACCTGGCCAGGTGGACTCCCGATTCGCCCGAGATCAAGGCGATTGCCAAATGGAGCAAGGCCGACCCCAAGGACGTGCCCGCAGCCATGGCGCTTTACCGCTTCCCCAGTGCTGAAGAGCAGCTCGGCGTGCAGTGGCTGGAAGGCGGTGCGGCCAAGGCAATGACCAATACCGCAACGTTTCTGAAGTCGCAGGGACGAATCCAGGAGGTCAGGCCCGACTACGCCGCGTACGTGACCAGCAGCTATGTCAAGCAGGCTCTCGGCCGCTGACTGCCCGCACACGACGGCCAACCCCGTCGTGGCTCCCAGCTTTGTTTCACATAGGAGGGCAATGTCATGCCGACTCTGGATATACGCGACCTGACAGTCAATTACGAGGTCAAGGGCGGACACTTGCAAGCCCTAGCACCCGTCAACCTGACCATGCATGAAGGCGACTTCGTGGTCGCTCTGGGGGCATCGGGCTGCGGCAAGACCACGCTGCTCAATTGCATGGCAGGCTTTCTGGCGCCTTCCAGCGGCCAGATCCTGCTGGACGGAAAACCCATTCAGGGCCCCGGAGCCAATCAGGGCGTGGTGTTTCAAAAGCATGCGCTGATGCCATGGCTCAATGTGATCGACAACGTCGCACTGGGACTGCGCATGCGCGGCATGGACCTGAAGCAGCGCACGCAAATCGCCGAAGAGAAACTGGGCCTCGTCGGCTTGCAGAACTACGCCAGGCGTGCCGTCTATGAACTGTCTGGCGGCATGCAGCAACGTGTCGGCATTGCCCGTGCGCTGGCCAACGATCCAGCCCTGCTGCTGATGGATGAACCCATGGGCGCCCTGGACGCCTTCACGCGCGAGCAGGTTCAGGAAATCCTGCTGCGCGTATGGCACGCCACCCACAAGATGGTGTTCTTCATCACCCACTCGGTGGAGGAGGCGCTGTTTCTCGCCAGCCGGCTGATCGTCATGAGCCCCAGCCCGGGCCGCATCTCCCATGTCTACGACGATATGCCGTTCTGCCATGAGTTTCTGCGCACCGGCGATGCGCGTGCCGTCAAGTCGCGCCCCGACTTCATCAGGATGCGCGAGGAAGTTCTAAGTCTGATTCACCACCGGGAGCCTGCCAATGTCTGAAGCAGTCCAAATCAACCATCTGCCCGCCACGACAGCGCGCGTGCAGCCCAAGACCACTGCCCCGCAGGCGTCGGGACCGGTGAAGACCAGTCGCTTCAAGACCCCCGGCGAAGGCTCCAGCCTCGGCATCAGCATCGTCACCGTGGCCTTGCTGCTGGCACTGTGGTTTGCCGCCACCAATCTCGGCTGGATCAAGCCCTTGTTCCTGCCCAGCCCGCAAGCGGTGTTCCAGCAGTTCTATGAATACCTGACCGGGCAAGCCAACGACAAACCGCTGTGGCAGCATTTCTCGGCAAGTCTGCTGCGCGTGACCGTGGCGTTCTGGCTGGCCTTCATGATTGCCGTTCCGCTGGGCATTGCGATGGGAATGTCACGCTTTGCACGCGGCATCTTCGACCCCCCCATCGAGTTCTACCGCCCCCTGCCACCACTGGCCTATCTGCCGCTGATCATCATCTGGTTCGGTATCGATGAAACGCCGAAGATTCTGCTGATCTTCCTGAGCTGCTTTGCACCCCTGGCCCTGGCGGCCCGCTCGGGCATGCGCAGCGCAGCACAGGAGCAGATCAATGCCGCCTATTCGATGGGAGCGAGCTACTTCCAGGTGATCCGCCATGTGATCTTGCCGGCGGCCCTGCCCGACATTCTGGTGGGCATGCGCATTGCCATCGGCTTTGGCTGGACGACTCTGGTTGCCGCCGAAATGGTGGCGGCGAACGTGGGTCTGGGTCAGATGGTGCTCAACGCCTCGAACTTCCTGCGCACGGACATCGTGATCATGGGCATCATCGTCATCGGTGTGATCGCCTATGTGTTCGACCTGTTCATGCGCTGGGTCGAAAAGCGCCTGGTTCCCTGGAAGGGACGCATGTAAGTGCTGCCGCCCCCCCCGGCGGGGATGGCTCCGGCAAGCAGAAAGCGGGCAGGCATTGCGCCTTCCCGCTTTTCTGTTTTCCGGTTTTTCGGCTTGTCGCCTGAGCTTGCTCGGCCTTGTGCGATACCTGTCGCACGCGCCACCCCGGTCATCATCGGCACAGCATCTCGGCCACCGAAAACAGCAAGGTCTCGTCGATATCGTGCTGCAGATCGACGGCAAGCCTTTGACGGTAGAAGACCCCCAGGTCCAGTCCTAGGCCCAGGGCGCAGACCTTCACGCCTCCCGTGCGTTCCTGGGCGGCAAGAACCTGCCGCAGATGCTGATCCAGATAATGCTCGTCATTGGCCTGATGGGTGGCCGTATCCATGGGACAGCCATCGGAGATGACCAGCAGGATGCGACGCTGCGCGGTCTTTGCACGCAGCCTCTGGCACGCCCATTCCACGGCCTCGCCATCGATGCCTTCACGAAAGATGTCGGGCTTGCGCAGCGCCGCAATGCCATGCCGGGCGTGGCGCCATGGCTTGGCCCCGTCCTTGAAGACAATGTGCAGGCGCTCGTTCAGACGCCCCGGAAACTGCGGCTGGCCGGCGCGCTGCCAGCGGCGGCGCGTTCTGCCGCCATTCCAGGCCTGCGTGGAAAAACCCAGTATCTCCACGCTCGCACCGGCCATCTCCAGCGCCCGCCCCAGCACGTCGAGCAACAGCGACAGGGGCTTGGCAAAGGTCTTCATGGAGCCCGAACAGTCCATGAGAATGGTGACTGCGGTCTCGTTGACGGGGCGCTGCATTTCGTCCTTGAAGATCGCACGCTGCTGCGGGTCCGTCACCAGCTGGGAAAGGCGGCTGCCGTCCAGATGGCCTTCCTCCAGGCCGAAGTTCCAGCCATTGCGCTGCGTGCTGGCCAGGCGCTGCTGCAGATAGCGCGCCAGCCGCCCGGCCTGCAGCAATCCCGAGCGCGCCAGCTCCTCGTCCATCTGCTCCCGGAACTGGGCCAGTTGCAGCGCACGGATCAGCTCAGCGGCCTGCACCTCCCTATCGAACTCGCGCGTGAACACCCGGTAGCTTTGCGCGGTGCCGGCCCAGGCCCGGCTGTCGCCGCTTTGCGCCACGGGCATGCCGTCCTGACTCTGGGATTCAAAGTGCAGAGGCAGGGCAAAACTGCTGCGCCGCCTGGCGCTGCCGGCACCGCGTGGCACATCCTCCTGCGCCGCACGCACCGCCATGCCGACCCAGCGGCTGACGGCCAGGGCAGGCTCGACAAACTGCTGCTGCCGGTCTCTGAAGCGCCGCAGCCGATCCCAGTGCCGGCCCAGCGGGGAAGCCATGGACATCCGCGTGGACTCCACCAGATCGGCCATGCGTTCCGGTATTTCGTGCCCGGTCAGCCGGCTCCAGGCCGTGATGGCCACCGTAAACAGCAAAATTCCCAGACTGCTCTCCGTCAGGCCGGAATCCATGAAGGCCTGGCACCAGTTCACAAAGCGCTGGCGCATGTTCTCGCGCGCTCCGGGCCAGGTCTCGGGAACCAGGCTCTCCACGCGCAACTGCTCGAGCTGCTCGAACACCATGCGCTCCACCGGGTCCTGGGGCAGATGAGCCTGGAACAGTGCCTGGTCGCTCCAATGCAGACGCAGTCCCATGCTGTCGAGCATGCCGCGCTGATCCGTCTGCTGCGCCGGCACCTGGCTATGATGGGCCGCAGCCTGGGGTATGGGTGTGGTGCCGCGGTACAGCGTCTGACCGCTCCATTGCAGGCTGACGTCGCCGGTGACGGCGCGCAGCATGGCGCCGCCCCAGGCCTCCATGCAAGACAGCGAGGCAGGGCCGGAGGTCCCGGCGCTCATGCCAGAAACGCCAGTGCTGGTTCTGCGGGCTGCATCAGCTCCTGGGCAAAGCAGCGCTGGAAATATTCGCTCACGATGGCGCGCTCTGCAGGCTCGCATTTGTTGAGGAATGACAGCTCGAAGGCCTGCTTCAGGTCATGGAAGATGGCGATGTTCTCGGCCCAGGTAATCACCGTGCGCGGAGACATCAGCAAGGACAGATCCCCCACTGCAAAGCCCTTGCGTGTCAGCCCGGCCAGCGCCACCATGGCATCCACCTTGCGACGCCCATCGGCTGTGGCCAGCTCCGGCACACGCGCCAGCACGATGGCAGCCTCCTCGGCCGGGGGCAGATAGTTCAGGCTGGTGACCAGATTCCAGCGATCGAGCTGGGCATGGTTGAGCTGCTGCGTGCCGTGATAGAGCCCGTTGAGATTGCCCTGCCCCAGGGTGTTCATGGTGGCAAACAGCCTAAAACAGGGGTGCGGCTGGATCACCCGCTTCTGATCTAGCAGGGTAAAGCTGCCCTCACGCTCCAGAACCCGCTGGATGACGAACATCACATCGGGGCGTCCGGCGTCGTACTCGTCAAACACCATGGCCACGGGCCGCTGCAGCGCCCAGGGCAAAATGCCTTCCTGGAACTGGGTCACCTGCTTGCCTTCCTGCAGCACGATGCTGTCCTTGCCCACCAGATCCAGGCGACTGACATGACCGTCCAGATTCACGCGCACGCAGGGCCAGTTCAACCTGGCGGCCACCTGCTCTATATGCGTGGATTTGCCCGTGCCGTGCAGGCCCTGAATGACGACGCGCCGGTTGTGCGAGAAGCCAGCCAAAATGGCTTGCGTCACCTGCGGATTCAGCCGGTAGGCCTTGTCAATGGCGGGAACATGTTCGCCCGGCTCGGCAAAAGCCGGCACGCTCATGTCCGTGTCGATGCCAAATACATCGCGCACGCTGACGGTGCGGGTGGGCTGCAGCTGGCTCAGGTCAGTCATCATCGGTTTCCGGTGGAACGTCATCGTTAATGCGGGCGATCGCCGCGACGGCCGCCTGCAGCTTGGGAAGAAAGGACAAGGCCTTCTCCTTGGAAAAACGCATGATGGGAGCCTGCACGGCAAGCCCCATATTGGAGTTGCCATGGGGTGCGGGCACCAGCACGCCAAGGCACAGCAGCCCGGGCAGAAATTCCTCGTTGTCGAAGGCATAGCCCTGGGCGCGCACCTGATCGAGCTCCTGGTCCAGCGCCTCGAAGGTCGTCAACGTGTTGCCGGTGAACGCTTCCAGCGGCACATTGGCCAGCAGCCGGCGGCGCTGAGCAGGCGACATCTGGCTCAGGAACAGCTTGCCCGTGGCCGAACAGTGCGCGGGCACGCGCGAGCCCGGATGCAGATAAAAGCGCAGCGGCGCCGGCGTCTCCACGCGGTCCAGATACAGCACCTCGCTACCTGAAAAAGCCGTGATGTTGCAGCTCTCGCCGAGCTCGCGCACCAGTTGGGTCAGCACCGCATGCCGCGCGCCATGCGTGGTGTTGTTGAGCAACACGTTCTCCGCCAGCCGCATCAGCCGCTGGCCCGTGCCGTAGTGGCGGCCGTTGCCATCTCTTTGCAGGATTCCGGCGCCCTCCAGCTGCGCAAGCATGCGGTGCATGGTCGGCTTGGGCAAGCCTGTCTCTTCCACCATGGTTTGCAAGGTGAAGGGCTGGCTTTTCTGCGCCACGGCCTCCAGCAGCGCGAACAAACGCAGATTGGGCGTGTCTCCGTCCAGGCGAGCCGAGGGGGTGTCTTCGCTGTGCTTCATATCGTTGTCGATCATATTAATTTCCATTTTTCGAGTCAATTTATTCCATAAAAAGAAATTTATTTGCACGAAAACAAAAAAATGCCATAGACTGACATCGTTATTTCTTTTTTCGGAACCATAGGTTTCAAATTTTCAAGGAGACAGAGATGGCTGCAACGGACAATCGTAAAGTGGTTGAAGGCGTTCACAAGATGACCCCTTCGGAAGCATTCGTGGAAACCTGCGTCGCCAATGGCGTCAGCGAGATGTTCGGCATCATGGGTTCCGCCTTCATGGATGCCATGGACATCTTCGCCCCCGCAGGCATTCGCCTGATCCCGGTGGTGCATGAGCAAGGTGCGGCCCATATGGCCGACGGCTATGCCCGCGTCTCGGGTCGCCACGGCGTGGTGATCGGCCAGAACGGCCCCGGCATCAGCAACTGCGTGACCGGGATTGCCGCAGCCTACTGGGCGCACAGCCCGGTGGTGATCGTGACCCCCGAGACCGGCACCATGGGCATGGGCCTGGGCGGCTTCCAGGAAGCCAATCAGCTTCCCATGTTCCAGGAGTTCACCAAATACCAGGGCCATGTCTGCAACCCCAAGCGCATGGCCGAGTTCACGGGCCGCGTCTTCGACCGCGCCATGTCCGAGATGGGTCCGACCCAGCTCAATATTCCGCGTGACTACTTCTACGGCGAGATCGAGTGCGAGATCCCCAAGCCCATGCGCGTGGACCGCGGCCATGGCGGCGAAGCCAGCCTGCAGGCCGCCGTGGAGCTGCTCAAGACTGCCAAGTTCCCGGTGATCCTGGCCGGCGGTGGCGTGGTCATGGGCGATGCCGTGGAGGAAGCAAAGCAACTGGCCGAGCGCCTGGGCGCACCCGTGGCCACAGGCTATCTGCGCAACGACGCCTTCCCTGCCAAGCACCCGCTGTGGGCCGGCCCTCTGGGCTACCAGGGCTCCAAGGCCGCCATGAAGCTGATCGCCCAGGCCGACGTGGTGATTGCGCTGGGCTCGCGCATGGGTCCCTTCGGCACCCTGCCCCAGCATGGCATGGACTACTGGCCCAAGACCGCCAAGATCATCCAGATCGAGGCCGATCACACCAATCTGGGCCTGGTCAAGAAGATCGCCGTGGGTATCAACGGCGATGCCAAGGCCGTAGCGGCCGAACTGAGCAGGCGCCTGGCCGATGTGACGCTGGGCTGCGATGCCACCAAGGCAGCGCGTGCCGACACCATCGCCACGGAAAAGGCCGCCTGGGAGAAGGAACTCGACGGCTGGACCCACGAGCGCGATGCATACAGCCTGGACATGATCGAAGAGGCCAAGGGCGAGCGCACGCCTACCGGCGGCAGCTATCTGCACCCTCGCCAGGTGCTGCGTGAACTCGAAAAAGCCATGCCGGCACGCGTCATGGTGTCCACCGACATCGGCAATATCAACTCGGTGGCCAACAGCTATCTGCGCTTCGACGAGCCGCGCAGCTTCTTCGCCCCCATGAGCTTCGGCAACTGCGGCTATGCCCTGCCCACCATCATCGGCGCCAAGTGTGCAGCACCCGATCGCCCGGCCATCGCCTATGCAGGTGACGGTGCCTGGGGCATGAGCATGATGGAAATCATGACCGCCGTGCGCCACGACATCCCCGTGACCGCCGTGGTGTTCCACAACCGCCAGTGGGGTGCGGAAAAGAAGAACCAGGTGGACTTCTACAACCGCCGCTTCGTGGCCGGCGAGCTGGAAAGCGAAAGCTTCTCCGACATCGCCAAGGCCATGGGAGCCGAAGGCATCGTGGTGGACCACATCGAGGACGTGGGCCCGGCACTGCAAAAAGCCATCGACATGCAGATGAAGGAAGGCAAGACCTGCGTGATCGAGATCATGTGCACCCGCGAGCTCGGCGATCCCTTCCGCCGCGACGCCTTGTCCAAGCCGGTGCGCATGCTGGACAAGTACAAGGACTTTGTCTGACACCCCCTGAGGCGCTGCGCGCCTTCCCGTTGCATGGCGCGCCCCCTCGGCACCCTCGGTGCGGGGCGGCGCGGCCGGCCAGGCCCTTCCTCGGTGTCCCTGGGTTGGGCCGCGCCAGCTCCATGCGCCTTGGGTAAAGCGCAAGGCCCTCGAAAGCCGACTCCCAGACCCCCTGCGTTGCTCGCGCCGGGCCCTGTACTTCCCGCAGGAGCATTCATGACTCCCCCACTCTCTCTTGCCGTGGCCGCCGACGATGCGCCCGCCACGCCTCGCCCTCATCTGCAACATCTGCAGGAGCTCGCCCGCGCCAAAGGTCCGGTCGCCGTGGCCGTGGCCTACCCCTGCGATAGCGGCTCTGTGCAGGCGGCCCTGCAAGCGGCGGAGGCAGGCCTGATCAGGCCACTGCTGGTAGGTCCACAGCAGCGTATCGAAGCCGCGGCTCGCTCTGCGGGTCTGGACCTGTCTGCCGCCGAGATCCACTCCACGGCGGACGACCCTCGCATCGCGGCGGCCCAGGCCGCAGCCCTGTGCCGCGATGGCCAGGCCCGGTCCCTGATGAAGGGCAGCCTGCACAGCGACGATCTGCTGGGCGCGGCCGTGGCGCGCGAAGCCGGTCTGCGCGGCAGCCGCCGGGCAAGCCACGTCTTCATCATGGACATCCCGGGCTACGACCGCCCGCTGCTGATGACCGACTGCGTGGTCAACATCTTCCCCAGCCTGATGGAAAAGCGCGACATCGCCCAGAACGCGGTCGATCTGGCCCATGCCATCGGCATAGTCCAGCCACGCGTGGCCCTGCTGTCGGCAGTGGAGACCGTCAACCCTGCCATTCCCGGCACCATCGATGCGGCAGCCCTGTGCAAGATGGCCGACCGCGGCCAGATCACGGGCGGCATCTTTGATGGTCCGCTGGCCTACGACAACGCCATCTCCCTGCATTCGGCACACAACAAGGGCATCGTCTCCGATGTCGCCGGTCGCCCCGATATCTTGCTGGCCCCCAACCTGGAAGCCGGCAACATGATCTACAAGCAGCTGGTCTATATGGCCGACGCCGAATGCGCGGGCCTGGTTCTGGGCATGCGCGTGCCCATCGTGCTGACCAGCCGCTCAGACTCCGTGGCCAGCCGCATCGCTTCCTGCGCCCTGGCCGTGCTGGCCAGCGCAGGAATGCAGGCATAGAGCAAGACCTGATCAAGGCCCGGCCGGACACTGCGCTCGCCGGGCCTTTCTTCAATCGCCTATATCGGGCAGACGCCAGAAACGAAAAAGCCTCAGAGCATTTCTACTCTGAGGCTTAACGTTTGGTGCGGCTGGCAGGAATCGAACCCACGACCCCTTGGTTCGTAGCCAAGTACTCTATCCAGCTGAGCTACAGCCGCATTGGCGGAGAGGGTGGGATTCGAACCCACGGTACGTTTGCACGTACGCCTGATTTCGAGTCAGGTACATTCGACCACTCTGCCACCTCTCCTGTGTCGAAGCATCTATTGTAGCCTAAAAAATCAGGCCTTCAGCAAAGTTTTGCCGCCCATGTACGAAACCAGTGCTTCGGGCACGGTGATCGAGCCGTCGGCGTTCTGATAGTTCTCCAGCACGGCGACCAGCGTACGACCCACGGCCAGGCCAGAACCGTTGAGCGTGTGTACCAGTTCGTTCTTGCCCTGGGCATTCTTGAAACGGGCCTGCATGCGACGCGCCTGGAAGGCTTCGCAGTTGGAGACCGAGCTGATTTCGCGATAGGTGCCCTGTGCCGGCACCCAGACTTCGAGGTCGTAGGTCTTGGCGGAGCCAAAGCCCATGTCGCCCGTGCACAGGCTCATCACGCGATAGGGCAGACCCAGCTTCTGCAGCACGGCTTCGGCGTGTCCGGTCATCTCTTCCAGCGCTTCATAGCTCTTTTCGGGATGCACGATCTGCACCATCTCGACCTTGTCGAACTGGTGCTGGCGGATCAGACCGCGCGTGTCGCGACCACCGGAGCCAGCTTCGGAACGGAAGCAGGGGCTGTGTGCGGTCAGCTTGATGGGCAGGCGGTCTTCGGCCAGCACTTCGTCGCGCACCAGATTCGTCAGCGGCACTTCGGCCGTGGGAATCAGGTACAGAGCCGCGGTGTCGGGCAGGGGCTCGGCATCCTGGCCGCCCTTCTGGGCCGCAAACAGATCGCCTTCGAACTTGGGCAGCTGGCCCGTGCCCTTGAGCGAATCGCTGTTGACGATGTAAGGCACATAGCATTCGGTGTAGCCATGCTGCTCGGTCTGCAGGTCCAGCATGAACTGGGCCAGCGCACGGTGCAGGCGCGCGATCTGGCCCTGCATCACGGTAAAGCGGGCACCGGAGAGCTTGACGCCGGCTTCGAAGTCCAGGCCGATGGGCGCGCCCAGATCGACGTGATCCTTGATCTCAAAGTCGAAATTCCTGGGCGTGCCGAAGCGGCGCACTTCCACATTGCCTTCCTCGTCGGCGCCCACGGGCACGGACTCATGAGGCAGATTGGGCACGGCCGCCAGCATGGCCTGCAGCTCGGTCTGGATCTGGTCCAGGCGCGTGGCCGATTGTTCCAGCTCGGTCTTCATGGCGGCCACTTCGGCCTTGGCGGCTTCGGCGGCGTCCTTTTCGCCCTTGCCCATCAGCATGCCGATCTGCTTGGACAGCTGGTTGCGCTTGGACTGCAGCTCCTCCGTGCGCGTCTGGATGGACTTGCGTTCGGATTCCAGCGCCTTGAAGGCTTCCACGTTGAGGAAGGCTTGGGGGTTCTTGCGGGTTTGCAGTCGGGCGACGACTGAATCCAGGTCTTTGCGGAGAAGTTGAATGTCGAGCATAGAGGGGGATTTTAGAGCGACTGGCCGCACCCGGCCGATACACGGGGGATGACAGCAGTCAGCTATCAAAAGCAAAGCGCCTTGCGCAGGCTATTCATAGATTTTCAGATAAAAAACCATCTGTAATCTTTGAATACCATGCGCAAGGCGCTATGAAGTTACAAGCAGTCAGCTTGCCATGACTCAATGTCCGGTCTCGGGCGCCTTGCGCACTTCGATCTCCAGGCCCGTGGCCGCGTCGATCTTCAGACCCTTGGGCAGCGGGAACTTGATGGTTTCCTCGATGCCGTCCATCTTGCGCACGGCGACGGCCCCCAGTTGCCGGATGCGGGCGATGACCTCGTCGACCAGCACTTCGGGCGCCGAGGCACCGGCGGTCAGGCCCACGCGGGCCGCATCGGCAAACCACTCCTGCTTGAGCTCGAGCGCGTTGTCCACCATATAGGCGGGCGTGCCCAGACGATCGGCCAGCTCGCGCAGACGATTGCTGTTGGAGCTGGTCGGGCTGCCGACGACGATGACCAGATCCACCTGGGGTGCCAGCACCTTCACGGCGTCCTGGCGGTTCTGCGTGGCGTAGCAGATGTCCTGCTGCTTGGGCTCGCGCACCAGTGGAAAGCGTGCCTTGATGGCGGCCTTGATGCCTGCGGCATCATCGACCGACAAAGTGGTCTGTGTCACCACGGCCAGCTTTTCGGTCTGGCGCGGCGCCACCTTGGCCACATCGCCCTCGTCCTCGACCAGATGAATGCCTTCGGAGAGCTGGCCCATGGTGCCTTCGACCTCCGGATGGCCCTTGTGGCCGATCATGAGGAATTCGTAGCCTTCCTTGGCCAGCTTGGCGACTTCCACATGCACCTTGGTGACCAGCGGGCAGGTCGCATCGAAGATGGCAAAGCCGCGGCGCTCGGCCTCCTGCTGCACGGCCTTGGAGACGCCGTGGGCCGAGAAGATCAGCGTGGCGCCGGGCGGCACCTCGTCGAGCTCCTCGATGAAGATGGCGCCCTTGGCCTTGAGATCGTTGACCACAAAGGTGTTGTGCACGATCTCGTGGCGCACGTAGATGGGCGCGCCGAACTTGGCCAGCGCCCGCTCCACGATCTCGATGGCGCGATCCACCCCGGCGCAAAAGCCGCGCGGCTCGGCCAGCAGGACTTCCTTGGCACCCACCATTTCAATACCCCCTGGCGCTACGCACCACTCGCACGGCATGACACTGGCGCGCTTGAAGCGCGGGACGGCGGCACGGGCCGACCCCAGCAAGGGCCGCCCCGCAGCAAAGGCCGTCGTCCCCCTTGAAGGGGGAAGCTGCGCAGCAGCTCAGGGGGTGTGTCATTTCAAAGTACCCCGATCAGCTTCACTTCAAACGTCACGGGCTGGCCGGCCAGCGGGTGGTTGAAGTCGAACAGCACGGCGCCGTCCTCGCGCACCTGCACCACGGCGCCGGCGTAGCTGCCGCTGCCGTCGGGCGTGGGGAACTGAACCACATCGCCTGCGGTGTATTGCTCATGCGGGTCGCCGAGCTCGTTCATGAGCTTGCGGGCCACCCACTGCATCATGTCGGGGTTGCGCTCGCCAAAAGCCTCGCCAGCGGGCAGCTCGAAAGTGGTGTGCGTGCCCTCGGCCAGGCCGATCAGCTTGTCTTCCATGGCCGGCGACAGCTCGCCCGCACCCAGCGACAGCGTCGCCGGCTTTTCGTTGAAGGTATTGATCACATCGCCCGCAGGGCCCGCCAGGCGGTAATGCAGCGTGAGAAAAGAGCCTGCCTGCACGACGGGCAGATCCGAAGGGGTTGCGCTTGTGGTCATGAAAGTCCCGATAAACTGGGCTGCATTGTAAGAGCGAGCCTATAACCTCTTCGCGGCTGCGTTGAGTTGGACGGCCCGCCCCTCCCCCCTTGTGCAAGCGAGCACTGACGCCCATGCCCATCAAAGACCTGCCCCTGGATGCCCAGCCGCGCGAAAAGCTCGCGCAGCGGGGCGCGGCTGCGCTCTCGGATGCCGAGCTGCTGGCCGTCATTCTGCGCACCGGCATGGCCGGCAAGACGGTGCTGCAGATGGCGCAGGAGCTGCTGGAGCTGCCCGGTGATCACCAGGGAACAGGCGGTCTGGCCGGGCTGCTGGCCGCCGACTACCAGGCTTTGACAGCCGTCAAAGGCCTGGGCCCGGCCAAGCGCGCCGAGCTGATGGCCGTGCTGGAGCTGGCCCGCCGTGCCACGGCACAGCAGCTGCGCGAGCGGGAAGTGCTCTCCTCCCCCGAAGCCGTCAAGCACTATCTGCAGCTGCATCTGGCGGCCAGGCCGCACGAGGTGTTTGCCGTGCTGTTTTTGGACAGTCAGAACCGCTTGCTGGCTCTTGAAGAAATGTTTCGCGGTACCTTGACGCAAACCTCCGTCTACCCTCGTGAAGTCGTGCTGCGCGCCCTGCACCATCAGGCCGGCGCGGTGATCCTCGCGCACAACCACCCCAGTGGCAGCGTGCAGCCCAGCAGTGCCGACAGGTCTCTGACCAACACACTGAAGGCCGCCCTGGCATTGATCGATGTTCGCGTGCTCGACCACATCATCGTCGGGCCGGGCGCTGCCTGCTCCATGGCCGAGGAGGGTCTGCTATGAGCCACGCACACCGCTCGCTGCAGGATCTGGCCGGCATCTCCCGCCATCTCAAGCAGATGCGCGAACAGGCCGAAGCCCTGGCCGCTGCCCAGGCCGAGGCTCGTGCAGCGCGCGAGCGTGAACGCAATCTGTTTGCGCTCAGCGTCGGCAAGGTCACGCCACTGCGCTCGCGCAACGAAGTCAGCTTTCTGGAGCCGGCACCCTCCCCGCTGCCGCTGCAGATGGTGCTGGACGAACAGAACGTGCTGCGCGAAGCCATGAGCGACGAGTTCGACGTCAGCACCCTGCTGGACGTGGACGATCAGCTGAGCTTTCGCCGCCCCGGCATCGGTCTCGACGTGACCCGCAAGCTGCGTGGCGGCCACTGGAGCATTCAGCGCCAGCTGGACCTGCATGGCCTGCGCTCGGACGAAGCCCGCGAGGCGCTGGGCCAGTTCATCCGGCTGTCGCACCGCACGGGCGTGCGCTGCGTGCGCATCGTCCACGGCAAGGGCCTGGGATCGCCGGGCCGCACCCCCGTGCTCAAGGGCAAGGTGCAGCGCTGGCTGGTCCAGAAAAAAGAAGTGCTGGCCTTTGTCCAGGCCCGCCCGGCCGAGGGTGGCGCGGGCGCGCTGGTGGTGCTGCTGCAGCCGGGCAAGCGCAAGCTGTTCTGAGCCCCATCGCTTCCAATCCGATAGCTGCTCGCGTCTATCTCCATTGGGCTTGAGCCCAAAAGGTTTATCTCCCTTGCAGCACGGTATTGAGCGGCAAGGGCAGCGGCCGCATATCGCGGCCGTAGATGCGGCGTATGCGCTCGGACACCGTGGGGTGGGATTCCAGCCAGTCTTCGAGGCGGCTGGCATGGGGTGTTTCGGCCAGCAGCATATGCTGCACGATGCGCTTGTCCAGCCCCTGGTGGCTGCGCGTGTCCTGCTGCCAGCTGCCGTACTGCTGCTCGGCCAGCTCACGCTGCGTAAGCACCTTGCGCAGCACGCCGCCCAGGCCGTCCTTGCTGCGCGTCCACTGCACGGCGCGCGCATCGGCCAGGTATTCGCGCTGGCGCGATACGGCGGCCTTGAGCAACTGGCCGCCGAGCCAGCCGACAAAGCCCGCGGCCTGGATGAAGAGGCCGAACCATTGCGTAAGAATGCTGTCGCGCTCGCGCAGGCTCTGGCCGAAGTTGTGAATCAGCTCCAGCCCGTAGACCATGCCGGCCAGCTGCATGTTCAGGCGCGTGTCGCCCTCGCGCAGATGGGACAGCTCATGCGCCACCAGGCCCTGCATTTCCTCACGGCTGAGCTGGTCCAGCGCACCCTGGGTCACGGCGATGACGGCATCTTCCGCATCCCAGCCCGCCGCAAAGGCATTGATGGCCTCGGTCCGCGCCAGCACCGCGACCTGGGGCACAGGCCAGTGCGCCGCAATGCACATTTCATGGACGATATTGCACAGTTGCTGCTCGGCCAGCGAGCTGCCGGGCCTGGCCTCGCGCGCACCCACGCGCTGAGCCAGTTGGCGCCCGCCGTGGCGCAGCTGGTCCAGCTCTATCCAGCAGCCGCCCAGCACCAGCAGCAAGGTCACGCCGATATTCACAGCCGCAAAGCCCGTGGGATAGTCCCAGCCTCCGAATGCCAGAGTGCCCAGCCACCAGGCCAGCATCAAGCCCAGGTGCACCGATGCCACCACGGCCAGCACGCACAGGCCGAACACCAGCAGCAACCAGCGCGTGCTGCGCCGGGCCTGGCGCTGTCGCTCCCAGAAACGCATGCGCTCAGAACCTGACCTGAGGAACGGCGCGCTCCTGCTCGCTCTGGGTCGAAGCCAGCATGTCCATATGCACAAAACCCACCAGCCGCGCCACGATCAGATCCGGGAACTGTCCGGCCTGATTGTTGAATTCCAGCACCTCGTCGTTATAGGACTGACGCGCAAAACCGATGCGGTTCTCGGTGCTGGTGATCTCTTCGCTGAGCTGCTGCATGCGGGCATCGGCCTTGAGCGTGGGATAGGCCTCGGCCAGCGCCATCAGACGGCCTACCTGACCGCCCAGCACCTGCTCCGCTGCCATCAGAGCCCCCATGGCCTGCGCCTTGCCCGGCGACTGACGGGCCTTGTCGGCAGCGCTGACGGCCTCGCCTCGTGCGCGAATCACAGCCTCCAGCGTCTGGGCTTCGTGCTGCATATAGCCGCGTGCGACCTCCACAAGATTGGGAATCAGGTCATGACGGCGCTTGAGTTGCACGTCGATCTGCGCAAACGCGTTCTCCACCTGGTTCTTGTGCGTGCGCAAGCGGTTGTAGAGGGCAACTGCCCAGATCACGATCACCACAACCACTGCCAGCGCGATATATGCCGTCATACCCTCTCCCTGAAAATTTTCTCGCATCATAGCCAGTCCCAGAAAAAAGCCGCCGTGGCCTTTGGAGCCACGGCGGCAGTCATTGCGGCAACGCCGCCTACTTGGATAGATCGAGCTGGTATTTGCTCATGCCCTTGCCCGAGCCGTCATCGGCCGCCAGCACAGACACTCCCGTCAGGCCTGCCGCCTGGGCCACGCTCAAGGCATTGGTGCCGGAGCTGAACACCACCGGGCCGGCCGTCGTCACCTTGGCAAAGCGCCAGCTCTTGGCTGCGCCATTGGCCGCTCTGGTAATCTGCGGATTCTTGCGCACATACTCGATCACCACATCACGGTTCGCATCGGGCGATGCCCAGATGGCCGACGAGCCGTCGAGCTTGGGGATGAAGCTGGCACCGCTGGTGGCCCGGTAGTTGTTGGTGGCGATCACAAACTCCTGCGCCGTATCGATGGGCTTGCCCAGATATCTGAGGTTCTTGATACGGCTGCCCAGCGGCTGGGTCACATCGATCTCGTACTGCATATCGGCGGTGGTGAACATATCGAAGTTGTAGCCCGGGAAGCTGCTGATCAAGGGCTGCTCCGCCGTCTTGTTCACGTCGATCTGGTTGAAGCGCTTGGCTGCAGCCTCCAGCCAGCTCTTGATGTCGGCGCCGTTGACCTTCACCGCGTATACGGTGTTGGGGTAGAGATACAGGTCGGCCGCGTTGTAGATGGCGAGCGAGCCGGCAGCCACATCGGTGAAGTCCTTGCCGCCCTGGAAGCCGGACTTGAACGGCGCGCTCACCGAGAGCACGGGCAGGCTGGCGTACTGAGGCAGATTGGCCTTGATGTAGCTGGCCACATAGGCCTGCTGGGCCTGGTTGACGATCTGGATCGCGCCGGGGTCGCCCACATCGGCAAACAGCGTGCTCATGCGGAAGTCAGTGCTGCCTATGGGCGTCTTCACGTAGCTGATGGCTGCCTGATGCTGTGCCTCGATCAGCGGCGCGACGGCCGGGTCGGCATCCACAAACACCGTGGCACCCGCGGCATCCTTGTTCTGGATGTTGCGCAGCTCGCTCTTGCTGCCGGTCTTGGCCACGCTCCACTTCTTGCCGTCCCATTGCAGCGGCAACTGGATCACGCCCAGAGCCTTGCCCCAGGAGCTGGCCATGACCGCAGGCACGCCGTTGATGGTGCCAGCCTGGTTGTCCACACCGTTCTGGCTGTATGCAGGCTTGGCCGACAGGTCGGGGAACACGCTGTGCTGATGGCCCATGACCATGGCGTCGATGCCCGCCACCTTGGACAGATACAGGCCGGGGTTCTCCATGGTGGCCGAATAGGCCGAGCCGTCCAGACCGCCATGCAGCAGCGCCACCACCACATCGGCCCCCTTGGCGCGCAACTCTGGCACGTATTTGCCGGCAGCCTCCACCGCGCCCTCGGTGTAGACCTTGCCTTCGAGATAGCGCTTGTCCCAGTTCATGATGCCCGGCGTGGTGAAGCCGATCACGCCGATCTTGATGGGCAGCCTGACTTCCTTGCCGTCACTGCCCTTGGCCACCATGGTGCGCTCCAGCACGGCATAGGGCTGAACCAGCGGCTTCCTGGTCTTGCTGCTGTAGACATTGGCCAGTACGGCTGGATAGCCGTTGCCCGCGCATTTCTGGCTGGCATCCACGCCATCCACATCCAGACCGCCGCCCAGCACCTGGTTGAGAAAGGGCAGGCCGTAGTTGAATTCGTGATTGCCCAGCGTGCCCGCGTCAAAGCTCAACGCGCCCATGGCCTTGTACATGGACAGCTGCTGCGTGCAGGGGATGGGCTTGACCTCGGCCTCGTAGTCGGCCAGGGCCGTGCCCTGGATGGTGTCGCCGTTGTCCACCAGCAGCGTGTTGGCAAATTCCTTGCGAGCCGCACGGATCAGCGTGGCCGTGCGCTCGAAACCATAGGTCTTGTCTTCGGCCAGCTTGAAATAGTCATAGCTGCGCACATTGAAGTGCAGGTCCGTGGTCTCCAGAACGGCCAGCGTCGCCGTGGCAGGCTGCGCACTGACAGGCGTTGTGCTGCTGTCGTCGCTGCCGCCGCAGGCGGCCAGCAAGGCGGCACAGCCCACGGCCGTCAGCACATGGCGGCGTTGTTGCAATACCGAGAAGAAACCGCCTGAACGCAGCTTTGCGCCAGGCAAATCGAAATCCTGCATGGTTGACCCTGCTTGTTGAAAAACAGGCAGTGTCGGCAGGGCTTCTTACAACATCGTGAAGGAAATTTGACGCTTTGAAGCCGAGGGCAAGAACTCAGGCGCCGCGATTGCGCATCCAGTCCGCCGTGTTCATGAAACTGGCCTTGAGACGCGTGCGCAAGGCCTCGGGCACCTCGGTCTCGCCCATGGCCTGATCCATGCAAGCCACCCACTGGTCGCGCTCCTGGATGCCGATGGAAAACGGCATATGGCGCATGCGCAGACGCGGATGGCCGAAACGATCCTGATAATAGTCGGGGCCGCCCAGCCAGCCGCAGAGAAACCAGAACAGCTTCTGGCGCGCGTCGGCCAGCGTGCTGCCATGGGCGGCGCGCAGCTCCTTGTAGCCGGGCTCCAGATCCATGAGGTCATAGAAGCGGGTCACCAGTTGCTGGACTTTCTCTTCCCCGCCTATCCATTCGTAGGGGGTGTCAAACGGGGGCTTTTCTTCAATCTGCATGTGTAGCGGCTTTGCGAGTCAGTCCCGATTGTCGGACATGCTGCATGTCCGTACCCGAGCGCAGGAATGCGAAAACACCGACGGCCGTCAGCACCGTCACGCCCGCCAGCACATCGAGCAAGCTGGAAAAAGCCAGGCCATAGGCCTTGAGCAGCTCGGCGGCTGATGCGTCTTGCATCAGCGCCAGCGCTCCCTGCATATTGCCGGTGACCAGCATCTGGGCCACGGCCGAGCCATGCGGCATGGACGGCCAGATGACCGCCAGCTCCCGCGCCAGCAGCGCTGCCAGCGCCGCCCCGACCACGGCCAGGGCAATGCCTTCGCCCGCCACACGCACGGTGCTGAAGATGCCCGTGGCCATTCCGGCACGCTCGCGCGGAACCACCGTCACGGCCAGCCCGTCCATCAGCCCCCAGGGCAGGCCTATGCCCAGACCAATCAGCAGCAGCGGTGCGGCCATCTGCGCCAGGTCCGAGCCGGGCGCGCAGCGGCCCAGCCACAGCAAGCCCGCGGCGCAGACCAGCAGTCCCGCCCCACAGAGCAAGGCTGCCGACAGCCAGCGCGAGAGCCAGCCCGCCAGCAACGGCACGCACAGCATGGGTAGCGACAGCACGAACATGCGCTGCCCGGCCTCGAGCGGTGCCAGACCTTCCACGCCGATGAAGCGCAGCGGCAGCAGCACCAGCAGCACCACGAAGGCATAGGCAGGTGCTGCGGCCAGCAACTGCACACCGACAAAGCGCGGATAGCGGAACAGCGACAGGTCCAGCATGGGGTGGGCACTGCGGCACTCGATCTGCACAAAGGCTGCTGCCGCCAGCAGGGCAGCCGTCAGCGGCAGCCATGTGCGGCCATGCGACCAGCCCGTTTCCGGGAACTGCAGCATGCCCCAGGTCAACAGAGCCAGCGCCAGCGTGAACGACAGCGCCCCCGGCAGGTCCAGCCGCTGTGCCTGCGAATTGCGCGACTCCGGCATATGGCGCAGGCCCAGCAGCAGCGCAGCGAATGCTGCGACGGCGGCGCTGAGCATCACGCTGCGCCAACCCCAGCTTTGCAGCAACCAACCCGACAGCAATGGCCCGAAGGCCAGTCCCACACCAAAGGAGGTACCCACGAAACTGAAGGCCCGGGTACGCCTGGCACCATCGTAGGCCTGGGCCAGGCCTGCCGTGCCTGCCGCCAGTGCAGCAGCCGCGCCCAGTCCCTGCAGCGCCCGCAACAGATCGAAGCCGATGATGGCCCTCTTGCCTTGCAGGCAGACCTGCAGCAGCACGCTGCCCGCCACGACGGCCAGCCCCGCCAGAAACACGCGCCGCCGCCCGTAGACATCGGCCAGTGCTCCTGCCGCCATCAGTGTGGCGCCGAAGCTCAGCATGAAGGCATTGGTGACCCAGTTCAGCGCCAGAGGGCCGCCGCCCAGTGCCTCGCGCAGCGCCGGCAGTGCCACGGCCGGCCCGGTAAAGCTCAGCGGCATGGCCAGAGCGGCCAGGCAGACTGATAGCAGCACCCAGACAGGCGATGCGCGGCGGGCGCCAACAGGAAGATCCGCCTGCAGGCGGGATGGAGAAGTGGAGCAAGACATGGAGGGCTGGCTTCGTGAATCAATCAGACATGAACGATAAAAGCGCTCCAATCAAACGAAAATATCTTTAGCACTCCCAACAATACCAACCAAAGGTTGCCAATTACCATGGACAGCTTCAGCGGACTTGAGTCCTTTGTACGTGCCGCCGATCTTCTGAGCTTTGCCGAGGCCGGCCGCGCACTCGGCATCTCGGCCTCCGCCGTGGGCAAGAACGTGGCGCGCCTGGAGCAGCAGCTCGGCCTGCGCCTGTTCCATCGCACCACACGCCAGGTGCGTCTGACGCAGGAAGGCACTCTGTTCCACGAGCGCTGCCGGCGCATACTCGACGAGCTGCACGATGCACGCGCTGCCATGCAGGCCGCTGCCGAGGCGCCGCGAGGCCGGCTGCGCGTGAGCCTGCCCACCATCGGCTACCGTTTTCTGCTGCCCGTGCTGCCCGAATTTCAGGCCCGCTATCCCGAGGTGGAGCTGGATCTGGACTTCAACGACCATCTGGTCGATGTTGTCGAAGCCGGCCTCGATGTGGTCATCCGCAGCGGCGAGCTGGCCGACTCGCGGCTGGTGGCCCGCCGACTCGGGCCGTTTCGCTTCATTCTGGCAGCCTCGCCGGCCTATCTGTCCGAGCGCGGCGTGCCGCTCACACCGGCCGACCTTGCCGGACACAGCAGCCTGCGCTATCGCTTTCTGAACAGCGGCAAGCTCGAGGAGTGGATGCTGCCCGGGCTGCCGGCCATGCCCATCGCCCTGGTCTGCAACAATATGGAAGCCATGCTGGGCGCAGCCGTCTCAGGCCTGGGCCTGGCCTATATGCCCGACTTCCTGGCCCGCGACGCACTGGCGCGTGGCGAGCTCCAGCAGGTGCTGGCCGAGCAGCTCACGCATAGCGGGCAGTTCTCGGCACTCTGGCCCTCCAGCCGCCAGCTCTCGCCCAAGGTCCGGGCTTTTGTGGACTTTGCGAGCGAGCGGCTGTTCAAGGGCTAGCCTTAGAACATTCTTATTCCGCCGCCTGGCGCAGCGTGATCATCACGGGGCGGCTGACCACCTCGCGCAAGGCCCAGCAGCCGGCCAGCCAGGCCAGCAATGCGCCCGCCAGCGCGCCCACCAGGGGCACCCACCAGAGCACATTCCACTCGAAATCGAACACCCAGCGCGCCAGCGCCCAGCCCACGGCAAGGGCCACGCAGCTGGCCAGAAAGCCAGCCATCAGGCCCACTCCGGCCAGCTCGGCGCTCTGCACCTGCTGCAGCAGGCCCGACCTGGCTCCCACGGCGCGCATGATGGCGTATTCGCGCGCTCTTTCCTCACGCGTGCCGGTAACGGAAGCAAACAGCACGACCAGCCCCGCCACCAGCGTGAAGCCGAACAGGAACTCCACGGCGCGTATGACCTGGTCCATCACCTGCTGCACCTGGGCCAGCGTGCTGCTCAGGTCGACATTGGTGATGTTGGGAAATTCATTGACCAGCGCATTGTCAAAGCCCTTGATATCGGGCGCGCGATAGGCCGCCAGATAGGTCACGGCCACGTTATCCAGGTGCTGCACGGGGTAGATCACAAAGAAGTTGGCGCGCATGGAACTCCAGTCCACCTTGCGCAGACTGGTGATGCGGGCTTCGCTTTCCTCGCCGCCGATATCGAAGCGCAGCGTATCGCCCAGCTTCAAGCCCAGGGTCTTGGCAATGCCTTCCTCCATGCTGATCGCGCCCTGCTCGCCCGCCTGCCAGCGGCCGCCCACGATCTGGTTGTGATCCGGCATGGTTTCGGCAGTGGAGATATTGAACTCCCGGTCCACCAGTCGCTTGGCGCGATCCTCCTCATAATCATCGGGGCTGACGGCCTTGTCGTTAACGGCGATCAGCCGGCCGCGAATCATGGGATACCAGTCATAGCTGTGCACGCCAGCCTTTTTCAGCGCGGCCTGAAAGTCCTGCGCCTGATCGGGCTGGACATTGATCACAAAGCGGTCGGGCGCATTGGCAGGGGTGGCCTTGCGCCAGCTGGCAATCAGATCGGTGCGCAGCAGTACCAGCAGCACCAGGGCCAGCAGCCCCACGGCCAGCGAGCTGACCTGCACCACGGCATACACGGGCTTGGCCGAGACCTGGCGCGTGGCCATTACCAGCCATCGCGGCGCCGTGGCCTCATTGACCACCTGGCGCAGCAGCTTGACGGCCAGCCAGGCCAGGCCCGCGAACAACAACACGGCGACGGCGAAGCCGCCCACCGCAATCAGGCCCAGCTTGATGTCGCGGCTAGCCACCATCAGCAAGGCCGCAAACCCCGTCACGCCCACGCCCAGCACCAGCCATGAGGCGGGTTTGAGCGCCCCCAGATCGCGCCGCATCACGCGCAGCGGTGGCACCTGGGCCAGCTGCAGCACGGGCGGCAGGCCAAACGCCAGCAACAGGGTCAGCCCCATGCCCATGCCGAACAATGCGGGCCACAGGCTCGCGCCAGGCAGGGCGGATTCGACCAGTCCGGCCAGCAGCCAGATGAACACATGGTGCACGGCCCAGCCCAGCAGCACGCCGGCCGCGCTGGCGGCCAGGGCAATGCTCACGAATTCCACGACATAGGCCAGGGCGATACGGCGCTGACTCTGGCCGAGCACGCGCAGCATGGCCGACGCATCGAGATGGCTGTTGGCAAAAGCACGCGCCGCCAGTGCCACGGCCACGGCCGACAGCAGCGCCGATAGCAGCGCCACCAGACTCAGGAACTTCTCGGCCCTGTCCAGGGTCTGGCGCATTTCGGGGCGGCCGCTTTCCAGCGATTCCACACGCACGCCATGCAGGCTCTTGGCCAGCTCCTGCGCCCAGTCCAGATAGTCCTGCGCGGCCCGCTGCGCGCCGCGCCCGGCGTCTGACTTCGCAGCCACGGCCAGGCGATAGGTGATGCGGCTGGCCGGCTGCACCAGGCGCGTCGCGGCCAGATCGGCGCTGTTGATCATCACGCGCGGGGCAAAGCTCATGAAACCCGCGCCACGATCGGGCTCGATGGCAATGATGTGCGAGATATGAAAGCTCGCATCGCCCAGCAGCAGTCGGTCGCCGAGCTTCAGGCCCAGCGCCTCCAGCAGCGGCGCATCCACCCAGGCATGGCCGTTTTCAGGAATCGCGCGCACTTCAAGGTCTGGCTGACCCGCCCCCTGATTCAGGTGCAGCACGCCGCGCAAAGGATAGCCGGGCTCCACGCTTTTGAGCGCTACCAGACGGCTGGCACCACCCTGCTCCTGGGCGGCCCGCGCCATGGTCGGAAAGCTGGCCGTGGCCACGGTCTGCAGCCCCTGCTGCCTGGCCTGCTGCACAAAAACCGCGGGAGCGGGGTTGTCGCTGACCACCACCACATCGCCGCCCAGCAACTGGCGGGCGTCACGCTGCAGGCCGGCCTGCAGGCGGTCGGCAAAGAAACCCACCGAGCTCAGTGCCGCCACGGCCAGCAGCACGGCCACGATGATCAGGCGCAGCTCGCCAGCGCGCAGATCGCGCCAGAGATTGCGCAGCCCCAGAATCCAGACAGATGATGCTTGCATGGTCTGCACGATAGCGCAGCGGCCTGCCGCCATGCCAGAACTGCATGGCAATGCCCTGCTGGAGCGGGACGATAATCGATGCCTTCAGACGGAGGCCAGAACGTGGAAGTGATCTTGGTGGTGGCCCTGGGGGCCGCGGTGGCAGGCTTTGTGCAAGGGCTGTCGGGCTTTGCCTTCGGCATGGTGGCCATGTCGTTCTGGGCCTGGGTGCTGGAGCCGCAGCTGGCCGCCGTGCTCTCGGTGTTCGGCTCGCTGACGGGGCAGATCATTGCGGCCTTCACCGTGCGGCGCGAATTTCACTGGAAGTCGCTGCTGCCGTTTATCGCCGGCGGTCTGGCCGGCATTCCCATGGGCGTGGCCGTGATGCCGCATCTCAATATGGACTGGTTCAAGTTCGGCCTGGGCTGCCTGCTGGTGCTGTGGTGCCCCACCATGCTGCTCAGCGCCCACCTGCCCCGGCTGACGCTGGGAGGCGGCCTGCTGGCCCGCTGCAGCGATGCGATTGCGGGGCTCATCGGCGGCGCCATGGGCGGGCTGGGCGGCTTCAGCGGCACCGTGCCCACGCTGTGGTGCACGCTGCGCGGCTTTGAGCGCCATGTGCAACGCACGGTGATCCAGAACTTCAACCTCTCGGTGCTGGCCGTCACCATGGCCAGCTATCTGGCCACCGGCCTGGTCAAGCCCGCCATGTGGCCCTCGTTCGCCATCGTGCTGCCGGCCGTGCTGGTGCCCGTGATCTTCGGCACCCGCGTCTACAAAGGCGTGAGCGATGCCCGCTTTCGCCAGATCGTGCTGAGCCTGCTGACCTGCTCGGGCATCGCCATGCTGGCGGCGTCCGTGCCGCGGCTGTTCCTGGCACCGTAACGTAAAACTGCCTACGGCAAGGCTGATCGCAAGCCACTACCATCTGCGGCATGAATGCCGCGCCTACTGCCCCCACACCTGAACTGACCGCCTTTGCCCACGCCATCCCCAAGATGGAGTTGCACTGCCATCTGCTGGGCACGGTCAGAAAAAACACCTTCATCGAACTGGTGCAGCGCGCCAAGGCGCCGCTGACTGCCGAAGAAATCGAGGCTTTCTACACGCGCGGCGAAAAGCCCGTGGGCGTGCTGCGCGTGCTGCGCGCACTCGACGAGTGGCTGCTGCAGACGCCGGCCGATCTGGAGCGCATTACCTATGAATACCTGCAGGATGCCGCAGCCCACCATGTGCGCTATGCCGAATTCTTCTGGAACCCCACGGGCACGGTGCAATGCTCGGGCATGAGCTATGCCGCCGCCCAGCAAGCCATCCTGGCCGGCGCCGCAGCCGCGCAAAAGGATTGCGGCATACGTGGCCGCCTGGTGCCGTCCATCGACCGCGAAGCCCCGGCCGAGGCCGCCGTGCAGATGGTGCAATGGATGCTGGACAACCGCCATGAAGATGTGCCCGGCATCGGCATCGACTACCGCGAAAACGAGCGCCCGCCCGAGCTGTTCGCCGAGGCCTATGCGCTGGCGCGCCAGAACGGCCTCAAGACCACGGCCCATGCCAGCGAATTCGGCCTGCCCTGGAACAATCTGCAAACGGCCATAGAGACTCTCAAGGTGGACCGCATCGACCACGGCTACACCGTCATCGACAACTCGGATCTGGCCAAGCGCTGCGCCGATCTGGGCATTGTGTTCACCGTGGTGCCGACCAACTCCTACTATCTGCGCACGCTGGCACCCGAGCGCTGGGCGCTGGACCACCCGATCCGAAAAATGCCTTCCATGGGCATTCGCATCCACCCCAACACCGACGACCCCACGCTGCACCATGTGGACCCCACAGGGGCCTGGACCAAGATGGTCAGCGACTTTGGTTTTTCGATTGCCGACCTCAGGGACTTCATGCTCAACGGCATCGATGCGGCCTGGATAGACGAGAGCGAAAAGCGCAGCCTGCGCCAGCAGTGGAGCGCAGAGTTCGATGCATTGAGCAGCACACACCACTTCTAATCAAATATCGCTGCAGCGCTTTCCCATAAAGTGCCTTCAGCTATCAAAATCAATTCAAGCAGGCAGAACACCCGCCTCTTCTCTTAACGACCATCTGCCCTATGCCGTCAGACAAGCCCTCCAGCCTTGAAGAGATTCAGGCGTCGATTGCCAAACTCAGAGTCACCGAACAGCAGCTCGAAGCCACCGCGCAGAAGTACGAAAGCAAGATGCAGAGTTCGAGGAAATGGAACTATCTTGCTGTCGCCATGGCCGTGGTGGTCTGCGCCGTCGCATGGCTCAACCAGGCCTCGCCCTGGCTGCGCTGGGGTGTCCTGCCCGTGGTGCTTTTCATGGTGCTGTTCTTCGAAGGCATGCGTCGCCTGCTGGCCGTGACCATGCAAAGCAGCATGCGCCAGCTCAAGACCCAGATCCGCACACTGGAAACCAGGATGGCCGAAGTACAAGCCACAGTGAAAGATCAGCCATGACTGCCGCCAAACCCGTTCGCGTTCTCATGGTCTGCACCGGAAACATCTGCCGCAGTCCCACTGCCCACGGCGTGCTGGAAAAAATGGTGGCGGATGCGGGTCTTCAGCATCTGGTGCAAGTGGACTCCGCCGGCACGCACGGCTATCACGTAGGGGAGGCTCCCGATGCCCGTAGCCAGCAACATGCGCGCCGCCGGGGCTATGACCTCAGCCGACAGCGTGCACGGCAGCTGACGAAGCAGGATTTCGACGCTTTCGACCTGGTACTGGTGATGGACAGCGCCAACGAAGTCGCTGCGCGCCGCATCGCCACACCCGCCCAGCAGCAGCGCATGAAGCGGCTGACCGACTACTGCCAGCGCTTTGACGAGCGCGAAGTGCCCGATCCCTACTATGGCGGCGACAGCGGCTTCGAGCATGTGCTCGATCTGGTGGAAGATGCCTGCCGAAATCTGCTGCAAAACATCGTCCAGAATCGCCAGACCTGAATGGACCTCTCCATGGATTTGCCGAAATTCCGACTCAGCCCCAATGCCTATGCATTGGATCTGTTTGTGGCTGAAAGCGGTACCTGCTCCTGCTGTGGCCAGGCGCGTGAGCTCAAGTACAACAGCTCGTTTTACAGCCGCGAAGAGCCGGACTATCTCTGCCCCTGGTGTATTGCCGACGGCAGCGCGGCCAAGAAATATGAGGGTGAATTCAACGACTACCTGGGCATTGAAGGCGTGAGCGCCGATCCCGACGAACCTGACAGCATCGTCATGGATCACGTGCTGCTGCTGGAAGTCTGCGAACGCACGCCCAGCTATCACAGCTGGCAACAGGAGCAGTGGCTGGTGCATTGCAACCAGCCCTGTGCCTTTCTTGGCTATACCGATTACGCCGAAATCCAGACCCTGCAGGCCGAGTTGCAAGCCGATATAGCCAACATGCCGGAGCGCTATCTGCAGGCCATCAGCAAGACCGGTGATCCGGTGGGCGGCTACCTGTTTCGCTGCGTGAAGTGCGGCATGCATCGGCTGCACACCGATTGCACCTGAGGCATGAACACGGACATCATGCAGGTGGAGTTCAGCCACCATATCGACGCCAGCGAAGCTGATGCCGAAGGCTTTTACGAGTACTACTACGAGTACGACATCTACCGCTTTACGCTGAGCGGCCTGAGTCTTGTGGTGCGCAGCTATAGCGATACCAGGGAGCAAGCCAGCGTGCTGCGACTGGAAGAAGCCGGCAAGTCACGCCCGCTGCAGCCCAAGGATCTGAAAATGCCTCTTGTCCAACAGGCGCGGGAGCATCTGCAAAGCCTGGGCAAGCAGGAACTGCGCTGGTTCAACCCCAGGCACGCGCGCTACGACCCGCTTTGAGCAAGCCGCTGAAGCGCTCAGGCTACGGCGCACCCACCGCCAGTTCATGGCGGCCGCAGACACCCGGCACCGTAGCGCCCGGAAAATGCAAGCCTTCGGAAAGCGCCTGGCGCAGGGCCTGGCGCTCTTGCCGCGTGGCCCGCATCAGTCGATACATGTCCGCATGGTCGATGAGGCCGGTGGTGCGCAGTCCAGCCCCTAGTTGCCGATCGAGCCGCTGTCGCCCACCGTACGGAAGCGGTCGATCTTCATGGTGCTCACTCCTTGGCGGTTTCGAGCACGCCGCGGTTGATCTGGTCGCGTTCCATGGACTCGAACAGCGCCTTGAAATTGCCCTCGCCAAAGCCTTCGCGGTAGTTTCCCTTGCGCTCGATGAACTCGAAGAACACGGGGCCCAACAGCGGCTCGGAGAAGATCTGCAACAGCAGGCGTGGCTGGCCGCCTTCGGTGGTGCCATCCAGCAAGATGCCACGCGACTGCAACTCGCCCACGGGCTGGCCGTGGCCGGGGAGGCGCTTGGCAAGGTTCTCGTAATAGATGTCGTTGGGGGCAGTCAGCAGCGGAATGCCAGCCATCTGCAAGCTGTCGATGGCCGTGGGCAGGTCTTCGCACAGCAGCGCGATGTGCTGTATGCCCTCGCCATTGAACTTCATCAGGAATTCCTCGATCTGACCACCGCCCTGCTTGGCTTCCTCGTTCAGAGGAATGCGGATCAGGCCGTCAGGCGCAGTCATGGCCTTGGAGGTCAGGCCCGTGTACTCGCCCTGGATGTCGAAGTAGCGGATTTCCTGGAAGTTGAACAGCTTGTTGTAGAAGTCGGCCCAGTAGGCCATGCGGCCGCGGTAGACGTTGTGCGTGAGGTGATCGACGACCTGGAAACCGTGGCCCTTGGGATTGCGGTCCACACCGGGCAGAAACTCGAAGTCGATGTCGTAGATGGACTTGCCGTCTTCGTAGCGGTCGATCAGGTACAGCGGCGCACCACCGATACCCTTGATGGCGGGCAGGCGCAGTTCCATGGGGCCGGTTGGAATGTCCACGGGCTGGGCGCCCAGCTCCAGCGCGCGCTTGTAGGCCTTGTGCGCATCCTTGACACGGAAAGCCAGGCCGCAGGCACTGGGACCGTGCTCGGCCGTGAAATAGGCTGCCTGACTCCTGGGCTCGCGGTTGATGATGAAATTGATGCCGCCCTGGCGATACAGCACCACGTCCTTGGAGCGATGCTTGGCCACCAGCGTGAAGCCCAGCTTCTCGAACAGCGGCTCCAGCACGCCGTCTGCAGGCGAGGCGAACTCGACGAACTCAAAGCCGCACAGGCCCATGGGGTTTTCAAACAAATCGGTCATGAGGAGGTTTCCTGAAAAAAATGAAGTTGATGATGGCGCGATCAGGCAGTTTTATCCAGCGCCTGGACTTCGATCTCAACGCCAACGCCAAAAACCAGCTGGGCCTGCACCAGGCTGCGCACCGGGTAACGGCCTTCCTTGAAATAGCTTGCATAGACCTTGTTGAAGGCATCGAAATGAGCCAGGTCGCTGAGCCAGATATTGGCCTTCACCACATCGTCCAGCGAGCTGCCCACAGCCTCCAGCCGCGCCGCGATGGCCTTGAGCACGGCATGTGTCTGCTCTTCGATGGGGCCGGTGAGCGGGCGCTTGTCCTCGCCGAAGGGGATCTGCCCCGACAGCATCAGAAGGCCGCCTGCGCGGACTGCGGAAGAGAAGGGCATGCCGCCGGGCGCGGGATAAAAGGTTGCAGTGGAGTTCATCGAAGTGCTCTCAAGGTTCAGGGGTTACAACAGGCTGGCGCCAAGGTCTGCGCAAGCCCTCATTCACACGACTTACGCAAATCAGGTTCGGACAAGAGCTTTTCCTCAAAAAACAGTCCTGGCGCATCCTTGTTTGCGTAAGTCCTCATTCAATCAAACCGCAGTCTGCACCAGCCGGACGGGCTGGCGAAACACCATACGGTACATGGCATAGACCGCCAGCACCCACACCGGAATGGCATAGGCAGAGGCACGTACTCCGGGGGTGAGCAGCATCACGACCACCACCAGCGCCATGGCCGCCAGACAGATGTAGTTGGTCAGCGGGAACAGCGGCGCCTTGAAGCTGCGCTGCGTGCCCTTGGCATCATGCAGCTTGCGGTAGTTCAGGTGCGAAATGATGATGATGGTCCAGATGATCACCAACGCCGCCGTGATCAACGAGATCAGCAACTCGATCACGCCGGCAGGCGCCACATAGTTCAGCACCACGCAGAAGGCAGTGACGATGCCGGGGTAGACGATGGCCTTCACGGGCACACCGCGTTTGTTGACTTCAGCCAGCGACTTCGGTGCGTTGCCTTCCTGGGCCATGCCATACAGCAGACGGCTGGAGCTGTAGACCATGCTGTTGTAGACCGACAGCGTAGCGGTGAGGATCACGAAATTCAGCATATGCGCGGCCAGGTGCTCGCCCATGCCCGAGAACACCAGCACAAAGGGACTGCTGCTGTAGGTGCCGCCACCGGCCTTGAGCTGGGCCACCAGATCAGTCCAGGGCGTCAGCGACAGCAGCACGGCCATCGATCCCACATAGAACAGCAGCACGCGCACCATGAGCTGGTTGATCGCCTTGGGGATGACCTTGCGCGGCTCTTCGGTTTCTGCAGCGGCAAAGCCCAGCATTTCCACGCCGCCGAAGGCGAACATGATGAAGGCAAAGGCCATGAACAGACCCTTGAAGCCGTTCGGCAGGAAACCACCTTGCGTCCACAGGTTGCTGATCGTCTGCGTGGGGTTGTGCGTGGTGGACAGCAGGTAGATGCCCGTGGCGATCATCGCCACCACGGCCACGATCTTGATCAGCGCGAACCAGAACTCAAACTCGCCATAGGCCTTGACGTTGATGAAGTTCACGCCGTTGATAAGCACAAAGCAAACGGCGGCCGTCACCCAGACCGGGATATCGGGCCACCAGAACTGGATGAACTTGCCCACGGCAGTCAACTCCAGCATGCCCACCAGCACATAGAGGGCCACGCAGTTCCAGCCCGACAGGAAACCGGCAAAGCGCCCCACGTAGCGGTTGGCGAAATAGCTGAACGAACCGGCAGAAGGCTCCTCGACCAGCATTTCGCCCAAGAAACGCATGATGAAGAAGATCAGCAGGCCGCCGATGGTATAGCCCAGCAGCACGCCAGGGCCGGCCAGCTCGATGATGCCGGCCGAGCCCAGAAACAGCCCGGTGCCTATGGTGCCGCCCAGCGCAATCAGCTGGATATGGCGGTTCTTGAGCTTGCGCTCCAGATGCCCGTTGGAGGAAGGGGTATGCATGGTTTGTCTCCTGTTATCTATATCTACCTATGCGGATCCGAAAAACGCTTACTGCTCGGCCCGGCCGCGCCACATATCCCATGCCAGCGTGAGTCCCACGCCGATGTCGCGCAGCGGGCGCGGCGGGATGTAGTTGGCAGTGCCCTCGACGAGGAAGTCGTCGATCAGCGGGTTCTTGCGTCCCAGCGCCAGGTCGGCGATCAGCATGCCGGCAGCGGTATGGCGCACGATGCCCGAGCCGTTGCAGCAGGACGCTGCCCAGGCGTTGTCGCCAATCCGGCCAAAGGCGGGCGCATGGTTGTGCGAGACCGCCAGCCAGCCCATCCAGAAATGCTCGAGTTCGATGGCCCCGAGCTGTGGAAAGCGGCGGCGCAACAGCGCCTGGTTCATGGCCCTGGCCTTGGCGCGGCGCCCGTCAGTGGTGCGCAGGCTGGGTGAATACTCGAACCCCTGGCGGATCATCAGCCGCCGGTCGTGCGTCAGCCGTACCGTGGAACCCGCCACGCCATGCGCGGGCGTCACACCCCAGGCGACATCCGTTCCCAGCTGGGCGATCTGGGCATCGCTGAGCGGGTGAGTGAGGCTGGCGAACAGCAGAATCGGTACCTGGCGCTCCTGGTAGACGCCGAATGACTGCGAGAACGCATTGACCGCCAGAATGGCCTTGCGCGCACGGATGCTGCCCTGGGCCGTGCGGACAAAGGGAGTCGCGCCTTCGAGCTTCGCCTCGATGACCGGCGAGTTCTCGAACAGCTGCACCTGGGACGGCAGGCTGTCGGCCAGACCACGCACCAGCGCCGCGGGATTCATGAGGCGCGTGCCCGGCGTGTAGACCGCTGCCGCGTAGTAATCGGTGCCTATGCGCTGGCGCAGCGCATCACGATCCAGATATTCATGGGACTCCTGCCAGGCATCCAGATTGCGTGCATAGGGCTTGAGCGACTTCTGCGCCACCTCCTCCGTCACTGCCACGTGGTAGCGGCCGCGCTTTTGCCAGCCACAGGAGATGCTGTGCTCAGTCACTGCCCGCTCCAGTGCATCCACGGCAAAGCGGTTGACGCGGATCACGCGGCGGCCCGCCTCGACCGCGGCGTCCGATGGCGCCGAGCTGTGCTGCAGATCGATCGCGAAGCCCGAGTTGCGGCCCGAGGCGTTCTCCCCCACCACGCCCGCATCCACCACGGCGATGGAAGCATCAGGTTGCTGTTGTGCCAGCTGGCGTGCTGCCGCCAGCCCCGCATAGCCGGCGCCCACGATGACCCAGTCCACCGCCACATCGCCCTGCAGCGGCGCCTTCGGCTGGCGAGTTCCCAGCAGCGCGCTCCATCCATTGGTGCGGTCGTCGGCGGGAAGGCGGTAAACAGAGCGTGACATGGCGGTTTCCAATAAGAGCCCTCGGAAGCTGACTCGCTCTCCAAGGTCGCTGATGAACAACAATGGAGGCGGAGTCTAAAACATAAAACATTAAACGTTTAATCTTTATTTATCATGGATTACCCGAGGGTGAAATTACCCAAGCAGGCCCATCCAGCCGTCAGTGCCGGAGCGTGTAGCATCTGGTGTGGTGCGTCATCGACGCCTTATGAATCACACACGCAGCCCATGAATCAAACAGGAAGCAAAACCGCCCCCCGCCGTACCCAGGCAGAACGCAGTCAGACCACTCAGCGCAAAATCATCAAATCCGCCATACGACTGCTACAGAAGGTTGGGTTTCAGCAGACCAATCTGCAGGAAATTGCGCGTGGTGCCAAAGTCACGCTGGGGGCGGTGCAGCACCAGTTCGGCAGCCGCCAGGCGCTGATGGAGCAGGTGGTCGATGAAATCATGGCGCCGCTGGCGGCTGCGGGCGCAGGCTGGCCCGAAGATGCCGCGCAGTTGCCGCTGGAGCCGCGCGCTCGCGAATTCGTGCGCAGGGCCTGGCAAAGCGTCTATGCCCAACCCAGCTATGTGGCGACCTGGAGCATGTTTTTCGGCTGCAAGAGCACACCGCTATTCGAGCGCATCAACGCGCACCGCTCCCAGCATGACCCCGCCTCCTTCGAACACTTCGTGGAGGTTTTCCCGGAAATCGCCGAGCGCCATCCTCAGCCCAGCCACTTTGCATCTGTGGTGTTTGCTGCGCTGCGAGGCCTGGCCGTCATGCGCCTGTTCGAGATAGACGATGCAGCAGCCGAACATCAGTTGGAGGTGATCTCCCAGATGATCGTGAACGCAGGCACGATCAACCAGGCTTGAGCCGCAGGCAGCAGCGGCTTTCGCACCCTGAACAAGCCAGGCCCATATCAGAAAAATCGGCTTGAAATGCTTTCTTGACAAGCGCTTTATGCTACCAAACATGAGGTACAACCTCAGGCTGTTGACCGACGCCCCCAGTTCATCACGGCTGTACCCAGCACCGCCATGGCACCGCCGAGCACCATGGAGCCCTCAATGCTCTCGCCCAGCAGCAGGGCAGAAAGCAGAACGCCGATCACCGGCACCAGCGTGATATAGCCCGAGGCCGCACCTGCGCCCAGCGATTTGACGCCCGCGAAGTACCAGGCATAAGCCAGGGCCGTGGAGCCATAGGCCATGAAGACCATGGCAGTCCAGGCAGTGCCGCTGGCCCGAAATGCTGAAACCAGCCCCTGCGGGCCTTCCAGCACCAGGCTGGCGGCCAGAAGCAGCAAGGCGCCAAAAATGGAAGTCACGGTGGTCGCAGCCAGCGCATCCACGCCTGCCAGCATGGCGCGGCCAATCAGCGTGTAGCAAACCCAGCAGGCCACGCAGCCCAGAATCAGCATCTCGCCCACCCCTACCGTTCCGTGGAGCAATTGCATGGGATCGCCATGCGAGATGACCACCACGGCGCCGCAGGCCGCCAACAACATGCCCAGCGCAATGGTGGCGTTGATGCGCTCCTTGAAAAGCCACACCGCAAACGCCAGCGTGACCACCGGATTGAGCGTGATGAGCAGCGCAGCCTTGCCCGCAGGCAGATGCTGCAGACCCGTGAGGAAAAAACTGGCGTAGCCGAACACCCCGGTCGCGCCTGCGGCAAACATGCCCAGCCAGGTCTTGACAGACCAGTGCCTGAGAGCACCCAGCCCGCCCGAGAAATACAGCCAGGGCAGCAACAGGGTCGCAGCCAGCAAAAAGCGCAGCGCCGACGCCGCCAGAGGCGGCATATTGAGCGCCAGAATGCGGCCTGCCGGCCAGGAAGCGCCCCACATCAGGGCCATGCCCAGAAGACGCAGATGCGCGCTCATCAAAGAGCTCTTGACGGATTCGGAAGTCATGAATATGGCAATAAAAAAAGCCGCGGCCATTCGATCGCGGGCAGCGGCTCAGATCAGGGGTCTGCAGACCCAATATACCCGCAACACATTCCGGATGGATGCATGCCGCTACCGTCTGGCGCACTGTGCTATGCCTGCACAGGCCTCAGCAACGCGGCATGCTTGTGCAAGGCATCGCGCACCAGAGGCCGCAGCTGCGCAGCCTCCGAAGGCTCATTCAAAGCCGCCAGAATGCGAAGCCTCATGCGCGGCTCCCAGAACTTCTGGATATGCTGGGCCACACCGTCGAGCGCCTCGTCATGCTCTGGCATGGCCTCGAAGAACTCGGCTATGCGATTGGCCATACGGATCAGGTTGTTCACATCCATCACTGACTTCCCATCTCCAGCTGGGCTGCGGCCAGATGACCGAGCTGCTGGTCGTTGAAACGCCTGTAGCCCTGCTGCCAGCTTGAAGGCTGCGCCACAGGCAATACCTGCACGGCCGTCACCTTGTACTCGGGGCAGTTGGTGGCCCAGTCCGAACTGTCGGTGGTGATCACATTCGCGCCCGACTCGGGGAAATGGAAGGTGGTGTAGACCACGCCGGGCTGTATGCGCTCTGTCACCGTGGCGCGCAGCACCGTCTGGCCGGCGCGGCTTTCAATGCCCACCCAGTCGCCATCGCGGATGCCACGGTCCTGTGCGTCATGTGGATGAATCTCGAGCCTGTCCTCGCCATGCCACTGGCTGTTGGCCGTGCGCCGCGTCTGTGCCCCCACGTTGTACTGCGAGAGAATGCGCCCCGTGGTCAGCAGCAGCGGAAAGCGCTGGGTGACCTTTTCATCGGTGGCCACGTACTGGGTGATGATGAAGCGGCCCTTGCCACGCACAAATCTATCCTGGTGCATGATGGCCGTGCCCGCCTCTTCGGTGCCCTCGTTGCAGGGCCACTGCACGCTGCCCAGGCGCTCTATCTTCTCGTAGCTCACGCCCGCGAAAGTCGGGGTCAGGGCCGCTATCTCGGCCATGATTTCACGCGGATGGCCGTAGTTCATGGGATAGCCCAGCGCCTTGGACAAAAGCTGCGTCACCTCCCAGTCGGCATAGCCGGCCAGCGGCTGCATGAGCTGGGTCACGCGCGAGATGCGACGCTCGGCATTGGTGAAGGTGCCGTCTTTCTCCATGAAGGACGATCCGGGCAGGAACACATGGGCGTACTTGGCGGTTTCGTTGAGGAAGATATCCTGCACCACCACGCATTCCATGGCCGACAGCGCTGCCGTCACATGCTGGGTGTTCGGGTCGGACTGCACGATGTCCTCGCCCTCGCAGTACAGGCCCAAGAAGCTGCCTTCCAGCGCGGCCTCGAACATATTGGGAATGCGCAAGCCCGGCTCGGGACTGAGCTTCACGCCCCAGGCGCCTTCAAATTCGGCTCTGGTGATGCTGTCCGAGATATGGCGATAGCCCGGCAGCTCATGCGGAAAGCTACCCATGTCGCAGGAGCCCTGGACATTGTTCTGCCCGCGCAAGGGATTAACGCCCACGCCTTCGCGCCCCACATTGCCCGTGGCCATGGCCAGATTGGCAATGCCCATGACCATGGTCGATCCCTGGGCATGCTCGGTCACGCCCAGGCCGTAGTAGATGGCGGAGTTGACCTGCCTTCCCTGCGGATGATCCGCACTGCCCAATGCATACAGCCGCGCCGCACCACGCACCAGCTCGGGAGCCACGCCGGTGATGTCGGCCGTGGCCTCGGGCGAGTTCTCGGGCCTGGCAACGAACTCCTTCCATTGCGCAAAGGACTTGGCGTCGCAGCGCTCGTCAATATAGGCATCGGCCAGCCAGCCTTCGGTGACGATCACATGGGCCAGCGCCGTGATCATGGCCACATTCGTGCCGGGCCTCAGCTGCAGGTGATAGTCGGCCTTGACATGGGGCGAGTTGACGAGCTCGATCTCGCGCGGGTCGATCACGATCAGGCCGGCGCCGGCACGCCGGGAGTCGCCACGCAGCCGCTTTTTCATGCGCGAGCCGAACACCGGGTGCGCCGCCGTGGGATTGGCGCCGATCACCATGATCACATCGGAGTGCTCGACCGACTTGAAGGTCTGCGTGCCTGCCGACGTGCCATAGGTCTGGCCCAGGCCATAGCCCGTGGGTGAGTGACAGACGCGCGCACAGGTATCGACATTGTTGTTGCCGAAGGCCGCGCGGATCAGCTTCTGCACCAGATAGGTTTCCTCGTTGGTGCAGCGCGACGAGGTGATGCCGCCAATCGAGTCCCTGCCATGCTTGGCCTGGATGCGGCGGAATTCGCTGGCCGCATGGCCTATCGCCTCCTCCCAGCTCACTTCGCGCCAGGGGTCGGTGATCTTGGAGCGGATCATGGGTTGGGTGATGCGGTCCTTGTGCGTGGCATAGCCCCAGGCAAAACGCCCCTTGACGCAGGCATGGCCTTCGTTGGCCTTGCCGTCCTTCCAGGGCACCATGCGCACCACCTGCTCGCCCTTCATCTCGGCCTTGAAGCCGCAGCCCACGCCGCAGTAGGCGCAAGTCGTGATCTCGCTGTGCTCGCTCTGCCCCAGCTCGACCACGGTCTTTTCCTGCAGCGTGGCCGTGGGACAGGCCTGCACGCAGGCGCCGCAGCTCACACAGTCGCTGGCCATGAAGCCGTCGCCCTGACCTGCTGTGATGCGAGACTCGAAACCGCGTCCGCTGATCGTCAGCGCAAACGTGCCCTGCGTTTCCTCGCAGGCGCGCACGCAGCGATTGCAGACAATGCACTTGCTGGGGTCGTAGTTGAAATACGGGTTGGAGGTATCGACCTCGGCCCTGGCTTCGCCCTTGAAGTGGTTGGCGCCATCCATGCCATAGCGCACCTCGCGCAGGCCAACCACTCCGGCCATGTCCTGCAACTCGCAGTCGCCGTTGGACGAACAGGTCAGGCAATCGAGCGGGTGGTCGGAGATATAGAGCTCCATCACGCCCTTGCGCAGCTCCTGCAGCTGCGGGCTCTGGGTGCGCACCTTCATGCCCGCTTCGGCAGGCGTGGTGCAGGACGCAGGAAAGCCCTTGCGCCCCTCGATCTGCACCAGACACAGACGGCAGGAACCAAAGGGCTCCAGCGAATCAGTGGCACAGAGCTTGGGCACCTTGATGCCGCCATCGACAGCGGCGCGCATCAATGATGTACCCTTGGGCACGGTGACCTCGCGGCCGTCTATATGCAGCGTGACCCGCTCCTCGGACAGACTGGCAGGCGTTCCGCAATCGGTGTTCTTCAAATGTTCCAGCATGGCTCTCTCCTCAGGCGTGGTTCACGGTCTGCACGGGCTCGATACCGAAGTCCTGCGGATAGTGCTGCAGCGCAGAGCGCACCGGATAGGGGGTCATGCCGCCCATGGCACACAGGCTGCCGTGCTGCATGGTGTCGCACAGGCTCTCGAGCAGCGCCACATTGCCCGCATGCTCGACTCCGCCTTGACGCGTGATGCGGTCTATCACCTCCACTCCCCGCGTGGAGCCGATGCGGCAGGGCGTGCACTTGCCGCAGGACTCGATGGCGCAGAACTCCATGGCATAGCGCGCCAGCTGCGCCATATCGGCGCCGTCGTCATGCACGACCAGACCGCCATGGCCAACCACATTGCCCTTGGCGGCATAGGCTTCATAGTCCAGCGGCTCATCCCAGTCCTCGGGCGCTACATAGCTGCCCAGCGGGCCGCCCACCTGAATGGCCTTGATGGGTCGACCGCTGGCGGTGCCGCCGCCAAAGTCCTGCACCAGCTCGCGCAGCGTGAGGCCGAAAGCTTTTTCCACCAGGCCGCCTTGCGCAATATTGCCGGCCAGCTGGAACGGCAGCGTGCCGCGCGAGCGACCCATGCCATAGCCCTGATAGAAGGCCGCGCCCCTGGCCAGGATGATGGGTACGGTCGCCAGCGTGATCACATTGTTGATGACTGTGGGCTTGCCGAACAGGCCTTCGATTGCGGGCAGCGGCGGCTTGGCGCGCACAATGCCGCGCTTGCCTTCGATGCTCTCCAGCATGGCGGTCTCTTCGCCGCAGACATAGCTGCCAGCCCCCTTGCGCACCTGCAGATAAAACGCCTTGCCGCTGCCGGCCACATTGGCGCCCAGCCAGCCCGCCGCACTGGCGCGTGCAATCGCCTCGTTCAGCACCGCAATCGAGTGCGGATATTCACTGCGCACATAGATATAGCCCTGAGTCGCACCCACGGCCAGACCAGCGATCGCCATACCCTCGATCAGGCAGAACGGGTCGCCCTCCATCAGCAGACGGTCGGCGAACGTGCCCGAATCGCCTTCGTCGGCATTGCAGGCAATGTACTTCTGCGGCCCTGTTCCCGCACTTTCTGCAGCCGCAACGGTCTTCCATTTGATCCCCGCCGGAAATGCCGCCCCACCGCGACCGCGCAGGCCGGAGTCCAGCACCTGCTGGACGATGGCTTCGGGCGCCATGACCGCAGCGGCCCTGAGGCCTTGCCAGCCGCCATGGGCCTCGTAGTCCCGCAGGCTCAGCGGATCGATGATGCCCACGCGTGCAAAAGTCAGACGTTCCTGCCGTGCCAGATAAGGCATCTGCTCGGTCAGCCCATGGCATAGCGCATGGGACTGGCCCTGCAGCATGCCGACGTCCAGCAGACCCGGCACGTCAGCCGCCTGAACCGGGCCGTAGGCCACGCGGCCCTGTGCAGTCTCAATCTCGACCAGGGTCTCCAGCCACAGCAAGCCACGCGAGCCGTTGCGTACCAGCTCCACCGCCAGGCCTCGCGCCTCGCACTCGCGCTGCAGCGCCTGGGCCACCGCATCCGCGCCCACGGCCAGGGCCGCGGCATCGCGCGGCACATAGATGCGCGTGGCAGCAACCGCTTCATTTTCGATAGCTGCTTGCGCTTCATCTGCCTTGGTTTCAAGTCGTTTTCGCTGTATTTCCTCCAGCAGGGCATCGAGCCGGTCCGCAGTCATCCGCGCATGGACTTCGCTCTCGTCGACCATCACGGCCGGCGACTGGGCGCACAGCCCCAGGCAGTAAACAGGCTCCAGCGTCACGCTGCCATCGGCGCTCGTGCCATGGGCCTGGCAGCCCAGCGTCGCCTGCGCATGGGCAAACAGTGCATCGCCACCACGCGACTTGCAGGCTTCGGCCCGGCAGATCTGGATCAGCGCCCTGCCATGCGGCTGCTCGCGCAAATGCGGGTAATAGCTGACAACACCATGGACCTCGGCACGCGAAAGATTCAGGGCCTCGGCAATGACTGGCACGGCTGCACGCGGGATAAAGCCCAGCGCATTTTGCAGAGAGTGCAGCAGCTCGATCAGGGAACCGGGGCGCGATGCATGCTTGGCAATGGCGTGCTCGACGGCTTCGCGTTCATGGCCACCGAGTGCGGAACCGGCACTGGCGGCTCCGTCGAAGGTGATGGGAATGATCTTCCCTTGAATGGCTGGCATGGGTGTCCCAACTGGCTTTCATTGTGGAAGCGGCGCGGTCTGTTCCGCAGACGCTTTGTCTCTCCCGCCATTTCAAGCCCTGACCGGCAAGCCGTCAAATTCATATTCCTGATTGCACCATTCAATGCGCGAATGAGCTGGCAACCTGCGCCGATGTACTCGCAAGCCCTGATGCTCCTCCTTGCCGCACGTGCTGCTTTGAAGCAGTTTTACAGCGTCTCGCCCATGCACCGCGCTTGTCGCAAATCACGGTACTTGGCGTGATTTTTGGTAAGCTCACGCGAACCATGATTCAGCAGCCATCAGCCATGACGCCACAGGATGGCTATCACTTTTCGGACCAGATCGGCCACCTGTTGCGACGCGTCTATCAAAGGCATGCCGCGCTTTTCCAGCAGTACATTCCCGACTCTCAGCTCACGGCGGCGCAATTCGTGGTGCTGTGCTCTGTGCGTGACAACAAAGGCAGCTCACTGGCCGACATCGTCAAGGCTACGGTGATCGATCAGGCCACCATACGCGGCGTGGTGGACCGACTCAAGCAGCGTGAACTGGTTCAGGTGGAGCATGACCGCATGGACCGGCGCAAGGTCGTCATCAACCTCACCGAAGCCGGTCAGGATCTGGTGCACGACATGGAGCCCTTTGCCAAGCAGATCACCGAAAGCACATACGGCAAGCTCAATCCCGCGGAGCGTCTGGCGCTGGATTTCCTGCTCAGAAAGATGCTGGAAGGCAGCGACTCCGAATGAGCTGCCGCAGCCCCCAAAAAAGCAAAGGCCAGAAGGAGCAATCCTTCTGGCCTTTTTGCTGAGCCGGCCGCTCAGGCCGTCATCAATCCAGCGCCCGATTGCGCGACTCCACGTCCACCGCCCAGATCGACAGCGCACCACCGACCAGCATCGCCGACAGTACGGCCAGGGCCATGGTGAAGTGGGTGGCCATGATGGGCGCAATGATGGCCGGGGCGAACAGGCCGCCGAAGCGCGCCACAGCACCTGCCATACCCATGCCGCTGGCGCGCAGGTCGGTCGGGTAGACCTCGGGCGTGAAGGCATACAACGCGCCCCAGGTGCCCAGCAGCGAGAAGCTCATCAGCAGCGTCGATCCGATCACCACGAAGGGTGAGGAGCCCAGGCTATAGAGCATGCAGCCCACGGCGCTGAGCAGCAGAAATCCGATCAGCGTAGGCTTGCGGCCCCAGCGTTCCACGCCATAAGCCGACAGCGCAAATCCGGGCAGCTGCACCAGCGCTAGCACCACCAGGAAGACCTGGCCACGCATGAAGGCAAAGCCTTCGCTGCTGAGCTTGACGGGCAGGTAGACAAAGACGCCGTAGTAGGCGATGGAGATCAGCGCCCAAGCCAGGAACAGCGAGAAGCTGCGACGGCGCAGATCTTGCGAGAACAGGGCGAAGAGAGACTTGCGCTCCTGCTTTTCAGGCTGCAGGGCCGGGATGTCGACCGTGTTTCCGTTGACCTTGGCCACCCGTTGCAGCACCTTGCGCGCCTCTTCGGACTTGCCGTTGCGATTCAGGTACATGGGCGATTCGGGGATGTAGAAGCGCAGCACCACGCCGATCAGCGCCGGCAGTCCGGTCACGAAAAAGATCACGCGCCAAGCATCCTCGCCCCAATATACGGCCACCAGCGCCAGGATGGCCAGGAAGATGGTGCCCACGGCCCAGAACGACTCCAGCAGCACCAGCCAGCGGCCACGGCGGTCGCTGGGCAGGAACTCGGCCATCATGGTGTAGTCCACGGGCAGCGTGCCGCCCACGCCTATGCCTGTGATGAAGCGAAGCACCAGCAGCCAGGCGAACTCGGGCGCAAAGGCCGAAGCCACTCCCGCAAGGGCGTCGATCACCACGGCCATCATCAGCACCGGGCGGCGGCCTATGCGGTCTGCCAGTCTGCCGAAGACGAAGGCACCGATCAGCATGCCGATGAAGAAGAAGGTGCCGGTCTGCAGCGCCTCGGGCACAGTCTTGCCGAAAGTCTTGGCAATGGACGGCGCACTGAAACCAATGGACAGCACCTGCATGGCGTCCGCCAGCCAGACCAGGCCAAAGATCACGAACAGCCGGTACTGAAACTTGCCCACACCCGCAGTCTGGATGCCTTTTTCCACTGAAATATATGTAGATGACATGCAGGGACTCCTTTTTTAGTCATCGCAATTGTTGAATCTGTCTTCTCGCAAGCACCGCCATTCGGCCTCGGCCTATTCGTGCAGCGCTTTCCACCCATCACACATCCAGAGCGACCCCCTCCCTCGGCGCCATTTCCATGGACCGATGAAAAAGATTCCAGATGTCGGTATCTGCATCCAGGCGATGGGTACATTCCGTACGGTCGGCATAGCGATAGCCCGTCCGTGGCTGTCCATCCCCTGTCCCCAGCATCAGATGTCCGGACCCGGCCCCTGGAGAGACTCCAGGGCAAGAGATCCATATCCGCGGCATCGCCCATGCCGCCGCCCGCTGCAGCCCCTAGGGCGCATGCGCCTGCACCTGCGCTCGCAGCCGCTTAATCGTCTTCGTATCGTCTGGCCAAGCTTTTTCCTCCGGTGCAAATCGTTGACGCAAATATCCGATCAGGTCCGCAATCTGCCTGTCGTCCAGGCTGTCCCTGAAGCCGGGCATATAGCCCAGCGCATCGTCGGCGGGTGTCTGGATACCGTTCAGGACGACCTGGAGCAGGTTGTCCGGGCTTGCGGCATGCAGGTTGGTATTCAGGGCTAGCAGAGGCTTGACGCCGAACAGTGTGGGCCCGCTGCCCGCCTCATGGCAGACCGCGCAGGCGTTCTGGTAGATGCGCTCGCCGTTGACCTGGCGCTCCATCGCCGGGGCCGGCGTGGCCACGGGGGCGGCCACAGTTGTAGTCAGAGGAGCGACGGGCGCAGCCTGGGACGGTGCGGTCTGCGCATCCTGTGCAGCCTGGCCCGGCAGTTCCATCAGATACGTGGCCATGGCGCGCACATCGGCTTCAGGCAACTGGGCCAAGCCGTGGATGACGGGCGCCATGGGCCCCGCCGCCACGCCATGGCGGGCCGAGAAGCCCGTGCGCAGGTACTGGTACAGCTCCTCGCGACTCCAGGGCAGCTTGCCGCCGGCCAGCTGGTTGAGCGCAGGGGCGCTCCAGCCTTCGGCCTCGCCGCCGCCCAGATAGCGGATGCCGCTCTTTTCGGCCCCCAGCGCATTGCGCGGCGAGTGGCAGGCCGCGCAATGGCCCGCGCCCTCGACCAGATAGGCCCCCCGGTTCCATTCGGCGCTGCGCGCGGGGTCGGCCTTGAAGGGCGTGGCGTCGTGGAACAGCAGATTCCAGCCGGCCATGGCCGGGCGCAGGTTGTAGGGAAAGGCCAGTTGCGTCTCGGAGGCCTTGGCCTTCACGGCGGGCTGGGACATCAGATAGCCATATAGGGCCTGCAGGTCACCATCGCTGAGCTTGGCGAAGGCCGTGTACGGGAATGCCGGATACAGCTGACGTCCATCCTGGTGGATGCCGTGGCGCATCGCGCGCTCGAAGGCTGCATAAGACCAGCGGCCGATGCCTGTTTCGTTGTCGGGCGTGATGTTGGTGGAGTAAATGGTGCCGAACGGCGTCTCCAGCCCCAAGCCTCCCGCATTGGAGGCACCACCCGGCGCCGTATGGCAGACCACACAGTCGCCCGCGGCAGCCACCAGGCGGCCGCGCTCCAGGGCCTGGGGCGAATAAAGAGAGACGTCGGGCCCGTCGGTCAGCGGCAGAGCCGGTTTCAGCGGCCAGCCCATGGCAGCCATGCCGACAAGGCCCGCAGCACCTGCAGCCAGCCAGCCCCAGCCACGACCGGACTTTGCAATGGATGATTTGCCCGCGCCCTCGCCGGCCAGCGCCAGGCGCAGTTGTTCGGGCCGAAAGGGCACTTCGCGCAGGCGCACGCCCGTTGCATGGTGGATGGCGTTGGCAATGGCGGCGGCGGCGGGCAGCGTGGCCACCCCGTCCAGCGCCAGACCACCCTGACGGATGGGTCCGACATCGCCGCGCGCATGCTCCGCCAGATCGGAACCAGGTTTGGCGATCACATCGAAACCAGTAGCGGAAGCGACGGAACCAGTCCAGTCGTCGAAGGCGGGAGCCGTGCTCAGCAACCGGCGCGCATCGGCCAGCAACTGCGGGTCCTGCTGCACGATTTCGGGTCGCGTACTGGCCGCCTGGGCCGCTTGTAGACTGCGACTGTCATGGCCGGCCACCACTCGGGTCACCTCAATCTCGCCGGTGAGCGGATGCACGGCCACCTCGGCCACCCAGGCGCTCCATGCATGCAGGTCGGCGCCCTGAGCATCCAGAGTCTGCAGCTGGGCAGTGGCAAAGCCTCGACCCAGCAGGCGGCCATCGGTGTCTTGCGGAATGTCGTCTTGCGGTGATACCTGCGCACGCTCGGCCACCTGCTGCGCGAGATCGCGCACCGGGCCTTCGGGCAAATGCTGCAGGCGCCACTGCAGTGGGTCATGCCCCAGACCCAGGGCCTGCTCATGCCAATGGCTTTCATGGGCAAAGACTTGGGCGGCATTCAGATCGTCGACACCGGCATGCCGCAGACTGGCGACCACCTTGCGCTCGCGCACTTCGCCGGCATCGAGCACGGTGGCCAGAGCGACGGCTCGCGTCAAACCGGGCTGGCTCAGCAGGCGCGCCATGCTGGGGCGCACGGCCCAGGGGGAGTCGGACAGCAGCAGGTCGGGCTGCGGCGATGCATTGCCTTCATGGGCCTGCACCATCGTGCCGGCTTCAAGCGCCTGCGAAGCCTGCGCATCCACGCGCAGCACCAGCTCGCGGCTACCGCCTGTACCCGCGGCCCCTGCCTCGCAGGCCACGCTGACGGGCCGGCCCACGGCATGGGACAGCAGGGCCGCATCGGCGGCTGCATCCATGAGGTCCAGCGGATGCACGCTGCCAGGGCCCATGGCAGGCATGCTGAACAGCCTCAGCGCGGATTCTGGGCATTGCAGCAGCGTGGTCAGTTCACGGCCGATCATCTGGCGTACGTCGGCTTCACACGGCGGCAGCCAGAGGCTGATATGACCGTCCAGGCTCCACGCGGCCACGCGTGCCGTGCCGGAACCAGCGCTCACATCGGCCATGCGCCAGACGTAGCGACCGGTATCGATCGACTCGTGCGATTCCTGCGATCTGGAGGCGTGAGAGACGGGGCGAGCCGACAAGGCCGCCTGCCCGTCCTTCCATACAGGCACCAGGCTGGCAAGCGCCTGCCGCGCATGGACGAGCGCCACGGCAACCACGCCCAGAAAATGCTCGCGCTGCACGGCGGCCACCACGCCGGTCATGGCCTGCGCCTGGTCCAGCCACGCATGGGCGGGCACGCTGCCTTGGTAGCGCAGCCCGTCCCAGGCCGCGACAGGTGGGCGCAGCGCCAGGCCATGCAGCAGGTCGGAAGGCAGGGCGGGGGGGGTGTTGGCCGTGTTCATGGCTGGACCCCGCCCGCACTTGAAGATGGAACGCAGGAGGGCGCCTGCAGCGCGGCCCGTTCCGCACGCAGCTGCACGGCGCGCAGGGCCGCCTGCATGATTTCCACATGCGTGCCGCAGCGGCACAGGTTGTGGTGCAGCTCGTTGCGCAGCTCCTGCTCGGTGGGGTTCGGGTTGCGACGCAACAAGGCCTCCACCGTCATGATCATGCCATTGAGACAGTAGCCACACTGGGCGGCCTGACAGTCAATGAAGGCCTGCTGCGTGGTGCCCGGACACTGGCGCGATCCCAGGCCTTCCAGCGTGGTCACTTCTCGGCCCACTGCCGCCTTCACGGGAATCACGCAGGAACGCGCGGCCACACCGTCGATCAGCACCGTGCAGGCGCCGCACTCACCCAGGCCGCAGCCGTATTTGGGCCCGTTCAGCTCCAGGTCATTGCGCAGCACATGCAGCAGCGCCGTCCCTGGCGCGGCCGGCACCTCGCATGCGCGTGCATTGACCTGCAGGAGGATGAGGTGAGAGGGACTGCTTGAATGAACTGGGATTCCCATGGGACGAGGCTCTTGCAACTGCGGTTCAGGATGTCGGCGTTCTGCTGCCAGACGGGAGAGGGATATCTACCCCCTGTCCGGCAGGGCAGCGAGTATCAGGCAGCGGCCTTGACCCTGGGTTCGACCAGGGGCACGTTGAACACGTCGTAGCCGAAGCACCAGGACGGATCTTCGTTGGTGCGCAGCCAGGTGTTGTCGTGCGAGATGCGCTGCACCTTGCTGGCGCGCTCGGCACGGTTGGCCTCATACAGCGCGAAGGCCAGCTCATGGTTGTGCGCACCGACTTCCTTGAGGCAGCGCGCCAGCATGGCGCCGTCCTCGATGGCCATGGCCGCGCCCTGGGCCATGTGGGGCTTCATGGGATGGCAGGCATCACCCAGCAGCACCAGACGACCACGGCTCCACAGCGGCAGCGGGTCGCGCTCCAGCAGCGACCATTTGGTCACTTCCACGGTGGCGTCGATCAGCGCCTGCACCGTAGGGTGCCAGCCCGAGAAGGCCTCGCGCATCTCTTCCTTGCTGCTGGGCAGCCAGCGGTCGTCGAGGTCCCACTTTTCGACCGGAACGCCGGTCACGTAGTACAGCTCGTCGGCCTTGCCGGTGACGAAGTAGGTCATCATGTGGCGGTCATCGCTCCACCACTTCACGCAGGCATCGAAGGGCAGCATGCCGGCCTTGACTTCGGGCGTGGGGAATACGGCGCGATGGGCCAGGTAGCCGGCGTACTTGGGCAGCTCGGGGCCCAGCAGCTCTTCGCGGATGCGGGAGTTCACGCCATCGGCACCGATGACGATGTCGGCCTCTTCGGTCGAGCCATCCGCGAAGTGCATGAGCACCACATTGCCCCGATCCTCCACCTTGGTCAGGAACTTGCCATAGGCCATCACGCTGTCGGGCAAGGCCTCGATCAGCAGCGCATGAAAGTCGCCGCGGTGCACGGTGAGGTAGCTGGCGCCGTATTCCTTGACGGCGTAGTCGCCCAGCGGGATCTGGGCCAGCACGTCGCCCGTCTGCCAGTGGCGGCTGTACCAGTAGTCTGGGTGGGAGCCCTGCTCGTTGAGCGCGTCCTCAATGCCGATGCGACGCAGGATCTTCATCACATTGGGACCGACGTGGATGCCGGCTCCCAGACGAGAGAAGCTGGGCGCCTGCTCATAGACGCGGACATTGAAGCCTTCCTGGAGCAGCAGCTTGGCAGCAGCGGCCCCGCCGAGACCGGCACCGACAACGGCGATTCGAGGGGATTGGGACACAGTTTTTCTCCTTGCAGGAATGTTGAAAGCCAGACGGGGCAACCGTTGCTTCGGCGCGTCCATAAATGCTTGAGAGCAGGAAGCGTGCCAGGCAACAAAACATTTAATTCAGGTGTATGCGCTTAAATTTCCAAAATCACGCATGCACCATGGAGCGGCAGAATAAATTGGAATTCAACATTTTTGGTGCAAATTTCGCACCAAATAAGTACAAACACCGAGAAAAATCTCATTTGCAAGTCGGCATATCTTTTGCAAGAATAAAGCGTACACACTTATTTGATTCTGATCAGAAACCCTCAAAACTCTGCAAAGGCAAGTCATGACCCAAACGTTCCGCATCGGCCAGATCGTCCCCAGCTCCAACACCACCATGGAGACCGAAGTGCCGGCCATGCTGCAGGCCCATTCCACGCTGCGCCCCCAGGACCGCTTCACCTTCCACTCCAGCCGCATGCGCATGAAGAAAGTGGTGAAGGAAGAACTGGCCGCCATGGATGCCGAAAGCGACCGCTGCGCACTGGAGCTGAGCGATGCGCGCGTGGACGTTCTGGGTTATGCCTGCCTCGTGGCCATCATGGCCATGGGCCACGGCTACCACCGCGTCTCGCAGGCCCGACTGACCGAGCGCACGGCCAGCAACGGCGCCACCGCGCCCGTAATAACCAGCGCGGGTGCGCTGGTGGAGGCGCTGAAGGTCATGGGCGCCAAGAAGATCGCCCTGGTCGCCCCCTACATGGTCCCCCTGACCGAGCTGGTCAAGAACTACATCGCCGCCGAAGGCTTCGAGGTGGTGGACTGGCGTGCGCTGGAAATCCCCGACAACCTCGACGTGGGCCGCCACGACCCCTCCAAACTACCCGGCATCGTGGCGGACATGAACTACGCCGACGCCGACGTGATCGTGCTGTCGGCCTGCGTGCAAATGCCCTCGCTGCCGGCCGTGGCCCAGGTCGAGGCCGAAACCGGCAAACCCGTGCTGACCGCCTCCATCGCCACCACCTACGCCATCCTCAAGGAGCTAGGCCTCGACCCCGTGGTACCGGGCGCAGGTGCGCTGCTGTCGGGTGCTTACCCCTACGACACGGCGGCCAAGGCCTAAGGAGAAACCGCATGACCAGCACGCTTCTCTACGGCGGCAACGTCCACTCCAACGGCATACGCCAGCACTATCTGCGCTACGGCGGCGCCGACGGCGAGCGCGCGCAACGCGACGCCGTCATCCTGATCCCCGGCATCACCAGCCCGGCCGTGACATGGGGCTTCGTGGCCGAGCACCTGGGCCGCCAGTTCGACACCTATGTGCTGGACGTGCGCGGCCGTGGCTTGTCCTCATCCGGCCCGGGCCTGGACTATGGACTCGATGCCCAGGCCGCCGACGTGACCGCCTTCGCCCAGGCTCTGGGACTGCCGCGCTGGGCGTTGGTCGGCCACTCCATGGGCGGACGTATTGCCGTGCGCGCCGCGCGCAGCCAGCCGACCGGGCTCACGCGCCTGGTCATCGTCGATCCGCCGGTGTCCGGCCCGGGCCGCCGCGCCTACCCGGCCACCCTGCCCTGGTATGTGGACTCCATCCGCCAGGCCACGTTGGGCATGGACGCCGAAGCCATGCGCGCCTTCTGCCCCACCTGGACAGAAGAGCAGCGCCAGTTGCGTGCCCAATGGCTGCACACCTGCCATGAGCCTGCCATCGTGCAGAGCTTCGAGGACTTCGGCCGCGACGACATCCATGCCGATCTGCCTCGCATCCTGCACCCGCTGCTGCTGGTCACGGCCGAGCGCGGCGACGTGGTACGCGGTGAGGACGTGACTGAGTGGCAGGGCCTGGCACCCCAGACCGAGCATGTGCGCGTACCCGCTGCCGGCCACATGATTCCCTGGGACAACGAGGCCGGGTTCTATGAGGCCCTGGGCGATTTCCTGGGTGCACGGGTGGACTGAATGCCCGCCCGCCGCCCCTTCCCTTTCATCGCGACACCAAGGAGCCGACCATGTCCGTCAGCGATATCGATCTGATCCACGCCTGGAAGCAGGTGCTCACGCTGTCCCGTCTCGAAGCCGGCCAGACCGTCACCGTGCTCACGGGCGCCGACACGCACCCGCAGACGCTGCGCTGCGCCATCGCTGCCTCCAGCGAAATGGGCGCACGCGTCAATCGCCTGGACTTGCCGCCCGTCAACGCCGAAAAGTCGCTGAGCCGCGACTCCCTGGCCTACCTGGGCACGACTCCGCTGACCGGCAACCCCGCCGCCATCGCCGCACTCAAGGCCAGCGACCTGGTGCTGGACCTGATGACCCTGCTGTTCTCACCCGAGCAGCACGAGATCCTGCAGACCGGCACCAAGATCCTGCTGGCTGTGGAGCCGCCCGAGGTGCTGTGCCGCATGGTGCCCACCGAGGGCGACCGCGCGCGCGTGCAGGCCGCGTCCAAGCGCATCGAGGCGGCCGGGCAGATGCACATTAGCTCAGCTGCGGGCACCGACCTGCGCTGCCGCCTGGGCAGCTTCCCCGCCATCTGCGAATACGGCTTCGTGGATCAGCCCGGCCGCTGGGACCATTGGCCCAGCGGTTTCGTGCTGACCTGGCCCGACGAGGGCGAAAGCAACGGCCGTGTGATCCTGGACCGGGGCGACATCCTTCTGCCCATGAAGGACTACGTGACCGAGCCCATCGAGTTGGTCATCGAAAAGGGCTATGTCACGCGCATCGGCGGCGGCCTTCAGGCGGACATCCTCAAGGAGTACATGGCCTCCTACGAGGACCCCGAGGCCTATGCCGTCTCGCACATCGGCTGGGGCCTGCAGCCACGCGCCCACTGGTCCATGCTGGCCCACTACAACAAGGAAACCCACATCGGCATGGACGCGCGTGCCTTCGAGGGCAACTTCCTGTGGTCCATGGGCCCCAACAACGAGGCAGGGGGTAGTCGTACTACGGCCTGCCACATCGACATTCCCATGCGCCATTGCACGGTGACCCTGGACGGCATGCCCACAGTCATTCACGGCGTGGTGCAGGACGAGGAAGGACTGGCGCGCGCCGCCAAAAGGTTCAAGCTTGGAAAGGACATCGCATGACAGCCACCACCTTGCCGACCACCGGCACCCAGAGCATCCCCACCGAGGGCGTGCAGGGCGACATCTCTGCCTACGCCCGCCAGGGCTTCGGCACGCCGCTGCCGCTGAAGGCGCCCTTCGGCCTACTCATCATCGACTTCGTCAACGGCTTTGCCGACCCGACCGTATTCGGCGGGGGCAACATCCCCGAAGCCATCGCCCAGACGCAGCAGCTGCTGACCCATGCGCGCGATCGCGGCTGGCCCGTGGCCCACAGCCGCATCGTGTTCTCGGACGACGATGCCGACCACAACATCTTCTGCCTGAAGGTGCCGGGCATGCTGACACTCAAGGAAGACAGCCATGAGAGCGCCATCGTCCCCGAGCTAGCCCCCGCAACGGGCGAGTACGTGGTGCGCAAGAGCACGCCATCGGCCTTCTTCGGCACCATGCTCGCGCCCTGGCTGGCCCAGCGCGGCGTGCAGACCCTGGTGGTGGCTGGCTGCGTGACCAGCGGCTGCGTGCGAGCCAGCGTGGTCGATGCCATGCAGTCGGGCTTTCGCCCGCTGGTGGTGACCGACTGCTGCGGCGACCGCGCCCAGGGCCCGCACGAGGCCAACCTGTTCGACATGGCCCAGAAGTACGCGGCGGTGATGCCGCTGAGTCAAGCCATCGCCGATACCGACGCTCTCGCCGCAGGCTGATCCCACCGCGCCAACGTGCCTATGGTGCCGGCCCTGCACAGCAGGCCCCAGAGTGCATAACATGCACCCGGCATGCCTGCATGGCCTGCCAGCGAAGAACACCACCCCATGAACCTGCCCCAGCCCCAAGCCCTGCACGCGCAGCTGCTCACGCGCGCCGACACCCTGCTCGTGGTGCGCCAGCCAGTGGCGCCGCCGCGCCCTGCGCCCGGCCAGCCCGGCACGGCCACCGACTACGTGCAGTCCACCCCCGAAATCTTCGTCGCCGTGCTGGCCGACGAAGATGCACCGCAGGGCTGGCGCACCCTGGCCTTCAATGGCCATGTGGACCTGGGCACGGGCATACGCACGGCGCTGGCGCAGATCGTGGCCGAGGAACTGGAAGTGCCGCTGGACCGCCTGGACATGGTGCTGGGTCATACGGCTGCCGCCCCCAACCAGGGGCCGACCATTGCCAGTGCCAGCATCCAGATCTCGGCCGTGCCGTTGCGCCGCGCGGCCGCCCAGGCGCGCGAGCAACTGCTCGCGCTTGCTGCACGTCAATGGAATGTGGCCGCAGACCATCTGCAGGCGCGCGAAGGCCTGGTGCGCTTTGCCGATGGCAGCGATGCCCGCCAGCTCGACTATGGCGAGCTGCTGCGCGGCCAGCAACTGCAGCTGCAACTGGCGCCCTCCGAGCAGGATGTGAAGCTAAAGCCTGCCAGCGACTACCGGCTGGTGGGCCGAGGCGCAGCGCGCGTGGACATTCCCGCCAAGGCCACGGGCGAGCTCAGCTTTGTCCACGATGTGCGCGTGCCGGGCATGCGCCATGGCCGCGTGATCCGCCCACCGCATCCGGGCCGCGACGGCGGCGACTTCATCGGCCGCTGCCTGGTGACCGTGAACCACGACTCCGTGGCACACCTGCCCGGCAATGTGCAGGTCGTCACCGAAGGCGATTTTGTCGGCGTGGTCGCTGACCGCGAGGAACAGGCCATTGCCGCCATGCGCGCGCTGCGCGTGCAATGGAAGGCCGTGCCGGCCGCGCCAGATCTGTCCGACCTCACCTCGGCCATCCGCGCCAATCCGGCCCAGCAGCGCGCCCTGGTCGATCAGGGCCCGGTGGATGACGCCTTCGCCGGCGCAACCACCGTGCTGCGCCGCAGCTATGTCTGGCCCTACCAGATGCATGCATCCATTGGCCCATCCTGCGCCGTGGCAGATTTCAGCGAGGGCCGGCTCAAGCTCTGGGCAGGCACGCAGAACCCCCACATGCTGCGCACCGACCTGGACCGACTGCTGCAACTGAGCGAAGAGCGCATCGAGATCGTTCGCCTGGAAGCCGCAGGCTGCTATGGCCGCAACTGCGCCGACGATGTCTGCGCCGACGCCGCCCTGCTGTCCATGGCCGTGGGTGCGCCAGTGCGCGTGCAGCTCACACGCGAGCAGGAACACCAGTGGGAACCCAAGGGCACAGCCCAGCTCATGGACGTGAGCGCGGCCATCGACGCCCGGGGCGAACTGCAGGCCTACGACTTTTCCGTGCGCTACCCATCCAACGACGCACCACTGCTGGCCCTGCTGCTCACGGGCCGCATCCCGGGCCAGCCGCGCACGCTGGAGATGGGCGACCGCACGGCCGTGCCGCCCTACCGCTACGCCAGTCAGCGCATCACCTGCCATGACATGGCGCCCATCGTGCGTTCGTCCTGGCTGCGCGGCGTCTCGGCCCTACCCAACTCCTTTGCCCATGACTGCATGATCGACGAGCTGGCCCATGCAGCCAATGCAGACCCCGTGGACTACCGCGTTCGCAATCTGGACGACACGCGCGCCATCGAGCTGATCGAGGCCACGGCCCACCACGCAGGTTGGCAGCAAAATCACACGGGAAGCCGGGGCCGGCCCGGCGCCGACGGCATGCTGCACGGGCGCGGCGTGGCCTATGCGCGCTACATCCACAGCCGCTTTCCCGGCTTTGGTGCAGCCTGGGCCGCCTGGGTCATCGACATCACCGTGGACCCCACCAGCGGACGCATCGCCGTGCAACGCCTAGTCGTGGGCCAGGACACGGGAATGATGGTCAATCCCGATGGCGTACGTCATCAGATCCACGGCAACGTCATACAGACGCTGAGCCGCAGCCTGATGGAAAAGGTGGCTTTCAACGACCATGGCGTGGCCAGCCGCGAATGGGGTGGCTACCCCATCATCGGCTTCCGCGATCTGCCGCCCATCGAAGTGGTGCTAATGCCCCGCCAGGAGGAACCACCCATGGGCGCAGGCGAATCAGCCTCGGTGCCAGGACCCGCCGCCCTGGCCAATGCATTGTTCGATGCCACGGGCCGGCGGTTCTATGCGGCCCCGTTCACACCCGATGCGGTGCGTGCCGTGCTCCACGCCACGCCCCCATGCGGACAGGACAGGCCCGCCTGATCACGTTTACTCCTTCAGAGCACCCGCGTGCCGCAGGCACTGCAAGCGCCACTCGGCATCAGCCTGCAGCTCCAGCGCTGCCAACAGAGCCCGCGTGGGCGCCATACCCTGTTGAGTCATGAAGCCTATAGGAGTGACCAGCTCGGGCGATCGCAGCGGCCGTGCGATCAGACCCGGCATGTGACGCACCGTGGCCACCATGGCGCCTGGCAGCACGGTGACCATGGCACCTCCATCCCCTGGGATACTCTCGGCCACGGCCATGACCAGGCTCAGCACGGAATTCGTTTCCATGGCGGGCAGCACCTCGCGCTGCACGGTAGCGAAGGCCTCGTCGATTACCGTGCGGTTGTGCATGTCGGGCGTGAGCAGGCAAAGCGGTAGGGCTGCCACCTCGCTCCAGGCGATTTCGGGCCCAAAAGCAAAGGGGCGGCTGTCGCACTGTGTATCCCGGCACAGCAGATAGTAATGTTCCTGGTACTGCAGCCAGGACTGCAGGCGCGGGCCACGCCGCGGCAGTCTGGCGCTGTATCCCAAAGCCAGGTCCAGGGACAGATCCTCGAGTCCGGTTTCTATCTCGGCCGAACTCATGGACAGCACCACGGGCATGATGCCGGGATGCCGCTGACGCAGCATGGCTGCGAAGCGCGTGAGCATGGGCATAGCCGTTGGCACGGCTGCCATGTGCAACTGGCCGCGCAGTGCTCCTGCGGCAGCACTCAGTTCCTGGCGCAAACTTTCCTCTGCGCGCAGCATGGCCAGGGCCGTAGTCAGCACCTGCTCGCCCTCGGGCGTGAAACCCGCAAACGACCGCCCCCTGCGCACGATGACGGCACCGAACTCATCCTCCAGCGCCTTGAGCGCATTGGATAGTGCAGGCTGCGTGATATGGCATGCCTGCGCCGCCCTTGCGAAATGGCGGTGCTCATTGAGCGCCACCAGATAACGCATGGAGGTCAGAAGGTTCATCAGGTATTGCTGCTAACCGTGATCGTGGGGAACTTGCTGGAGAAGTCCTTGGCCTTGAGAGCCACCTTCACGGCCAGATCGCGCGCCACCTTTTTGTAGACCTGTGCGGCTTCACTCTCGGGCTCGGCCACCACCGTGGGCTTGCCGCTGTCGGCCTGCAGGCGGATCTGCAGCGACAGGGGCAGTGCCCCCAGATAGTCGATGTTCTGCTCGCCGGCCATCTTCTTGCCGCCGTCGGCGCCAAAGATATGCTCGACGTGGCCACAGTTGGTGCAGACATGGGCAGCCATGTTTTCGACCAGGCCGAGAATCGGCACACCGACCTTCTCGAACATCTGAATGCCCTTCTTGGCATCGATCAGGGCGATGTCCTGGGGCGTGGTCACCACCACGGCACCCGTCATGGGCACGCGCTGGGACAGCGTCAGCTGGATGTCGCCGGTTCCGGGCGGCATGTCGACCAGCAGATAGTCCAGATCCTTCCAGTTGGTCTGGCGCAGCATCTGCTCCAGGGCCTGGGTGGCCATGGGGCCGCGCCAGATCATGGCCTGGTCGTTGTTGACCAGCAGACCGATGGACATGACCTGCACGCCATGGTTCTCCAGCGGCTCCATGGTCTTGCCGTCATGGCTTTCGGGCTTGCCCGAAACACCCATCATCATGGGCTGGCTGGGGCCGTAGATGTCGGCGTCCAGAATGCCCACGCGGGCACCTTCGGCGGCCAGCGCCAGCGCCAGATTGGCCGTGGTCGTGCTCTTGCCCACGCCGCCCTTGCCGGACGAGATGGCGATGATGTTCTTCACGCCGGGCAGCAGCTGCACGCCACGCTGCACGGCATGCGAGGCCACCTTGGTGGTGATGTTGACCGAGACATTGCCCACGCCGGCCACCGTCCTGGCCGCAGCGATGAACTGGCTGCGCAGCGCAGGCTGCAGGCTCTGGGCCGGATAGCCCATCTCCACATCGAACGAGACGTCGTCACCGGCAATCTGCAGATTGCGCAGGGCGCGCGTGCTCACAAAGTCCTTGCCAGTGTGCGGATCAAGCACGGTGGCCAGCGCGCTCAGAAGCGCTTGTTCTGTAACAGCCATTGGATTTAGTTTTCCAGAGGTTTCTTCAATGAGGGATAGTCTAGCGAAGCTGTCCAACCCCTGTGCACAGGAGACAATGCAGCCCTTTGCCCAAGATTTGAGAGACAGCCCGTGAAATTGAAGATGGCCGAAAATTCCCTGTTTGCAGTCCTGATGCGCTCACGCTGGTGGATCAGCTTTGCGATCTGCGCTGCGGTGGTGCTGGTGTCGCTGGCGGTGTTCCCCAAGGACATTTCGCCTTTTGCCGCTTTGGGAGCCTTCCCGTTCTTCGTCGTCGGCTGCATTGCCTGCTATAGGCAGCTGCGGGCCCCCAGCCCGGCCAGGCTGGAGCAGATTCAGCAGGTGATCGCCGAGCAGTCCTGGGCCGACTTCAGCGCACAGTTGCAGACTGCCTGGCAAGCCGAAGGCTATGAGGTTCAGCGCCTGAACCAGGCCGGCGCCGACCTGCTGCTGACGCGCAACGGCCAGACCAGCGTGGTCGGCGCGCGCCGCTGGAAAGCCGCCGCCCATGGCGTGGAGCCGCTGCGCGAGCTGCAGGCCGCACAACACAAGCTCAAAGCCGATCTCTGCGTTTACGTGGCTCTGCAGCCTCTGGGCGAAAATGCCGCCAGCTGGGCCGCGCAGAATCAATTGGTGGTGCTGGATGCCAAGTCCATCGCCACGCTGATTGCCAAGAACCAGAAAAAGAGCTGACGGCCGCCGCAGACTGTCACCAGGGCCGCCGCCGGCCCGCTCGATGGCCCGGCCCACCTACCGCCCGCGGCCCAATCCGGGCACACTGCAGCCATGGCGGCAGTGCAGTTCTCTCCCACCCTCCCATCCAGTCTTGCCGAAGCAGAGCGGCAGAGCTCCATAGGCCCTAGCTCCAGCATCGGGCAGACCGGCCTGTTGCTCAGCGGCGGCGGCGCCCGGGCTGCCTACCAGGTCGGCGTGCTGGCCGCCATCGCCGAGCTGCGCCGCGCTCGCGGTCTGCAGCATGGCCCCAATCCCTTTCCAGTGCTTGCAGGCACATCGGCAGGCGCCATCAATGTCGCAGCCCTGGCGTGCCATGCCGATGCCTTTGACAGCGCAGTGCGGCGCATGCTGCATGTCTGGGGCCATATGCATACCGAGCAAATCTACAAGGCCGACTCGCTCAGCGTGCTGCGCAGCGGCGCACGCTGGCTGACGCTGTTGTCGCTGGGCTGGGCGCTGGCCCGCTGGAGCCGCATGCGCCCGCGCTCGCTGCTGGACAATGCTCCGCTCAAAACCCTGATGAACAGCGGCCTCATGCCTTTCGAGCGCATCCCACAACTCATCGACAGCGGTCATCTGCACGCCCTGGCCATTACCGCATCCAGCTACAGCAGCGGTCAGCACATCACTTTCTTTCAGACTCGCGAGGCCTTGAGCCCCTGGGTGCGCGACCAGCGCAAGGCCGTGCAGACCCTGCTGACCGCCGATCACCTGCTGGCCTCGTCGGCCCTGCCCTTCATATTTCCAGCCATGCCGCTGCCCATGGACGGACATCTCGAGCATTTCGGCGACGGCTCCATGCGCCAGACTGCGCCCCTGGCACCAGCGATTCATCTGGGCGCCAGCAAACTGCTGGTCGTCGGCGCGGGCAGACGCCACGAGCCTGTGAGCAGCCAGCCCCAGGTCGATGCCAGCTATCCCACTCTGGCCCAGGTGGCCGGGCACGCGCTGTCCAGCATTTTTCTGGACACGCTGGCTGTGGACATAGAGCGTGCCGAACGCATCAATCACACGCTGAGCCTGATTTCACCGGCAGAGCGCATTCACAGCCGGCTGCGCCCTATCGAGGTACTGGCCATCACCCCCAGCGAGCGCATCGACGATATTGCCACACGCCACATCGACAAGCTGCCGCGGCCGGTGCGCACCCTGCTGGCCACGCTGGGCGTGCGCGCAGGCACGGGCAACCCCATGCGTGACGGCGCGCTGGCCAGCTACCTGCTGTTTGAGCAAGGCTATACCCGTGAACTGATAGCACTGGGCCGCAAAGACGCACTGGCTCGAAGTGAGGAGCTGTGCGCCTTCCTGGGTTGGCCTCAAGAATGTAACAAATGTTAATGATGCAAAAAGAGCCAGGCAAATGATGCGTGAGACACTTTGCATGACCTTCATCATCTTTCCGGCAATCGCCTAGTGACTCCATCCCCACAGCCCATCCGCGCTTCCAAATCGCTCAAGCTCTCGCTGATCCTGCCTTTTGTTGCACTGATTGCGCTGCTGACATCGACCCTAGGCATGCTCTGGTACTGGACGGGCAGCAACACGGTGTCCGCCTTGTCCGAGCAGGTTATGGAAGAGAAGGCCGAGCGTATCGCGCTGATCGTGGATCGTCACCTGCACCCGTCCAGCGCCGTGCTGGAGGCTGCGTTTCCCAGCGGCCAGCCCGTAGCTGCCGATATCCGCGAACATATTCCCGACCTGATCTCCCGGCTGTGGGTGGCGACCTCGCTGCATACCCGGCCCAATGACTATGTGTACTATGCCAATATCGCGGGCCAGGGCATTGCTCTCAAGCGAGTGGCTCCAGAACTGGGCCAGTTGCGCCTCAAGACTCAGTCCGGCGAGCACCGCAGCTACTTCAAGGTCGCCAGCATGCATGCCGAGCCGATCTATGAATCCACCGAAACCAATCTGTTCGAGCCGCGCCAGCGCCCCTGGTTCAAGCTTGCGGCGGAGTCGGCCGATGTGATCTGGACTCCTGCCTATATCGACTTCAGCGCCAAGGACCTGGTGCTCACTCGCGCACGCCGCATTCTCTCCAGCAAGGGCAGCCTAGAGGGGGTGATTGCCACTGATATTTCGCTGCGCGCACTCAATGAATTCGTCAACCAGTTGCATCTGAGCGAACATGGCCGCGCCTTCATCATCGAGGCCGACGGCTCCCTGATCGCCGCCACCGGCATGCCCAACATCCACCGGCGCGAAGACGGCAAGCTGGAGCGCATGAGCGCCGCCAACAGCCAGGACCCGCTGATTCAGGCGGTGTACGACAAAATCCAGGGCGCCTTCCAGTCCTCGCTGTCCAGCGACGGCCCCGGCACGGCCCTGCTCGAAGATGACAGGCACAACCATATTCGCATTGCCTACCGTCGCCTGAGCAATGGAGCCGGTCAGGACTGGATGGCCGTGGTGGCCGTGCCGCACAAGGACATGCTGGCCGGCGTCTACCGCCATATGGCCCTGGTGGGCAGCCTGGGCTTGCTGGCCCTGGTCGTGGCCGTCGTCATCGGCACCCGCATCTTCGGCGCCGTGGCCAACGATATGCGCTCGCTGACCCGCGCCGTGCGCCGCGTGGGCCTGGGCGAAATCGACACGCCGATCGAAGTGCAGCGCCGCGATGAAATTGGCGAGCTGGCCCACAATTTCCACCGCATGCGCCACAGCCTGTTCACCGATCCACTGACCGGGGCCAGCAACCGCAGCGCACTGCAGCATATTCTGACCACACTCACCCGCCCCCTGCCCGGCCAGAGCATGGCCGCCCCGTTTGCCCTGCTGTTTGTGGACCTGGATCGCTTCAAGCCGCTCAATGACCGCTGGGGCCATGACAACGGCGATCTGGCACTGGCCGAGATCAGCCTGCGCCTGCGCAATCTGCTGCGCCCCGATGACGTCGTGGCGCGTCTGGGCGGTGACGAGTTCATCCTCATCCTGCGCGGCGTCAGCGACGAGGAGCAGGTACAGGCCGTGCGCCTGAAGATAGAGCATGCGCTGCAGCAACCGCTGGGCACGCTGCAAGGCATTCCCGAGGGCGAAGCCGTGACCGTAGGCGCATCCGTGGGACAAGCCCTGTATCCCAGGGATGCCCAGGATGCGCAAAGCCTGCTCAAGGTGGCCGACCAGGACATGTATCGCAACAAAAGGCCTTCGGTGGGCTGAGCGCAGCCCCGGCTATCGCTTCCAATTTTGAAGCTGCTTACGCTTTATATTCATAGAATTAATATTGTTTTCAGCTTGAAAACAATATGTGCACTATGTAATTAGCTATAAAAAGCAAAGCGAATGTCGTTCCCGAACGAACTCGGCGGGCGCCGCCGCAAAACCCGCGCCCGCAGCCTGGTGCCAAGCCCTTCTAGAATGACGGGTTCTCTGTGAAAGCTGTTTCCTCATGACCGCACGCAAACTATTCGTCACCACCGCCCTGCCGTACGCCAACGGCAACTTCCACATCGGCCACATCATGGAATACATCCAGGCCGACACCTGGGTGCGTGCGCAGCGAATGCAGGGCAATGCGGTCAACTTCGTGGGTGCCGACGACGCCCACGGCGCGCCCATCATGATTGCCGCCGAAAAGGCCGGCAAGACGCCCCAGCAGTTCGTGGCCGACATCGCCGCCGGCCGCAAGCAGTATCTCGACGGCTTCCACATCGCCTTCGACAACTGGAGCAACACCGACAGCGCCGAAAACCACGAGTTGTCCAAGCAGATCTACCTGGACCTGAAGAAGGCCGGCTTCATCGAAACCCGCACCATCGAGCAGTTCTTCGATCCCGAGAAGAACATGTTCCTGCCCGACCGCTTCATCAAGGGCGAATGCCCGCGCTGCCACGCCAAGGACCAGTACGGCGACAACTGCGAAGTCTGCAGCTCGGTCTACGCGCCCACCGACCTCATCAACCCATTCTCGGCCCTGTCGGGAGCCACGCCGGTGATGAAGTCGTCCGAGCATTTCTTCTTCAAGCTCTCGGACCCGCGCGCCGTGGAGTTCCTGACCGAGTGGACGCAGAACGGCAAGCATGTGCAGCCCGAAGTGGCGGCCAAGATCAAGGAATGGTTCGGCGTGCGCACCAACCCCGACGGATCGACCAGCGAAGGCCTGGACGACTGGGATATCAGCCGCGACGCGCCCTATTTCGGCATCGAGATTCCCGACGCTCCAGGCAAGTACTTCTATGTCTGGCTGGATGCTCCCGTGGGCTATCTGGCATCGCTCAAGGAACTGCTCAACCGACGCGGCGAAGACTACGACGCCTATATGGCCGACCCCGACCTGGAGCAGTACCACTTCATCGGCAAGGACATCATCACCTTCCACACCCTGTTCTGGCCTGCGATGCTCAAGTTCAGCGGCCGCAAGACGCCGACCAGGATCTGCGTGCACGGCTTCATGACCGTGAACAACGGCGAGAAGATGAGCAAGAGCCGCGGCACCGGCCTCGACCCGCTCAAGTACCTGTCGCTCAAGATGAATCCCGAGTGGCTGCGCTACTACCTGGGCGCCAAGCTCAACGGCAAGAACGAAGACATCGACTTCAATCCCGAAGACTTCATGCTGCGCGTCAACTCCGATCTGATCGGCAAGTACGTGAACATCGCTTCGCGCGCCGCAGGCTTCATCAGCAAGCGCTTTGACGGCAGGCTGGGTCAGGTAAGCGAAGACGGCCAGGCCCTGCTGGACGCGCTGCGCGAGCAGCAAGCCGCCATCGTCGCCGCCTACGAGTCCCGCGACAGCGCCCGCGCCGCGCGCGAGATCATGCTGCTGTGCGACAAGGTCAACAGCTATGTGGACGCCAACAAGCCCTGGGAACTGGCCAAGAAGGAAGGCATGGATGCGCGATTGCACGATGTGTGCACGACCTGCATCGAAGCCTTCCGCATCCTGACCATCTACCTGAGCCCCATCCTGCCCGGCGTGGCCGCCGAAGTGGCCCGATTCCTCATCGTGCCGCCCGAGAGCTTTGCCGACGTGGTCAAACCCCTGGGCGCAGGCCACCAGATCGGCATCTACCAGCATCTGATGCAGCGCGTCGATCCCAAGCAGCTCGAAGCCCTGTTCGAAGCGCCATCTTCTGCAGGTTCGGGCCAGGCCGCCCCCGCCACCGAACCCGCCAAGGCCGAGAAGAAGGCTGCCAAGAAGGCCGAGCCCGTGATCGACCCCAATGCCCCCGGCGGCGAGCCGCTGGCCGAGACCATCAGCATCGACGACTTTGCCAAGGTCGATCTGCGCATCGCCAGGATTCTGGAATGCAAGACGGTGGAAGGCTCGACCAAGCTGCTGCAGCTGACGCTGGACGTGGGCGAGAAGGACGAAAACGGCCAGCCCAGGACCCGCAATGTGTTCAGCGGCATCAGCAGCATGTACCAGCCTGAGCAGCTGCAGGGCAAGCTGACGGTGATGGTGGCCAATCTGGCTCCGCGCAAGATGAAGTTCGGACTGTCCGAAGGCATGGTGCTGGCCGCCAGCCATGCCGACGAGAAAGCCCACCCCGGCATCTATGTGCTGGAGCCCTTCCCCGGCGCCATGCCCGGCATGCGGATTCATTGATCCTATGCCCCCTCCTGAGTCGCCTTCGGCACCTTCCCCCTGGGGGGACGACAGCCTCGCTGCGGGGCGGCGGGGCCGCCTTAGGCCCTTGCTCGCTGTCCCCGAGCTGGGCTCTGCCCTTTGCATGCTCCGCAAACCCTCGCGCTTCCTGGCCCTGGGGGCTTTTTGCTTCAGCCTGACGCTCTCGGGCTGCACCGTGATCGCCGTCACCGGCACTGCCATCAGCGTGACGGCCGGGGCCGTGGGTCTGGCCGCCGATGCCGCCATCGGCACGGCCAAGATCGTGGGCAAGGGCGTGGGCAAGGCCGCTGACGCCTTGATGGATGAGGACCAGCCCGATGCCAGCGGCGTGAATATTCGCTACCGCGATCCGTCGGCTACCGCTCCCGCAGCGGCAGAAATGCCGGCAACGTCCGCCAATACCACGCCTTCCGCGCCCTCTGACGGAATGCCGCCGCAAAACTGACGAATCACCCGCATCCGCTCACAGGAAACCGCATTGCGCTATACATCAGATAGCGCAATGCGGTTTTTTGATGCACTGGCGCGCACCCGCAAGCACAAGCGCAGCGCATAACTAAATAACCAATAACTTCCTGTTACACCACCGGGATATTGAGCTTGTCAGAGCCGGTCCGCTTCCTAGAATCCGACTCCATCGGCTCTGCCTGCTCCGCCCCTGCCCAGAAGAATGCTCGACATTCGCCACACATAACAAAGGCCGCGCACATTCAGGCATCGAGGTCATAAATCCCCCACGCGGCCTTGCGTGGGGACAACGGGAGGCCCCATGCGATCGAAACCCTTGCTCACTTCAGCGCGCCCTGCGCTATGGCTGGCTTTTGCCCTGGCAGCGCCGCTGCCCAGCCTGGCCAACCCTGCCGCCACCTCCTTGCGTGTGCAGGATGTGGCCGTGCTGGCTGCCAGCTGCGCCAACTGCCACGGCCCGGACGGCCGCTCCACGGGCGTCATTCCCCAGCTGCGCGGCCTGCCTGAGGCCCATCTGCTGCAGCGCCTGCAGGCCTTCAAGGCCGGCACCGCCAAGGACGCCACCGTCATGACCCGTCTGGCCAAGGGCTACGACGATGAGCAACTCAAAGCGCTGGCCCAGTGGTTCAGCAAGAAGGGCCAGTAAATGCAGATCAATCGTCGTCAAATTCTCGGCGGTGCCGCCGCCGGCGCAGCCAGCTTCGCCATGCCCGCCATCGTGCAGGCCAAGGCAGCCTCGGCCCATGTGGTCGTGATCGGCGGCGGCTTTGGCGGAGCCACGGCCGCGCGCTATCTGCGCCAGTTCGCGCCGCATATCCAGGTCACGCTGGTGGAGCCGGCCGAGCGCTTCTATACCTGCCCCTTCTCCAATCTGTACCTGGCCGGCCTGCGCAGCTGGGACAGCATAGGCCACGGTTACGGCGGTCTGCGCAAGGCCGGCGTGAACGTGGTCCATGCACGTGCCGACCAGGTCCTGACCGACTCCAGGCGCGTGCTGCTGTCCAACGGTCAGGCGCTGAGCTATGACAAGCTGGTGCTCTCGCCCGGCATCGATATGCGCTGGAATGCACTGGAGGGCTATGACGAGGCGGCTTCCCAGCTCGCCCCCCATGCCTGGAAGGCCGGTGCGCAGACCCAGCTGCTCAAGAAGCAGCTCGAAGCCATGCCCGACGGCGGCAAGTTCGTGATGGTCATTCCTGCCAACCCTTTCCGCTGCCCGCCCGGCCCCTACGAGCGCGCCGCCATGGTGGCGCACTACCTCAAGAAGCACAAACCCCGCTCCAAGATTTTGCTGCTGGACGACAAGGATGCCTTCTCCAAGCAAGGTCTGTTCATCCAGGGCTGGAAGGCGCTTTATGGCGACATGATCGAATGGGTCAAGCAGGCCGATGACGGCAAGGTCACGCGCGTGGATGCCAGGAACCTGGAAGTGGAAACTGCGTTCGGCACCAGGCACAAGGCCGATGTGCTCAACGTCATCCCGCCCCAGAAGGCCGGCTTTATCGCCGACCGCGCCGGCGTAACCAATGCCAGTGGCTGGGTGCCCGTCAAGCCCGAGTCCTTTGAGTCCACTCAGGTCCAGCATGTCTATGTGCTGGGCGACGCCACGATTGCCGCGCCCATGCCCAAGTCCGGCTTTGCCGCCAATACACAAGGCAAGGTGGCCGCTGCTGCGATTGCCGCCGAGCTGAGCGGCCAGCCCCTGCCTGCGGCGGCCTTTGCCAACACCTGCTACAGCCTGATCGGCGCCGACTACGGCATCTCCGTGGCCGGCGTCTACCGCACGGCAGCGGGCAAGCTGATCGAGGTGCCAGACTCCGGCGGCGTGAGTCCCTTGAACGGCGATGCCGCCTTCCGCAAGGCCGAGGCCGACTACGGCGCAGCCTGGTACAAGGCGATCAGCGCGGATATCTGGGGTGGTTGACTAGAGGCATCCCCCTGAGGCGCTAACGCGCCTTCCCCCTTCTCTCGTTGCGCTTCGCTTGCGGGAAGGGGGACGCTGGCTTTGCTGCGGGGCGGCCCTTGCTCGCCAGCCCGAGCGAAAGTTCACGCTTCATGCGCTGGATGCGAATCTCTGCCACCCGCCCTCCTCTGCTTTATTGAACGACTGATATGTTGTTGTGGTCTGTTTTTTTGCTAGGCATGGCCTTCGGCGTCGCCGCGCGGCTGGGGCGTTTCTGTCTGCTGCGCGGCCTGCGCCAGCAAATGGGGCTGGATACCGAAGTCGCGGCGGGCCAGGCACCTGCATTGCAGGCCTTTGCCCTGGCCTTGGCCGTGGCCTTGCTGGCCTCCCAGGGGCTGCAGGCTCTGGGAATGCTCGATCTGAGCCAGGCCGCCATTGCGCGGCCCAGCTTTTCCATGGCTGGCGTGCTGATTGGTGGTTTGCTGTTTGGCATCGGCATGGTGCTGGCACGCGCCTGCGGAGCACGCTCTCTGGTGCTGCTGGCGGGAGGCAATCTGCGCTCTCTGGTCACCCTGGTGTTTCTGGCGCTGGGCGCACAACTGGCCATGACGGGTGTGCTGACGCCTCTGCGCCTGTGGCTGCAGGCCCTCACCCCCCTCACTCTGGCCCAGGCCACCTTGCCCGCCTATCTGTCTTCCCTGAATACATGGCTGCTGACGCTTGGGCTGGCCTTGCTGCTGCTGGCCTACGCCCTGCTGCGTCCCGGCCTGCGTCAAAGCCGCTTGCAGTGGGGCAGTGCGTTGCTCATAGGCCTACTGGTGGCTGCCGGCTGGTGGCTGACTGCGCATATCGGGGTCGATGAGTTCGAGCCGGCCCGCCTCACCTCGCTGAGCTTCATCGGCCCGATCGCCGAGACCCTGCTCTATCTGCAACTGTCCGTGGGCCGCGAGCCCGGCATAGGCCTGGCGCTGACGGCTGGCGTGCTCGCCGGCGCATTTCTCGCAGCCTTTGGCAGTCGCACGGCACGCTGGGAAGGCTTTGACTCCACCAGCCGGCTGGCTGCCAGCGCCGGTGGCGGCCTGCTGATGGGCATTGGCGGCGTGCTGGCCGCAGGCTGCTCCATAGGCCAGGGGCTGAGCGGGCTGTCCACGCTGTCGCTGGCCAGCTTTGCGGCCGTTGCCGGCATCCTGCTCGGAGCGCTTCTCAGCCTGCGCCTGCTGCGCCAGCAATAGCGCTGGCTTCGCTTGGGTATTCACCTCCGGATCAGGACCTGCTCCTAGAATCTCCAGCCACCAGCTCTGCTTGTGCCGCGTGTCGGCTGAGAGGCAATCCCATCGCGCTGCGCCCAAGCTTGCTTCCCTCCCCCGAATCCAAGGCCTGAATCAGGCCCCATTCCCATTACAGGAGCAATGCTCATGCAACGTCGCCATTTCCTCTGGACTCCGCCCGCACTCGCCCTGGGCGCCGCTGCCGGCCCGGCAATGGCTGCACCCGCCATCATCAGCAGCCAGTCGCCCATCCTGCCGCGCAAAGGCAAGGGTCCGCGCATCGTGATCTGCGGCGGCGGCTGGGGCGGCCTCACGGCGGCACGCTATCTGCGCGAGCTGATTCCCGCTTCCGACGTCGTGCTGCTGGAGCGCAATCCGACCTTCTGGTCCGGCCCCATGAGCAACAAATGGCTGGTGGACATAGTAGGCACGGACTTCGTGAACCGCGACATGCTGCACCCGGCCAACAAATACGGCTACACGCTGCTGCAGACCGAAGTCACGGGCTTCGAGCGCGACAAAAAGCTGGTGCGCACGGCCCATGGCCTGATCGAGTACGACTTCCTGATTCTCTCGGGCGGCATTCGCAACGATTACGAGGCCTGGTTCGGCAACGACCAGCGCGCCATCGATTACACGCGCACCCACTTTCCCAACGCCTACATCCCCAACCAGGAGATGCTCTCGCTCAAGAGCAAGGTCAAGAACTTCAAGGGCGGCACGCTGGTGATGACGCTGCCTCCACCGCCACATCGCTGCCCGCCCTCGCCCTATGAGCGCGCCTGCCTGATCGCCTGGCACATCAAGAAGAACAAGATTCCCGGCAAGATCCTGATCCTCGACCCCAAGCCCAAGATCGCCCCCATCGGCGTGGGCTACAAGCAGGCTTTCGAAGAGTTGTACGCAGACATCATCACCCATGTGCCCAATGCCGGCGTCAAGGAAGTGGACCCCTTCAACAAGCAGATCAAGACCGCTGCGGGCGACTTCAAGTTCGACGACGCCATCCTCATGCCGCCCCACCAGGCCGCCGACATGGTCTGGAAGGCAGACCTGATAGGCAAGGATGCGGCCACCGGCAAGCCCACGGGCTGGGCCGATATGCATAACCGCCTGTTCCATGCCAGGAGCGATGACCGCGTCTACTTTGTGGGCGATCTGATGGGCGCGATCTCGCCCCAGTTCGGCCACTATCCCAAGAGCGGCCATGTGGCCAACTACATCGGCAAGATCGTCGCCCGGAACATTGCCGAGCGCGTGGCCGGCAAGGAGGTCGTGGCCCGGCTGCCCGACAACCTCTGCTACATGATGGTCAACGGCGACCCTCAGGAGGAAATTTCGGTGAAGTTCGAATACGAGGTGGACGCCAGCGGCCAGGTCAACCAGACCCAGATCGACATGGATGTGCGCACCTCCGATCTGGTCAAGGAAGACTTTGCCTGGATCAACGGCAAGTTCGGTGATTTCCTGGGCACTTAAATCTCCCCCTGAGCGGCTTTGCCGCTTCCCCCTCTCTCTTCGGGAGGGGGACGACGCCCTCTGCTAGGCGCCCCCGCCGCGAGGCGGCTCTTGCTTGGCATCTCTCGCTTGGAGCCGGTGCGAGTTTTGAAGTTTTGTTGATTGGATTGAAGAGAAGCAATGTTCAAGAACACCACCCGTAGAAGCATGGTGCTGAGCGCGGCGGCAGCCGGGGCCAGCCTGGCCCTGCCCGCCCCTGCTCTCGCCCAGGCCAAGGCTCCGTTGGTCGGGCCGCTGGCCCCCAACCCGGCCGAGTTCAGAAAAGCCATGGAGCAGTTCACGGGCGGCAAGCCCGGCCTGGCAGAAGGCCTGCAGCTGGAGGTGCCCGTGCTGGCCGACAACCCCAGCGCCGTGCCCGTCAAGGTCAAGGTGACGCTGCCCATCACCGAGCAGGACTGGTGCGAGGAGATCATTGTGCTGGCCGAGCTCAACCCCTCGCCGCTGACCTGCCGCATGCAGTTCACCGCAGCAGCCGGAACGGCCGAAGCGGCGGTGCGCATACGCCTGTCCCAATCGCAGACTGTTCACGCGCTGGCGCGCATGAAGAGCGGCAAGGTGCTGGTCGCCAAACAGGCGACGACCGTGGCCGCCAGCGGCTGCGGCATGTGAATCTGGCCCCCCTGAGTCGCTGCGCTCCCTTCCCCTCTGTTGTGCCACGCTTTGCGTGGCCGAGGGGCACACCGCCCGCGCGGCAGGGCGGCCATTGCGCGGCGGTTGCTGGCCCAGGCCCAATTCTGGTATGGAGCGTAGCTGCATCCACATTCACGATAGATGCCTGAACTGAAAGGAATTTTGATGAATAAACCACCCCGCGTATGGGTCAGCAATGCCAACCCCAAGAAAGGCGAAGTGCTGCGCGTGCGCGCGCAGATGGAACATGTGATGGAAAGCGGTCTGCGCACCGACCCGGCCACGGGCAAGGTACGCCCGCGCAATATCGTCAGCCGCTTTGAAGCCAAGCTGGGCAATACCTTGCTGTTTGCCTGGGAGCCAGGTATTTCGATTGCCCAGAACCCTTATATCGAGTTCACCTTTGTGGCGCGCGAAAGCGGCGAGCTGAATATGCAGTGGAAGGACGAGCAAGGACAGACACTGAGCGCCCAGAAGACGATCAGCGTCGCCTGATCGCGAGAGCCATGAGAAATGGCGCCCCACGCTTGCCCACTACGTGTGGCCGCGGCCCCGGCGTTTTCATCTTGGGGCGGCCCGGCGATAAAAAAGCCCCGCCCGGTTTGCACCGGAGCGGGGCTTTTTTCATGGATCATGGATGACAGGCCTCAGTTGCCCTGATAGCGGCCGGGGCGATGGCTGATCCACAGGAACATGCTCATGATCACCGCCGCGAGCACCGAATACGCCACACGCTCCAGCGGCACGATGGCCAGCGCCAGCAGCACAACAGTGCAGTCGATCATCATCTGCACCTTGCCGGCGCGAATGCCGTAGCGGTCCTGCAGGTAGAGAGAGACGATGGTGGCTCCGCCCAGGCTGGAATGATGCCGTGCGAGGAACAGGCAACCCGATCCCATGAGCAAGCCCCCAGCCACGGCCGCATAGAGCGGATTCAGATAGTCGATATGGATGAAGCGCGGGCCCACATCGGCCATCAGCGCCAGCATGGCAACCGAGACAAAGGTCTTGATCGTGAACTCCGCGCCCATGCGCTTCCAGGCAAACCAGTAGAACGGCAGATTGATGACGAAGAAAATGGCGCCGAAAGGCAGTCCCGTCACATAGTGCAGCAAAAAGGCCGCGCCCGCCGTGCTGCCCGTGAGCAGTCCCGCCTGCGCAAACAGCATCATGGTGATGGAGACAAACAGCGAGCCCGTGAACAGGGCCTGCGCGTCCTCGAAGCGGCCATGGCGCAGGCCCGAAGTGGCCGGTGCAGCAGCAGCGGGGGCATCCATGCGGCCGGCCAGAGCAGAACTGGCCGAAGAAGATAGCGGTGTCGACATGTCGGGTAAGACAGCAAGATTGATGCCCATGATCTCGATAAAGACCGGGACGAGCCGGTGCGGATAACACCGGGAAACCCCTTAATTTTACGGATGGACTCATGCTGTATGCACATGATTTGCTGCAACGCAACAAATCCCGAAGGGGAATTTCAGGCGCAATTCCGTCGAATATTTCAAGCTTTTTGGCTTCCATCGCTTACCGGTAAAGCGCTAAAAGCTATTAATTCAGAAGCATCTCGACTCCCCCGCCACCACAGCATTCAGGCCCTCTCCAGACCAGAGGCAAAAAAGCCCTGTCTGCACCATCGCAAACAGGGCTTTGAAGAGATCCGGTGGCTTTGCAGGCGATCAGCCGCGCGGCTCGTCGGGCAGGCGTTCGCGGTTGAGCGTGCGCAGCACCCGGCCATCGGCGCCAAAGGTCACCGTGAACTGCATCTCGCGCGTGGGCGGATCGATGTAGTTCCAGTCCCAGTCGGTTTCCTGCTTGAGCTTGTAAGTCATCATCTTGGCAGGCTTGCCCAGCATGCGGCGCACCTCGTTTTCCTCCATGCCGGGCACGATCTTGGCAAACACATGCGGGGCCAGCACCTGGCGCAGCGCGCTCATCTTGCCGTCAGTGTCTATGGTGATCATGTAGTTCCTGGCACCGGCCGGCTGACGGTTGTACTCGAAGGTTCGCGAGCCGTCTTCCTCGTTCCAGATGCGCTCGGGCTCGCCGAACCGGGCGCGCACATCGGCCTCGGTGGACAGGCCTTCCTCCAGCTCCTTGATCTTCTGCTCGTCGCAGCCCAGCAGCGCCAGGCTGCTGATAGCAGCCGCCGCCAGGGCCGCTGTCACACGGGAAAAAATATTCATGGGCTTGGATCACAATGCTTGCCAGACAGAATGCGAATTCTGACATCAAGCCACCCGCGCACGCGCGCCACTTTTGCAAACGCTTGTCAAAACGGAGCTATCCCCAGTGAGCACAACCATAGAGCAGCTGTTTTCCCAATTCACCAGCGCCGCACAGGCGGCTCAGGATCAGCAGGACAAATGGCTGATCATCGATCCCGTCTACGAGCACCTCGAAACACTGCAGGACGCCGCACTGGAGCAGGTTCTGCCGCATATCCTGACGCTGATCGAAACCTATCCCGAACTGGACTATGGCGGCCCCGGTCCGTTCGGCAGTCTGATCGAGGAGCACCCCATGGCCGCCTACACCCCGGCCTTGCTGGCGTCGCTGGAACGTCAACCCAGCGTGCAGGTGATAGGCTGGCTGGACCGCACCATGCGCGTGGACGAGGATTTCCAGCGCAATGACCCGAACCCGGTTGGAGCCACCGAATTTGCCGCTGTGCTGCGCAAGATCGTCGATTCGCCGCTGGCCTCGGACGACTGCAAGGAGTTCGCGCAGATCTGTCTCAAGGATCTATAAGAACGAGCTTGCGATCTCCTCGCGCCGCGACAGAGGCTTTGCGGGATGGAATGCCAGGGGGCGGCCCCGCGCGCGCGATACCGTAGCAATAGCCGTGCTATTGCGAGGATTTGCGCGGCCGGCGAGGCAACGCCGCATACCGCCCCTGACCGGGCGCCCGCAAAGACACTGTCCCGGAGGGTTGGCGCGAAATCGGACGATTTCTGCACTCTGTCTCTTGCTTGCACCCCGGTGCAAGCGGCGAGCCATCGCTTCGAACTCATCCCGATTGCGCTCCAACGCGGCTGCGTAGAGATCGCAAGCACGTTCTAAAGGCCCGGAGCGGGCCTGGCGTCCGCGACGGGCTAAAATCCGCTGTTCTGAGAGGTTTTACACATATGTCTTTCTTCCGCCGCCCCGACTACCGTTCCGACACCACCAACTTCATCAACGACCTGAAGCAGCAAAAGCCCGAGCTGGACAAGCAACAGCAAGCCGGTCGCGCCCTGCTGTGGGACAAGGACGTGAACTATGAAGTCTGGGAAGATCTGCGCGCCGGTCGCGTGGAACAACAGCCCTACGTGTACCAGACCAACCATTCCTGATCTTTTCGATGAAATCAGCCTCAAGCGCTTACTCATCAAGCGCGCTCAGCTCTGCAATCCATAGCAGACCATGAGCGAGGCTGAAGAACAGACCCTGTTGCCGGGCCAGAACCCGGACGCTTCTGATCCGTCGCCTTCGGTCGTCGATCAGGTGGCCCTGGCACGCCTGTACGGTGAGCCCCTGTTTGCGCTGCCCCAGGATCTCTATATCCCGCCCGATGCGCTGGAAGTCTTTCTCGAAGCCTTTGAAGGCCCGCTGGACTTGCTGCTCTACCTGATCCGCAAGCAGAACTTCAATATCCTCGACATCCCCATGCTGGACGTGACGCGCCAGTACATGACCTATGTGGACGAGGTGCGCAGCCGCAATCTGGAGCTGGCAGCCGAATATCTGCTGATGGCGGCCATGCTCATCGAGATCAAGTCGCGCATGCTGCTGCCGCCCAAGAAGCAGGAGGATGGCGAGGAAGCCGAGGATCCGCGCGCCGAGCTAGTGCGCCGCCTGCTCGAATACGAGCAGATGAAGCTGGCCGCCCAGCAACTGGGACAGCTGCCCACCTACGGGCGCGACTTTCTCAAGGCCACGGTCTATATCGAGCAAAGCCTGCAACCGCGCTTTCCGGATGTGGAAATCGGCGAGTTGCAAGCCGCCTGGCGCGACATCCTCAAGCGCGCCAAGCTGGTGCAAAGCCACAAGATCACACGCGAAGAGCTGTCGGTGCGCGAGTACATGAGCCAGATCCTCAAGCAGTTGCAGGGTCAGCGTTTTGTGGAGTTCGAGCGCATCTTCAATCCGGAAAAAGGCTCGACCGTGCTGGTCGTCACCTTTATCGCCATGCTGGAGCTGGCCAAGGAAACGCTGATCGAAATCACCCAGGCCGAAGCCTACGCGCCCATTTATGTGCGCCTGGCCTATACCCCGGTGTGAGGCCGGAGAACAGTTGCAAGGCCTCGGCCTTGTAACCCTATGGCCCACCAGAAGTTCAGCAAGGGCTTACATTCGCATCCTGGGCTGCAGCACGCCAGCCTCCTGTTCCACCGCGCCTTGACGCGACACACACGACATGACATATAGCGTCAAAGAAATTTTCTACACCTTGCAAGGCGAAGGCGGCCAGGCCGGCATGCCCGCCGTGTTCTGCCGCTTTGCGGGCTGCAATCTGTGGACTGGCCGCGAGCAGGACAGACCCAAGGCCATCTGCCAGTTCTGCGACACCGATTTTGTCGGAACCGACGGCACGCTGGGCGGCAAGTTCGCCACGGCCGATGAACTGGCCGAGCGCATTCTGGGCCAGTGGCCCGCCGACGACAGCCGGCACCGCATGGTGGTGTTGACGGGCGGCGAGCCTTTGCTGCAGGTCGACCAGGCCCTGATCGCAGCCCTGCATATGCGCGGTTTTCGTATCTCGGTGGAAAGCAATGGCACGGTGGCCGCACCCGAAGGCATAGACTGGCTGTGCATCAGCCCCAAGGCCGGTGCGGACTGGATTCAGCGTAGCGGGCAGGAGCTCAAGCTGGTCTGGCCTCAGCCCACGTTCGATCTGGCGGCCATTGAAGCCAGCACCGAGTTCCAGCACTATTTTCTGCAGCCCATGGACAACGCCCAGCAGAGCAGCAATATTGCCGCCTGTATCGCGCAATGCATGCTGCGCCCCGGCTGGCGCCTGAGCCTGCAAACCCACAAGCTCACGGGAATTCGATGACCCCCCCCCTGAGTCGCTTCGCGCCTTCCCCCTCTCTCGCTACGCGGGAGGGAGACGACAGCCTCGCTGCGGGGCGGCCCTTGCTTGCTGTCACTAGCGTTGGTGCGCGCCGGTTGCATGCGCAAAGTCAGAAATAACGTTTATGCAGTTCACCGTTCACCAGCGTTTTTTCTTCGATGCCGCCCATACCCTGGAGCGGGCTATCGAGACCGAGAGCAGCCGCCGCATTCACGGCCATACTTACTGGGCGGAAGTCAGCGTGAGAGGCCCGCGCAATCCGGACAACGGCATGGTCATCGACCTCGGCCACCTGCGCGCGCGCCTGGAGTTGCTGCGCGATCAGCTAGACCATCACTTTCTCGATGAAGTGCCGGGCCTGGGCAAGCCCACGCTGGAAAACCTCTGTCTCTTCATCGCCAATGCCCTGGCCGACCTTGAGCCTGCGCCCAGCCGCATCCGCGTCTGGCGCGACAGCATCGGCGACGGCTGCGTGCTCGATCTGCCCTGAAGACAGCCACCGCATAGGCCCCGAAACGCCCCCCAAAAAAAGGCCCCGCTATTGCGGGGCCAGCTTGCTGAGAGTCAGACGGCTTCCCCACCAGGAGGCCTAACTCGGCAAGATCATCAGACAGCAGAGTGCGGCAGCCGCCGCAGCTCTTTGCTGCCCATGCTCTTAGAAATTGTGGCGCAGGCCGATTTCGTAGCCCGTCAGGCTCTTGCCCACAGCGGGTGTAGGGCTCAGCGACGAACCCAGCTTGCGGGAAGCCTTGTCGTCGTTGCTCATGCGTGCCACGGCCGCATAGATTTCGGTGCGCTTGGACAGCTTGTAGCCATAGCCCAGGGCCAGACGCTGGGAGTCCGCATCGCTTTGCTTCTTGTCCTTGTACCAGGTGTAGGCAGCGCGCAGTTCGCCGGCGCCCAGAGGCATTTTCACGCCCAGGCTGTACAGATCGACACGCTTGCCGTTGCCGCGGTCGGACGCGATCAGCAGCATGGGAGTGACAACGCCGAAGTTATAGGAAGCGCCCAGATTCATGGTCTTGTAGTCCACGCCAGCGGCAGCCGTGCCGCCGCGGGCGATGCCGTAGGCTGCGGCAACGTTCAGGGGACCGTTGGCATAGCCCAGACGCAGGCCGGTGGAGCTGGCCAGGCTGTGGTCGTCGGCCTGCTCGCCAAAGCTGTGGGTCAGCTGACCGTAGACGCCACCCAGCTTGGGCAGCAGATAGCTGATGGCATTGGAGTTGCGCTTGGGGTTGGAGCCTTCGGAAGTGCCTGCAGCCGAGCCGCTGATCAGGTTGTGGCCGTTGATGGCGCCCATGCCGGTGTCACCGAAGGCATGAAAGGTCTCCAGGTTCTGGTAGGCGGGGGTCTTGTCGCGACCCAGGCGGACTTCACCGAAGTTGCCCAGCAGGCTGACGGTGGAGCGGCGATCGAACTTGAAACCGGAAGCCGTGCCGTCGTCCACGCCCAGGCTGCCTTCCAGCCAGAAATCGGCCTTCAGGCCTCCGCCCAGATCTTCCACGCCGCGAAAGCCCAGACGGCTGCTGGAGTTGCCGCCGTTGGCCAGGCCGGAAACGCTTTTGCCGGTCGTGGAGATGTGGGCCACCGACACGTCGGCCACGCCAAAGACGGTCACGCTGGATTGAGCCAGGGCACCGGCGGAAACGGTCAGGGCGGCAAGGGCGAGAAGAGTTCGTTTCATGCTGTTCACTTGTTTGTAGAAATGAGAAAGCCCATGCAGTACGGAGATGGCCTGCCTTGGACGGGCCCCGTCTGGGACTGAAGTCATTAAACAAAGTAAAAATGAAACATTAGTTACAACCCTTAAATTCTCAACAAAACAACAATCTCAACCACAATCGTCACATCGTCCTACATCAGCGGTTGGCAGAACTATCGACATCGAGAATGCGCAGGCGCCGCATTTCCCTGTCAATGCCCTCAATGAACTACATGGGTTTTACCGATCGCATTTAGACTTGCGTGATTTTTCGCAAGCACAGGCCTGCCCCATTCCAGCAACGCGCAAAGCGCCCCAGAGAGACAACCATGTTCCGCACCCTGCTCAAATCCAAGATCCACCGCGTCAAGACCACGCAATGCGAGCTGCACTACGAAGGCTCCTGCGCCATCGACGAGGATCTGCTGGATGCCGCCAACATTGCTGAAAACGAACAGGTCCATATCTGGAATATCGACAACGGAGAGCGCTTCGTGACCTACGCCATCAAGGGCGAGCGCGGCTCGGGCATGATTTCCGTCAACGGTTCGGCTGCCCGCCGCGCCAGCGTGGGCGATCTGCTCATCATTGCCGCCTTCGCCCAGGTTCATGAAAGCGATGTGGCCGAGCACCAGCCCCAGCTGGTCTTTGTGGACGACAGCAACAAACAGGTCGAGCTGCGCCACAAAGTGCCCACCCAGATGCTGTAAAAACGGCTTTTGCCTCCAACACCGAGCGAGAGAACTCCATGCCTCATCTGCATATTGAATACACCGACAACCTGACCGGCCTGAACGAGCGCGAGCTGATGCGCGACATCAACGCAGTGGTCTGCTCCCATCCCTCCGTTCTCGATGAAGCCGATGTGAAGGCCCGTATTGCCCGCCTGAACATGGACCATGTCTATATCGGCACCCAGCCCGAAAAGCGCGGCTTTGTCCATGTACACCTGCAGCTGATGGCAGGCCGCAGCACCGAAGCCAAGAAGCAGATGTCGGACGGCATTGCCGAAGTCCTGCGCCGCCTCGTGCCCCAGCCTGCCGATGTGATGGTGCAGCTGAGCGTGGACGTATCCGATATGGACAAGGCCACCTACTTCAAGGGTCGCCTCTAAGTCCTTCACGACTCCCGCAACAGCGCCCGCAGCCCATGCTTGCGGGCGTTGCTGTTTCAGGGACATCGGCCTGAATAAAAATCGCCTTGCCTTCTCCAAAGGCACAAACAGCTCTTGAATCATGAGCAGACCTGACTCTCGCCCCCGCTGCCCCCACTGTCACCGAGCACTGCGCACCTGCATCTGCTCGCTGGCCCAGGCGGTCGCGCATCAGGCCGAAGTGCTGATCCTCATGCATCCCATGGAAGTGCATGAAGCCAAGGGCACGGGGCATTTGCTGCATCTGTGTCTGCCGCATAGCCGGGTGATGGTGGGCGAGGAATTCGATGCCGCCGAGCTGGAAGCGGCTCTCCATGGAAGCTGGACCAGTTGGGCCGATACCGATGGTGCGCCACGCCACAGCCTGCTGCTCTACCCCGATACCGCAGAGCAGGATGCCGCCCTGGAGCTGGCTGCGGCCAGCCCCCTACCCTTGCCCTGGCCGCAGCCGCCAGAGCGCCTTCGGCTGGTGGTCATCGACGGCACCTGGCGCAAAAGCCGCAAGATGCTCTATCTCAATCCTGCTCTGCAAGCCCTGCCGCGCCTGCCCCTCCAAAATGTGGAGGACTCCGGTTACGCCATCCGCAAGGCCCATCTGCCAGGGCAGCTCTCCAGCTTCGAGGCAGCGGCCCAGGCCCTGGCACAGCTGCACAACTGGACAGCAGATGGGTCAGCCAATGCAACACTGCATGAAGTCTTCAAGCAGTTTGTGACGCAGCAACTGCAGCTGCGCCAACGCAATCAGGCGCCCCAAAGGAGCGCCTGATGTTCAGCCGTCAAACGGCTTTCGACTCAGCGGTTGTTGACCACCTGCTCAGGCACATCGGCAGGCTTGGCAGGATCAGTCACCACCAGAGCGGGGCCGCTGCGCTCGCTCTTGCCGCGCTTGCGCTCTGCTGCCCCGTCGTCGGCGCTCAGGCTGTCGCGGGTGTTTTTCTGCACGGCAATCGCACCGAACAGAGCCAGTGCAAAAGCCATGGCATAGAACCCTTTTTCGCTGAGTTGCAACGTGGCGTTGAAGAGACCTGTGCCCAGAAGCAGCACCGCGATGATCAGCGCCACCCAGCTGATGCCGTAGTAAATGCCGGTCACGGCAACGCCTTCGAGCTTGTCGCGCACGGTTTTCTGCAGCGAGATGGCCGAGTACAGGCCCAGCACCAGCACGGCAAAGTAAAAGCCTTTCTCGTTGAGCTGCATGGCTGCATTCCACAGCCCGGCCATGAAGGCTACGACACCCAGCAGCAAGGCGGCCCAGGACGCGCCGACAAAGGCGGTTGAAGGCTTGTGGCTGGTGACGGCTTGAGAGTTCATGAGCTTGTCTCGAAAGTTGTGGTGAACGGATAGTAGAAAATCCATTCTCTCAAGCCAAGAGTTTCTTCACAAGGTATCGCCAAAAGATACCCAAGGAGCTGTTTCACTCATCAGCCACTGGCTTGCCTGAACCGCCCCGGCTACGACCCCCGGCGGCAGCGGCTTCATCCCGAGCACGGCCATCTGCCGCTTCATGCGCTGCAGTTGCCCTAAGCATAGGCCTGCGTGAGCGCAACAACCGGGCGCGCAGGCGCTAATCCTCATCCTCGACTTCATCTCCATCCATGGCGGCATTGAGCTCCTCCTGGACATGGGGCGGCATGCCGTCTTCCCAGCCGTGCTCGTCGACATAGGCATAGATATCGGGTTGCTCGCCGGGCACGGCCTGCAGCATGATGGCCGGAATCTGCCATTTGGCTTCATCACCCTTGACGGCTTCGCTGGTCCAGTCATAGCCAGGATGCTTTTCATTGCCCGTGGGCGAAGCCAGATCGTTGGCCGGATCCCAGCCAATGGTGGCCGGAGCAAGATTGCCCTGTTCAAAGCGCTGGCTCAGCGCCTGCACACGGGCCCAGCCTGAGCGGTTGATGCTGGGAACCTTGTCCTGCGAAGCATAGTGCTGGAAGTAGCCCGGCTGCTGATACCAGTACAAGGCCTTGGCAACGGCCGGCTCCAGCTTGGGATGCTTGCTGATCCAGTCGGGCAACGCGCTGCCGTTGTCGTAGTTCATGGTGGTGACCACGGCCAGCCACTGAAGGGGCGTGGCAGTGGCCAGGAATTCCTTCATCAGGTCCAGATACAGGGCATCAAAGTCGTCGTCATCCATGGCTGAGACTCCTCCAGGTTGCTTACATCCGCACGATAACAAACCAGGCCTAGGCGATCAAACGAGCATCCAGCCAGCCACGCAGGCTATTGATAAAGGCCCAGCCGCTGGCATGGCTTGCCTCTTGCAGCGTCACCACCTGCTCTGTCAGCCGGCCTTGGGACAGGGCCAGTGCCCGCCCCACGCCCGGCAGCAGCCCGCATTGCAGCGGCGGGGTGACCCAGCGCCCATCGAGCTGCACGGCAATATTGCCGCGCGTGCCTTCGGTGATCTGACCGTCCTCGTTGAAAAGCACGATATCGAAAATGCCGGCGCTCTGGGGCTTGAAAGCGTCGTAATGCTGACGTACCGAGGTTTTGAAACGCACCACATCGCTATGCGCCACCGCGCTTGCAATGGGTTGATGCGCCAGCTGCAGCGCCACCGGCTGGACCGTGGGCGGCAAGGGCTCGGCCGTGATCTGCACTTCACCGGTGATCGAAAGCGCCAGCCGCACGCGCCAGTCGCCCATGGCATGAGTCTGCCTGGCCATGCGCTCCATATCGGACTCCAGCTGCATCTGCATCAAGGGATAGCGAAAATGCTGCGCAGTGATCTGCAGGCGCGCCCAATGCAAGGCCCAGTTCTGCCAGCGGCCATCCTTGAGCGCCAGGGTTTCGAGGATCTCAAGATTCGTGTTCATGCTCCAACACCTTGCTCAAGCACCTTCAGAAAAGCCTGCTTGTGTTGCCATTCCATCCATTCATCGGCCGCATTGGCGCTGGCCGTGATACCGCTGCCTACGCCGCAGCTCAGGCGCCCATTCCTGAGCACCACGGTGCGAATGGGAACATTGAAAGTTGCGTGAATACTCCCCGGCTTGGCCCCGGGTCGCACCACGCCCAGCGCACCGCAATAGACGCCACGAGGCTCGGGCTCCAGCTCGCGAATCAGGCGCATGGCCTGGCGCTTGGGCGCCCCGGTGATCGAGCCGCAAGGGAACAGCGCCCCGAATACATCCACCAGCCGCACATCCGGGCGCGTGCGTGCCACCACATCCGAGGTCATCTGCCAGACGGCCGGCAGTGCCTGGACCTGAAACAGCTGTGGCACTTTCACGCTGTGCGGCACGGCTATGCGTGACAGATCGTTGCGCAGCAAGTCCACGATCATCACGTTCTCGGCCCGCTCCTTGGCCGACTCGCGCATGGTTTGCGCGGCCTTCGCATCGGCTTCGGGGGTCCTGCCGCGCGCCGCCGTGCCCTTCATGGGGCGGGTCAGAATCCGCTCGCCGTCCCAGTCGAAAAACAACTCCGGGGACAGCGACAGCACCTGCATGTCGCCACAATCAACCAATGCTGCATAGCCTCCGGGCTGGGCCCGCTGCAGCCTTGCAAACAGCTCTTGAGCCAGGGCGGAAGTGTCGGACTCTTTCTCACCCGATAGCTCTGCAGTCAAGGGGGCCGTGTAATTGATCTGATAGCAGTCGCCCGCAGCGATGGCCGCATGAATGCGCGCCACATGGGCATCGAACTGTTCGCGGCTCAGAGCCGTCTGCCAATGTATTGCCGCAGAAGGCACGGGCGAGTTCTGCCCGCAGGCCGCCAGCGGCGCGCGATGCAGGCCGAACCAGGCCAGCGGCTGGCCAGCGGAGTTCCTATGCACGGCCTCGGCATAGGCGCGATCAAACCCGCTGGCCGCCTCATAGGCCAGCCAGCCCACGCACCACAGGCCTTGCTCGGCGGCCTGCTGCACGGCTTCCAGCACGGCAGGCACATCCTCGGGAGCATGGGCTTGCAATATGCGCTCGGGCTCGTCAAAGCCATGCTGCAAACGGGCAGCACCCGTCTGCCAGGGAGCGGTGAAATCAAGAACGGTTTTCAAGTCAGATCACCTGCAAGCACACTATCAATATGCGCCGAATGCTATCAAACTTGCTATATCCATCAGCCGGGCATTGCCGGCATAAAAAAACGCGCTGAAGGAATCCCTCAGCGCGCATCCACCAATGGGCCACCTCTGTCGGATGGCTAAGAGAGAACTCTGTTACTTTCCGCCCAGCTGCGACTGGTACTTGGCCACGGCAGCCGTGTAGGCGGGGCTGGCCAGCAGACGCTGGTATTCGGCATAAGCCTTGCGGTACTCGGTGCTGAATTCTGTTTCGACATAAGCCGCAGGCGTGGGCATATAGCCCAGACCTGCACGCTGGTACATCTCAAGGTCGGCCATCACTTCGGCACGACTTTTGCTGGCGGTTACGGAAGTTTGGGGGAGGTCTTGAGCCATGGCAACCGCGGCGCTGGCGGTCAGCACAGCTGCGGTCAACAAACGGGTGAGGGAGCGCATTTTCAATCCTTTCAACGGCGCAGCGGCGGAAAGAAGACCTGCCGCGTACTGCACGACTGAACTATGCGCCCTGCCCCCACGGGCCGTCTGTGCGTTTTCTCACGCAAAAAATCATTTCACATTGCGAAATCAATGCGCTTCTTCGAGCAGCAGCCGCAGGCCATCGACGCGGCAAAGACGCAGATTGCGCCCTTCACGTCTGAGCAGGCCCAGGCGCGTGAGCCGCGACATCTCGCGTGCGACTTCTTCGCGGCTGGTGCCTAGCATCAAGGCCAGATCGTTCTGGCGCGGAGCCGGCGACAGCAGGGCCTCGTCGTTCTCGATTCCCGCCATCTCGGCCCGCTCCAGCAACTGGGCATGCAGGCGGCCCCGCACCGTGAGGGTTCCCAGGCTGACCACACGCCGCGCCAGCACCCCGGCCAGCTCGCTGAGCCGCTGGACCACGGCCCGCATGACCAGAACATCGCTCATGATCAATGCTTCGAGCTCTGCACTGGAAAGCGATGCCACCAGGCTTTCATGCGTGGCCTGCACCTGCACGGACACATGCCTGACCAGAGGCTTGGGCGCGAAAGCACCAAAAAAGAAACCGGGCTCCAGATAACCCAGAATCATGGCCCGCCCGCTGGTGCTGTAGCTGCCGACACTGAGCTGGCCGTTGATCAGCATGTACATGCGCTCATCGGTATAGGCCCCGTGCAGCACCTGTCCCGACTCCAGCCGGTGCCAAAGGCATTGCCCCGCCAGCACGGACAGCCTCTCGTCGGAAAGCGACTCCAGCCAGCTCACGTTGCGCAGCCCCTGCCAGGCAACGGCTGACACAGGCGCTGAAACCGAGGGCTGCGGGGACTCGAGCATGGACATGAACCACCTTGTGCAAAAAGAAATGGAAGGCCGCTGAACGCAGGGCCATGCAATGCATGGCCACACAGCATAGTAAGGTGGCCGACAGCAGCCATACCCTTTTTCAACGTGGCGCTGCAGCGCAGCATCGCATAGACTCGCGGGCAAATTTGCCTGCAGGCTTTTCTGCGGGGCCCAGCCATAGACAAGACCAGGAGACATCCATGACCGCTACCGGCACGCCTTACGGCACCATCCCCCCCTCTTCGCCCCAGCCCCAGCGCCGCCCCGTCAGCCTGCCGCGCCTGGCTCAGATGCGCGCGGCCGGTGAAAAAATCACCATGCTGACGGCCTATGACGCCACTTTTGCCGCCGTGGCCGACGCGGCCGGGGTGGAGTGCATCCTGGTCGGCGACTCGCTGGGCATGGTCTGCCAGGGCCTGCACAGCACCGTGGGCGTGACGCTTCAGGATATGGCCTATCACACGGCCAGCGTCACGCGCGGCCTGCATCGCGCCCAGGCCACAGCCTGGGTGATTGCCGACATGCCCTACGGCAGCTATGCCGAAAGTCCCGAACAGGCCATGCGCAGCGCCTGCCAGCTGATGCAGGCCGGCGCCCATATGGTCAAGCTCGAAGGCGGTGGCTGGACCGCACCCACCGTGCGCTTTCTCGTCGATCGCGGCGTGCCCGTCTGCGCCCACCTGGGACTGACGCCGCAGACCGTGCATGCACTGGGCGGCTACCGCGTCCAGGGCAAGGACGAACAGGCCGCCGCTACGCTGCGCCAGCATGCGCTGGAGTTGCAGGACGCCGGGGCCGCCATGCTGGTGCTGGAGATGGTGCCCGCAGCCCTGTCCGCCCAACTGACCGAAGAGCTGCCGCTGTGCCACACCATAGGCATTGGCGCGGGCAATGGCACGGCCGGCCAGGTTCTGGTGCTGCACGACATGCTGGGCGTGAACCTGGGCAAGATGGCCAGGTTCGTGCACAACTTCATGGCCGATGCAGGCAGCGTCAAGGGCGCCATGGAAGCCTATGTGCAGGCCGTCAAGAATGGCAGCTTCCCCGACAATGCCCTGCACGCCTGGTGAGTCCGGGCTTTTGTTTTTTTTCCCCCACTGTTTGAGTCATGCAAATCGTTCACACCATCGCCGACCTGCGCGCCGCCCTGGCCGGTCGCGGCCGCCCTGCTTTTGTGCCCACCATGGGCAATCTGCACGAAGGCCATCTCTCCCTGGTGCGCCAGGCCCGCCAGCATGGCGATGTGACCGTGGCCAGCATCTTCGTGAACCGCCTGCAGTTTCTGCCTCACGAAGATTTCGACAGCTACCCGCGCACCTTCGATGCCGACTGCGCCAAGCTGGAAGCCGAGGGCTGCGACATCGTCTTCGCCCCCAGGGAGAAAGACCTCTACCCCGAGCCGCAGACCTTCAAGGTCCAGCCCGATGCGCAGCTGGCCGACATTCTGGAAGGGCACTTCCGCCCCGGCTTCTTCACCGGCGTCTGCACCGTGGTCATGAAGCTGTTCCAGGCCGTGTTTGCCACCACGGGCGGCGGCACTGCCGTTTTCGGGCAGAAGGACTATCAGCAGTTGATGGTGATCCGCCGCATGGTGCAGCAGTTCGCCCTGCCCATAGAGATCATCGGCTGCGCCACGGCACGCGCCGACAGCGGCCTGGCCCTGAGCTCGCGCAACGGCTACCTCAGCGATGAGCAGCGTGTGCAGGCCATGGCGCTGTCGCAGGCGCTCAAGGCACTGGCCGATGCCGCACGCCAGGGCGGCAATCTGGCCGATCTCGAAGCGCAGGCCATGGCCGCGCTGCGCGCCAAGGGCTGGGAGCCCGACTATCTGAGCGTGCGCCAGCGCAGCGATCTGCAGACACCTGTCGATGCGCGCAGCGGCGAGTTGGTGGCCCTGGGCGCGGCACGCCTGGGTAGCACCCGGCTCATAGACAACCTGGAGTTCTAGGCCTTCTTAGGCGCTTTGTGGCGAGGCATGTGGGCAGCGGGCGGCACACCCGCTGCGGCGCGGCCAACCCAGGATCAGGCCCTTGCCTCGTGTCTCTGATTCAGGCCCCGCCAGCGTCAGGCATCAAGACCAATGCAGAGGCGAGTAGCGCTCTCAGCACTGGTAGGAGTCCGTCGATGACCGACCGGGCAGAGGCTGCAGCTCAAGTCCCTGCCCATTGAGCCGGCAGAACAGGCCGCTGCCCATTTCCAGCTCCAGCACAAAATCGGCATCGCTGACAAAAGGCAGGGGCAGGCTGCGCAGGCGCTGACCAGCAATATGCAGCTGCGCTTGCCGGACACGGCCCACGGCGGCCAGGATTCGCGCCAAATCGGCCTCCGGCACTTTGTCAGCCTGCGCAGTTTGCTTGCATATCAATAGCATCGGCTGCCACAGGCCCTCCCCGGCCCCGGCTCGGTCACCGTCAAGCACACGGGCAGCGGAAAAGCGGATCTGCAATGCGCCGTTCTGCAGGCTGATTGCGGCGACCTCGGAATCTTCAAACTCGAAATTCATGGGCCCGAGCATAGCGCTCTGGCACCTTGGCAACAGCGGCCAGGGCCGCTGCCGCGCATACTGTCGGCTACTCCACACAAGAAGGAACGAGGAGCCAAATGAGCGAAAAACTGTATCTCGATGATCTGTACGTGGGCCAGAAGTTCGTCAGCGAAGGCTACCCGCTGGATGAGGCGCAAATCATTGCCTATGCCAGGCAGTTCGATCCCCAGGTCTTTCACCTCGACCCCGAAGCCGCCAAGCACACCTTCTTCCAGGGCCTGGCCGCCAGCGGCTGGCATACGGCCTCCATCAGCATGCTGCTGGTGACGCAAAGCATTCCCCTGGCCGACGGCGTGATCGGTGGCGGCATGGAAGAGCTGGCCTGGCCCCAGCCCACACGCCCTGGTGATGTGCTGCAGGTCGAGTCGGAAATCGTGGAGATCATTCCTTCCCAGTCCAAACCCAACCGGGCCCTGGTGCGTGTCCTCTCCCACACCAAAAACCAGCGCGGCGAGGTGCTGCAGCGCTTCAGGCCCAAGATGGTGTGCTTCAAGCGCCCGGCCTGACCCTTGCGCAGCAAAAGTCCTGGGCACTGCTTAATATCGCCCACCGGCGCTGCCTGCTATGCACAGGCGGCGCATCACTTGCTGCTGCGATATGAATCCCCATTTTTCCCTGAGCCGATGGCGCGCCGAATGGGCGTCCAGCGTGCCGCGTGAGCTGCTGGCCGGCGCCGTCGCCACGTTTGCGCTGATTCCCGAGGTCATTGCCTTTTCCTTTGTCGCGGGTGTGGACCCGGCCGTGGGGCTGTATGCCTCCTTCATCATCAGCATCGTGATTGCCGTGTTCGGCGCACGTCCGGCCATGGTCTCGGCAGCGGCCGGCTCGGTGGCCCTGGTGGCGGCTCCGCTGGTCGCATCGCATGGTCTGCCATATCTGCTGGCCGCAGGCTTGCTGGCGGGTGCCATGCAGATCGCCTTCGGCCTGTGCAAGATGGGCTCTCTGGTGCGCTTTGTCTCCAGTTCGGTGCGCACGGGTTTTGTCAACGCGCTGGCCATTCTGATCTTTTCAGCCCAGTTGCCGCATCTGCAGGGCGCCAACACCGCCACCTGGGCCATGCTGGCCCTGGGCCTGGCCCTGATCTACGGCCTGCCCTGGCTGGGACAGAGAGTGCAGCTCAAGGCACTGACCGCCATTCCCTCACCACTGATCTGCGTGCTGGTGCTGACGCTGCTCGCCAGCTTCATGGGCCTGCCCCTCAAGACCGTGGCCGATCTGGGCCATCTGCCGGACAGCCTGCCGCTGTTCGCCCTGCCCGAAATCCCCGCGAGCCTGGAGACGCTACGCATCATCGCCCTGCCAGCCCTGGCGATTGCCATGGTGGGTCTGCTGGAGTCGGTGCTCACAGCCGCCGTGGTGGACGACCTGACGGGCACGCCCAGCAACAAGAGCCGCGAATGCACGGGCCTGGGCCTGGCCAATGTCTCGGCCAGCCTGTTCGGCGGCATTGCGGGCTGCGGCATGATCGGCCAAGCCGTGGGCAACGTGAAATACGGCGGCCGCGGTCGTCTGTCCACCCTGTTTGCCGGGGTGTTTCTGCTGATTCTCATGGTCGCCCTCAAGCCCTGGGTGTCGCGGGTACCGGTGATTGCTCTGGTGGCCATCATGGTCATGGTGTCGGTTTCGACCTTCGACTGGAAGTCGCTGGGCAATCTGGTGCGCCACCCGCGTCTGTCCAGCTCGGTGATGCTGGTGACGGTGGTCATCACCATCGCCACCCACAATCTGGCCGCCGGCGTGGTGGCAGGCGTGCTGCTCTCGGGCGTGTTCTTCACCTTCAAGGTGGCCCATATGCTGCAGGTCCGGGGCAGCCTGGACGAGGCCGGCGGACTCTATACCTGGACGGTGAGCGGCCAGGTGTTTTTTGCCTCGGCCGATGCGCTGATCGAAGCCTTCGACGTGCGTGCCGCGGCCGGCAGGCAGGCCCGCATCGATGTAAGTGGCGCTCATTTCTGGGACATCACTGCCGTGGGCGCGCTGGACAAGGTGATGGAGCGCCTGCGCCAGCATGGCTGCCGCGTGGAGCTGACGGGGCTGGACGAGGCCAGTCAACGACTGATAGAACGCATCAGGGTCTAGGTTTGGCGGCTGGTGGCCGCTTATTTCAGGCTGGTCTGCGACAGGCGCTTGGCATTGGCCACGGCCTTGCGGCGAATCGGCGCCAGGCTTCTGGCCGCCACCTTGTCGGCCGCCACGGGCAGCTTCTGGCTCATGGTCCAGGGGTTGCGCATCCAGGCCAGACACAGTTGCTGCTGCACCTTGAACATTTCGGCCCCCATGGTCAGCCAGGCCTGGCTGAAGGCGACCTGCTTTTCCACCACCATGCGCGTGAACTCCTTCTGGTCGCGCGCAGAGAGCACCGGACCGCTGAGGGCCATGCGCGTGAGCCGGTGGTTGATGACCTGAGGCACGGCCATGCTGATGTCCAGCAGTTCGCTGGCAGTGCGGTGGGGGATGGCGGATTCAGGCATGTGTAACTCCTTGCATTCAGGCGTTTTATTGTGCACTGCAACATAGAAGTTTGCGCAAGCTCACCTGCGAAAGCCCTATCGCCGAATTCAGCGCCTGTGCCCAAGCAGGCTGAGTGCCTCCTGCTCCAGTGCCGCCGTCAGCCAGGGCAGGCCCGCATCGGCAGGCCGGTGCAGCGGCAGCAGCATATGCACCTGGAACGCTATCGAGAACGCCAGCGGCCGCACCACCAGCTGCGGGCCGGCGCAGGCCCGCGCAGTCAGCGGGTTGACGATGGCCAGACCCAGGCCATGCTGGACCATGGCGCAGACGGCCACGGCGCTGGCGGTCTCCAGGCTCAGCCGGCGCTGTACGCCGGCACGGGCGAACACCGCATCGATCTGGGCCCGGTAGGGGTCGTCGCGCGCCAGGCTGATGAAGGATTCGCCCTCAAAGTCCCGCTCGCTCAGCAGCGCCTTCTGCGCCAGCGCATGGCCAGCAGGCAGCACGGCTACCTCGTCCATGGCCGGCAAGGGCTGGCTGCGCGTGCCCGGCGGCGCCTCGGCCAGCTCGGACAGGCCCAGATCGAAGCGCTGGGCCGCCATCCATTCCTGCAGCAGCGGTGCCTCCTGGGTGCTCACGCTCACGGCCACGGCGCCATGACTGACCTGCAGACGCGCCAGCGCGCCCGGCAGCAAGGCGTGGCTGAGTGCCGGCAGGCACAGCACGCTGATGCTCGCGCCCTGCGGGCGCCCCAGCTCCACGGCGCGGTCGATCACGCGCTCCAGGCCCTGCCAGCTGCGCCGCACCTCGTCCCACAGCAGCAAGGCCCGCGCATTGGCGCGCAGCCGGCCCTGCACGCGCTCGAACAGTGCATAGCCCAGCAGTTGCTCCATGCGCGCCAGCTCGCGGCTGACCGTGGGCTGGGAGGTATAGAGCAGCTGCGCCGCGCCCGTGACGCTGCCGGCCGTCATAACGGCACGGAACACCTCGATATGACGGTGGGTGATGCGCTGAGAAGCTTCTGAATCAGTCATGCCCAAAGCATATCAATATTGAATGATCTTCAAAAATCAAGCTATTGGACTGAATAGATAGTCGCATGCATGATGCGCTGAACTATTCCCTTTCAAGAGACCGCCCATGGCAAACCCCTTCTCTCCCGCACAGCTCTGGAACCTGGCCGACCAGTACGGCACGCCGCTGTGGGTTTATGACGCCGCCACCATCCGCGAACGCATTGCCCAGCTCAAGGCTTTCGACACCGTGCGCTTTGCCCAGAAGGCCTGCTCCAACATTCACATCCTCAAGCTCATGCGCGAGCAAGGCGTGAAGGTGGATGCAGTCTCGCGCGGCGAAGTCCTGCGCGCGCTGGCGGCGGGCTTTACGCCCGGCTTCGGCGAACCTGCCGATATCGTCTTCACAGCCGACGTGATGGACGAGGCCACGCTGGCCACCGTGGTGGAACACCAGGTGCCTGTGAACGCGGGCTCCATCGACATGCTGCACCAGCTGGCCGCCGTGTCCAAGGGCCACCATGTCTGGCTGCGCATCAACCCCGGCTTCGGCCACGGTCACAGCAACAAGACCAACACCGGCGGCGAGCACAGCAAGCACGGCATCTGGCACAGCGAACTCGAAGCCGCACTGGACGCCATCAAGGCCGGCGGCCTGGTGCTGGCCGGCCTGCACATGCACATCGGCTCGGGCGTGGACTACGGCCATCTGCAGGAAGTCTGCGGCGCCATGGTCAAGCTGGTCGAGCGCACCAAGGCGGCGGGCGTGGACCTGCATGCGATTTCGGCCGGCGGCGGCCTGTCCATTCCCTACAAACAGGGCGATGCCACCATCGACACCAACCACTACCACGGCCTGTGGGATGCGGCGCGCAAGCAGGCAGAAGGCATCGTGGGCCACAGCCTGGGTCTGGAACTGGAACCCGGCCGCTTCCTGGTGGCCGAGTCCGGCGTGCTGCTGGGCACCGTGCGCGCCACCAAGAATGCGGGCAGCAACCACTTCGTGCTGGTCGACACCGGCTTCAACGAGCTGATGCGCCCCAGCATGTACGGCAGCTACCACGGCATGGAAGTGCTGCGCCGCGACGGCCAGAGCCTGCCCGCGCAGGACAGCGTGGTGGCCGGCCCGCTGTGCGAATCGGGCGATGTCTTCACCCAGGGCGACGGCGGCGTGGTGCTGCCGCGCGCGCTGGCCGGCGCCAGCGTGGGCGACCTGCTGGTGATTCATGACACGGGCGCCTACGGCAGCTCCATGTCCAGCAACTACAACACCCGCCCGCTGGCCGCCGAAGTGCTGGTCGATGGCGAGCAGAGCCAGCTGATTCGCCGTCGCCAGACGGTGGAGGAACTGCTGGCCCTGGAGATTGGTTTGTAACTCCCCCTGAGCCGCTTGCCTGGGCGGCCCCGCGCCTTCCCCTGGCCGGGCGCCCCTCTCCTCTCTCTACGCGCTGCGCGCTAAGGGAGGGGGACGACAGCATCGCTGGGGCAGCCCTAGCTGCGGGGCGGCGCGGCCGGCTAGGCCCTTGCTTGCTGTCTCTCTCTTGCGTCACGCCCCATGATTGAGTTCACGCCATGAATTCAATAGCAGCCAACGCTTAGTCATCAGGGGCTTCAGGCCAAAATCACCTGAAGTCTTTTCTCTCGGCACCGCGCAGTGCCCGGCAAGTTCTTCCATGTCACAGCACTCAGCCTCCTCGGTCCATCGCCATACGCTGACGGGCATCGGCTTCACGGTGCTGGCCTGCGCCTGTTTTTCGATACTCGATACGGGCTCCAAATATGCGGGCGCCGTGCTGCCGCTGCTGATGGCGTTGTGGCTGCGCTATGCGCTGCAGTCGGTGCTGACCGTGGGCTTTGGCGTAGCAAGACATGGGCTGGAGATTTTTCGCACCCAGCGCCCGGGCTTTCAGTGTCTGCGCGCCATTCTGTTTTGTCTGAGCAATGCGCTGGCCATGCTCAGCCTGCGCTATCTGCCACTGGCGGAGTTCACGGCCATCGTGGCGCTGACGCCGCTGGCCCTGACCTTGCTGGCCGCGCTCTGGCTGGGCCAGCAGGTCAGCCCCTTGCGCTGGGTGCTGGTGGCGCTGGGCTTTGCGGGCACGCTGGTCATCTTGCGGCCGGGCGGCGGCCAGTTCAGCGGCTGGGCCCTGGTCTGGCCTGCGCTGCAGCTGCTGGCCAACACCGCCTATCAGATCCTGAGCAGCCGCATGGCGGGCAAGGAGCGCCCGCTGACCACGCAGATCTACACCAGCCTGCTGGCCCTGAGCCTGAGCTGCATGGCCCTGCCCTGGTCCTGGCAGCTGCCGGACAGCGCAGCACTCTGGCTGGCCGCGATTGCCATGGGCGCAGGCAGCGCCGTCGGACACCTGATGCTGCTCAAGGCCTATGAAAAGGCCGAGCCTGCGACCATCACGCCGTTTCTCTACAGCCAGATCCCCTGCGCGCTGCTGGCAGGCTGGCTGGTCTATGGTCATATCCCCGACCAATGGGCCGTGCTGGGCATGGTCGTCATTGCGCTGTGCGGGGCGGCGAGTGCCTGGCTCAGCGTCAGAGAGGCGAAGTAGCTCGCCGGGCGCGCCTGAATCCGTCAGTCAGCACCATGGAAAACAATAGCTGCTACCGCCTGCATCCATTAACTTTCAGATAGAAAAGTATCTGAGATCCATGAATATCAAGCGCTAACAGCTATCGTTCTATAGGCTTATTCGCCGCGCGGATCGCGCACCATCAGGTGCTGCACGGCTTCGGTCACCGGCAGCTGGCCGTCCAGCAAGGCAACCACGGTTTCGGTGATGGGCATTTCCACACCGACCTGGCGTGCCCGTGCGAGCACGGTGCGGGCGCTGTACACACCCTCGGCCACATGGCCCAGCGATGTCACGGCCTGCTCCAGGCTCTTGCCTTCGGCCAGCAGCAGACCCACCTTGCGATTGCGCGAGAGATCGCCGGTGGCGGTCAGCACCAGATCGCCAAGGCCGGACAGGCCCATGAAGGTTTCGGCGCGCGCACCCAGCGCCACGCCCAGGCGCGTCATCTCGGCCAGGCCACGCGTGACCAGGGCCGCGCGCGCGTTCAGCCCCAGCTGCAGGCCGTCGCAAAGACCCGTGGCAATGGCCAGCACATTCTTGACGGCTCCGCCGACTTCCACGCCCACGATGTCCTGATTGGCATAGACGCGCATGGCCTCACCGTGAAAGGCCGACACCAGCAGCTCGCTCACGCCCTCATGGGCGCTGGCTGCCACCAAAGCCGTAGGCTGCTGGCGCGCCACCTCGGCCGCAAAGCTGGGGCCGCTGAGCGCACCGCTTTGCAGCTGCGGAGCCACCTGTTGGCAGACTTCATGCGCCATCAGCCCATAGCTGCCGGCAGGTGCGTCGGCGGCCACGGCCTCGAAGCCCTTGCACAGCCAGACCACGGGCCGGCGGCAATCCTTGAGCTGGCCCAGCCACTGGCGCAGCGCCGCCATGGGCGTGCCCAGCACGATCAGATCGGCATCCGCCACATGGGCCATCACATCTCCACTGACCACCGTGAGCGCATCCGGGAAGCGGATGCCGGGCAGATAGCGGCTGTTGGCGCGCTCGGCCTGCATGAGCTGCGCCTGTGCCGGGTCACGCGCCCAGAGTCTGACGCTGCCCTGCTCGGGATGGGTGGCCGCGCTGATGGCCATGGCTGTACCCCAGGCGCCAGCGCCGATGACAAGAATTTTCATACCTGAATTTTGATAGCGGTTTGCGCACAACCCACAAGAAAAAGAGGCCGCTAGGGCCTCTTTCTTGCCTGGCTGCCGATTCTTGCACATCGCAGGAATCAGCAATTGCCGTCAGCTTACTGGGGCAGCTGGCCTTCGGCCTGTGCTGCGGCAGCCGCTTGCTGCTGCTCGTACATGGCCTGAAAGTTGATCTCGGCCAGGTGCACGGGAGGGAAACCGGCGCGGGTCACCACGTCGGCCACGTTGCCGCGCAGATAGGGGTAGATGATCTGGGGGCAGGCAATGCCGATCACGCCGCCCATCTGGTCTTCGGGCACGTTGCGGATTTCGAAGATGCCGGCCTGCTTGGCTTCGACCAGGAACACGGTCTTGTCCTGAATCTTGGTCTGAACCGTGGCGGTCACGGCCACTTCGTAGACGCCTTCAGCCACGGGAGTGGCTTCCACACCCAGCTGGATGTCCACGCTGGGCTGCTCTTGCTCCAGCAGGATGGCGGGAGAGTTGGGCTGCTCCAGGGACAGGTCCTTCAGATACACGCGCTGGATCTGGAACACGGGGCTGTTGTCTTGTTCGGCCATGATGAGCTAGGTCTTTCAGAAAATCTTGAGAGGGAAATGAAAATGCCTGCGCAGAGGACTAGCACGCAGCTATCCTCACAGCAGGCATTTCCATGAAATAGCGCTTTGCATTATGCAGTGACAGCCAGAGGCTGCGTCGTAGCAGGCAGCACAAAGCGCAAATTCATGCCGTTTGGCGGCAGTGGCACGGCAAGTAATCAGCTTTGCAGCAGGGGCAGCAGACCGCCCTTGGCATCCAGCGCCATCAGATCGTCGCAACCGCCCACATGGGTATCGCCAATGAAGATCTGGGGTACGGTGCGGCGGCCGGTGACCTGCATCATGTGATCGCGGGCAGCGGTATCGAAATCGATGCGCACTTCCTCGATCTGATCCACGCCCTTGGACTTGAGAATCTGCTTGGCACGAATGCAATAGGGGCAGACGGCGGTGGTGTACATCTTCACGGCTTGCATGAGCAACTTCCTTGTAGTTTTTGCAATGCAGCACGCTGTGCTGCAGTCGTCAGAGTTCTCAGTTGCGGCCGAATCAGGCTTTTTCAACCGGCAGGCCGGCATCGCGCCAGGCCTTCATGCCGCCAGCCAGCGCCTGGGCCTTCTCGTAACCCAGCTTCTTGGCCACCGCTTCGGCACGCACGGCACGGGCGCCCGATGCACACACCAGCACCACGGGCAGTTGCTTGTTCTTGACGGTGGTGGGCAACTTTTCTTCCAACTGGCTCAGCGGCAGGTTCCTGGCTCCGTTGACATGGCCGGCGGCAAACTCTTCGGGCTCGCAGACGTCCAGCACCACGGCTTTTTCGCGGTTGATCAGGTGCACCGCAGCCGCTGCCGACAGCGAGCCGCCTGTGGCACCGCGCAGTGCGGGCAGCAGCAGCATCACACCCGAAGCCACGGCAATCAGGATCAAATACCAGTTATCAATGATGAATTTCACGTCATTCCTTGGGATGGCAAACCGAACGATTTTAGAGGCAGGCTTGCCGGCGGATCGCGCCAGAGGGCCACAGCCCCTGTTCTCGCAAGCCAAAACCCTCTGTTCACACGCCCTAGGCCGCAAGTGAGTGCTCTTCACAATCCCCGAAGGGCCCAACAGGAATAGCTTGGCGGCCACCGCTGGGTGCGACCGGCTTACCTTGCCTCAAGCCCGGACAAAGGCCAGCCCCTAAAATGCACGGTTTTGACTTTGTGTCATTACTGCTTTGCTACTTTGAGAGAATCCATGTACAAGCTCGTTCTGATCCGCCACGGTGAATCCACCTGGAACCTTGAAAACCGCTTCACCGGCTGGACCGATGTGGATCTGACTGCCACCGGCGTCGAACAGGCCAAGAAGGCCGGCCAACTGCTCAAGGCAGAAGGCTATGACTTCGATGTGGCCTATACCAGCGTGCTCAAGCGCGCCATCCGTACCCTGTGGCATGTGCAGGATGAAATGGACCGCACCTGGCTGCCCGTGGTGCATAGCTGGCGCCTCAACGAACGCCACTACGGCGGTCTGCAAGGTCTGAACAAGGCCGATATGGCCAAGCAGTACGGCGACGAGCAAGTGCTGGTCTGGCGCCGCAGCTACGACGTGCCGCCTCCCGCCCTGGAAGCCACCGACCCTCGCAGCGAACGCAGCGATGTGCGCTACGCCAAGCTGCAGCCCGAGCAGATCCCGCTGACCGAGTGCCTCAAGGACACGGTGGCACGCGTTGTGCCGTTCTGGGACGAGTCCATCGCACCCGCCATCAAGGCCGGCAAACGGGTGGTTGTGGCCGCACACGGCAACTCCATCCGCGCCCTGATCAAGTATCTGGACAACATCGCCGACGACCAGATCGTGGGCGTGAACGTGCCCAACGGCATTCCTCTGGTCTATGAGCTGGACGCCGACCTCAAGCCCATCCGCCACTACTACCTGGGCGACGCCGAAGCCGCAGCCAAGGCAGCAGCGGCAGTTGCGGCCCAGGGCAAGGCCTGAGAGAGACCTCTTCACCGTTCCTGTTCAGACCGCTTGCGCAGTCTGAACAGGACTGACACGGCAAAAGGCCTTGGAACCTCATGGGCCTTCCGCCGTCCAAGGTGTATATTGCGAATGGTTTAAGGGGTGCTATGGGTCAAAAAATCAAAATTGCAGGCTGGATCTCTGTGGGCGTGGTCGCCGGTGCGTTGACCACCGTATCCCTGCAGACGCTGGCTCGCGGGGGTGTGACGCCTCTGCCACTTGAAGAAATCCAGCAGTTGTCGGCCGTCTTCGGCCTGATCAAGACCGATTACGTGGAGCAGGTCAGCGACAAGAAGCTGATCACCGACGCCATCTCCGGCATGGTCTCCAGCCTGGACCCTCACTCCCAGTACTTCGACAAGAAAACCTACAAAGAATTCAAGGAAGGCACTTCCGGCAAGTTCGTTGGCGTCGGCATCGAGATCACCATGGAAGACGGGCTGATCAAGATCGTCTCCCCCATCGAAGGCTCGCCCGCTTTCCGTGCGGGTCTCAAGACCGGCGACCTGATCACCAAGATCGACGACACTGCCGTCAAGGGCCTGACGCTCAATGACGCTGTCAAGCGCATGCGTGGCGAACCAAATACCAAGGTGCGCCTGAACATCCTGCGAAAGGATGAAAGCCGCAGCTTCCCCGTCACCATTACCCGTGAAGAAATCAAGACTCAATCGGTCAAGGGCAAGGTGATCGAGCCTGGCTACGCCTGGATCCGCCTGAGCCAGTTCCAGGAACGCACCGTCGATGACTTTGTCCGCAAGGTCGAGGAAATCTACAAGCAGGAACCCAATCTCAAGGGACTGGTGCTGGACCTGCGCAATGATCCAGGCGGTTTGCTGGATGCTGCCGTAGCCATCTCTGCGGCCTTCCTGCCACCCGATGTGCCCGTGGTTTCGACCAACGGCCAGTTGGCCGAAAGCAAGGCCGTCTACAAGGCATCGCCCGAGTTCTACGCCCAGCGCGGTTTTGGCGACCCCTTGCAACGCCTGCCTGCAGCACTGAAAAAGCTGCCTCTGGTGGTGCTGGTCAATGAAGGCTCGGCCTCGGCCAGCGAAATCGTGGCCGGAGCCCTGCAAGATCACAAACGCGCCACCGTCATGGGCAGCCAGTCCTTTGGCAAGGGGTCGGTGCAAACCGTGCGCCCTCTGGGCCCCGATACGGCTCTCAAGCTGACGACGGCGCGCTACTACACGCCTAGCGGCAAATCCATTCAGGCCAAGGGCATCGTGCCCGATGTGATGGTGGACGAGACTGCAGACGGCGATTTGTTTGCAGCACTGAGCATGCGTGAAGCAGACCTTGAAAAGCATTTGTCCAGCGGACAGGGTGCGGAGGTCAAGAACGATTCGCTTGAAAAGGCCCGCGAGGAAGCTCGCAAACGCCTGGAAGAGGAAGCCAAGAAGCCAGCCGCCGAACGCCGCCTGCCGGAATTCGGGTCTGAAAAGGACTTTCAGCTGCAACAGGCACTGAACAAGCTCAAAGGCCAAGCTGTCAAGGTCAGCAAAACCCTGACGGAGCGCAAAATCGAAGAGAAGCCCGGAGACGCGACGGCCGCGGACAAAAAGCCCGCTGACAAGAAAGCGCCCGAAAAAGGCGAATCCGACAAGAGCAAAAAATAAGCACCGGGTTATGGAACCCGCTCAAAATCAGCCGGGCTTGCCCGGCTTTTTTCTTGGAACCATGGAAGCAAACCGATGAATGACGATCAATTGCTACGCTATTCCCGTCACATCATGCTCGACGAGATCGGCATCGAAGGCCAGGAGCGCATTCTGGCAGCGCATGCAGTGATCATTGGAGCCGGCGGCTTGGGCTCGCCTGCCGCACTCTACCTGGGCTCGGCAGGTGTGGGGCGCATCACCATCGTCGACAACGACGTCGTGGACATGACCAATCTGCAGCGCCAGATTGCCCACACGACCGAGCGCATAGGCATGGCCAAGGTGGAATCGATCCGCACTGCCGTACATGCCATCAATCCCGGGATCGAGATTCGCTGCATCCAGCAGCGTGCAACCGAGACCCTGCTCGATGAACTGCTGCCTGAGGCAAGCATCGTGCTCGACTGCACCGACAACTACAAGACCCGCCAGGCCATCAATGCGGCTTGCGTACGCCACGGCGTACCCCTGGTCGAAGGAGCTGCCATCCGTGTCGATGGCCAGCTGATGGTCATTGATCCACGCAACCCCGACAGCCCATGCTATGCATGCGTCTTTCCGCCAGAGGCTGAATTTGAAGAGGTTCAGTGTTCAACCATGGGCGTCTTTGCTCCGCTGGTTGGACTGATCGGCACCCAGCAAGCTGCGGAAGCACTGAAGCTGATTGTCGGTTTTGGCCGATCTTCTGTCGGACAACTTCAAATGCTTGATGCACGCTCCATGGAGTGGAGTAGGATGAAAATTGCTAGGGTTAAAACCTGTGATATCTGCGGAACGCCAAACACAAATTACAAAAAATGACAATACAATGATTTTTTCATGGGCCGTAATTGATTTTCCACATTGAGAATTGAAACGACTCTCGCCGCTTGATCCTTGGCGTCCACCTCATCAGCTTGCTACCGTCGTGAAACTGCGTACCTTTTTTGTTGAAGACAATCCCACGATTCGCGACAACCTGATTGCGACGATGGCGGAGCTTGCCGATGTGGAAGCTGTGGGGGTGGCAGAGACCGAAGCCGATGCCGTACGCTGGCTCAGCCACAACCCTGACGCCTGGGATCTGGTCATCGTGGACCTGTTCTTGCGCGAGGGCAGCGGTCTCGGCATCGTCACAAGCCTTCAACATCGACCACCGCAGAAAAAGCTGCTCGTGCTGAGCAATTACGCGACCGCCGATATACGACAGCGCTGCCTTGAACTCAGCGCAGATGCCGTATTTGACAAATCCAACGAAATCGATGCGCTTATCGATTTCTGTATTGATTTAAATACCAGTAAATCTTGAAAATAACGCAAAATAAAAAAGGCTTGAATATTCAAGCCTTTTTTATTTGAGTCTCCATTAATCGATCAATCGATTTTTCAACGCATAGTATGTCAGATCGCTATTTGAGGAAAGGCCCATTTTTTCCATGAGCCTTGTCCGGTAAGTACTCACTGTTTTCACGCTCAACGAGAGCGATTTGGCAATGTCTCCGGCAGTCTCGCCGCGCGCAAGCTTCAGGAATACCTGAAACTCACGCTCCGACAATTGCTCGTGTGCCGGAACATCATCCTTGCGGTTGAGTTGCTGGGCCAGGAGATCGGCCACCGCCGGCGTCAGGTAACGCCTTCCCAGAGCCACGGTGCGGATGGCCTCTGCAATATCCTGGGGATCGCACTCCTTGTTGAGATATCCGCTGGCCCCCTGACGAATCAAGTTGATTGCGTAATGCTCCTCAGGGTATCCACTAAGTATCAGGATGCCCATATCAGGTGCTTTGGCTCTGAGCATTGCCAAGGCATCTATGCCGCTTTGTCTTGGCATGGACAAGTCCATCAGCAGCACGTCAATTTCATGCTCCCGAACCAGGTCAATGGCCTCCCGCCCATTGCCCGCTTCTCCCACGACCCTCAGATCTACATGTTCCGACAGGAATTGGCGTAATCCCGAGCGAACAATCGCATGGTCATCCACTATGCCTACTTTTATCATGAACACCTCTTTTCATGAAACTGCGCTCATCTCCAGGGCGCATCACATTTTAAGACCCGCACTATGATGTCAGTCGTTGACGCTACGGTTATGCAGAATATCAGGTAATTGCCTTGTAGGTGAGAGGATGTAGATGCGTTGGACCAATATCCGCAAAATTGCAGTCAGCCTGACGATCGCAGTCATTGCGGCAGTCTTAATGGTAAGCATTAATGAAGCAGGCTATAAGCGCTCGTTGCAGGCTCTGGACACTCTCACCAAGACGCAAGCCACCAGAGCCAAGCTCAATTTGCTGATGCAGCAAATGCTGGATGCGGAAACCGGCCTGCGCGGCTACCTGCTGACAGGAGAGGAGCGCTATCTCGAGCCCTATAACTCTGCCTCCGCCGCTATCAGCAGCAGCATGGATGACCTGCGCGGCATCTTCATCATGGACCCCAAGGAGCTGGCAACCTTTACTCCGCTGGCGCGCCAGGTCGAGCGCAAGACCAGCGAAATGGAGCTGAGCCTGCGCCTTTATCGCCAGGGCAACGATGAAGCGTGGCGCTTTGTGATGTTTACCGACGTAGGCATGGAAAACATGGATGCCATACGGGGCCATATCAAGACCCTGATGGACAGCATCGATCAGCGCGTCAAGTCCAATCTCGCGGATATCGAACAAACGCTGGGTCTGTCACGCCTGGGAATTGCGACAGTGACCGCTCTGGGGATTCTGGGCTTCTTCATGTATCTGCGACAGGCCAATGCGTTGCAGCACTCACATCAGCGCGAGCAGGAGATTCAGCGCGATGAACGCAATCGTCTGGAGGAAGTCGTTCGCGACCGCACAGCGGCCCTCACCGAGCTGGCAACCCATTTGCAGCAGGTACGCGAGGATGAGCGAGCGCACTTGGCACGCGAGTTGCACGATGAACTGGGCTCGCTGCTGACCGCCGCGAAACTGGACGTTGCGCGCCTCAAGTCCAAGATCGACACCTCGACACCCGACGTCTCCGAACGCATCACCCATCTGATCGAGACGCTCAACAGCGGGATTGCACTCAAACGCCGCATCATTGAAGACCTCCGACCCTCTTCTCTCTCCAACCTGGGCCTGACCACCGCGCTGGAAATCCTGACCCGGGAATTCGGTGAACGCAGCAACATCGAGGTGGAATGCAGCCTGGAGCAAGTGGACCTGCCTGAATCCACGCAGCTGACGGTCTATCGCGTCGTACAGGAGTCGCTCACCAACATCGGGAAATACGCCAGGGCCAGCCATGTCATCGTCACGGTGCACAACTATCCCACCTATGTGGCCGTGCAGATCCAGGACGATGGCCAAGGCTTCGAGACGGCCAGCATGCGCCCCAACTCCCATGGACTGGCAGGCATGAAACACCGTGTTGAAGCTGTCGGCGGCAGGCTTACCGTGGCATCCCAGCTCGGCAAGGGAACCACGATCTCGGCAGTCATTCCTTTGACAATGGCAAGCACCTGAACTGGGCGCACATGTCAACGCAGTCCTACATGACTGTCCCTAAATACCCCGACCCTGGTGACAGAAGCTCACCGTCAAGCTTGGGCTGCTCAGTTCTCTACATTCAATACATGGCCGCACGGCAATGCCTGTCGGCCTGCATTCGATAGGAGAAAACCATGTTGCACTACGCCATTGTCTTTCTGGTGATTGCCTTGATCGCTGCAGTGTTCGGCTTCGGCGGCATCGCGGCCAGCGCCGTAGGTATCGCCAAGATTCTGTTTTTCGTGTTTCTGGTCATGGCCGTCATCACCTTCCTGATGGGCCTCGTGAAGAAATAGCACTGGCGCCAAATGTGTAGAACTTTGTTCCTGCACATTGCACAAACCACCAGTATTCGCCATGATCGCTCTCAGCTTCTGCCTCCGAGAGGCCGGGTTACGAAGACTGGCGTTACTTCACGCTGTCACGATAATTTCTAGATTTCAGGGAGTTCCAAACAATGAGCCAAGCCGTAAAAGACGCCAAGGACACGGTTGAAGATCTCAAGGACGCTGCCAAGGAGCTGGCAGCCGATGCCAAGGACTCGGCAAAGCATGCCGCCCAATCCGCCCAGAATGTGGCCCACAAGGTAGCCGATGCCGCTGAAGATGCAGTGGACTCCGGCAAGCAGGCCGCCCAGAAAATGGTGAATGAGGCTCAGGACGTGGCAGAGGACGTCGCCGACAAGGTTCATGACGCCGCACGCCGCGCACGGCGCACAGCCTCCGAGGCCATCGACTCCACGGGGCGTCATATGCGCAATATCGACGACAGCGAAAACCCGCTGATCGACAACCTTGCCAACCGCGCTCAGGATCTGGCCGAGCGCAGTATCAACTTCTGGGCCGACAGCTCGCACCGCGCACGCCGTCAGTTCAACACCGCAGCGGATGCGACCACCAAGTATGTGTCCGAACAACCTGGGCGCTCCGTGCTGATCGCCGCGGCGACCGGGGCAGCTCTGGCAACGGCCTTCTTTCTGGGCCGCTCGCGCAGGAAGTGAGCAGGAATTCACTCTGAGCCGTTTTTCGCAAGCGTTCTTTGCGCCTTTTCAAAACCAAGGGAGAACCATATGAAGAATCTGACTCGCGCTTTGGCTTTCAGTCTGGTCGCCGCAACGACCGTGCTGGCAACCACGGCCTGCTCGGTGGCTCGTGACCAGCAGACTGTGGGCTCCTATGTGGACGACGCCGGCATCACCACTGCGGTGAAGGCCAAGATGGCCGAAGACAAGAATGTCTCTGCAACCGCCATCAGCGTGGAAACCATGAACGGCACCGTGCAGCTGTCGGGCTTTGCCAAATCCGAAGCAGAAAAGGCCCGTGCCGGCGAAATTGCCCGCACGACCAAGCATGTGCGTGAAGTGCGCAACAGCATCGTGGTCAGGCCTTGACGATGCGCACCTGAAGCCAGCCACTGTCTGAGGGCTGCGCTTCCTGCCCAAAGCCAGCTTTCGAGCTGGCTTTGTTTTTTCCTACACCCTGGCAGCCGAGTTCGCCATTAAAGTGTCCGCATGCAAGTTTTCAACTGCGAGGCCTGCGGCCACCTGATCTATTTTGAAAGCCTGCAATGCGTGCATTGCGGAGCAAGCCAGGCCTTTCTGCCCGACCAGTTGCGCGTCGGCATTCTGCCCCCGGCCGGGGGCCCCGACGTACGCTACCGCGCCTGCGCCCACCGACACAACATCAGCCTGTGCAATTTTGCGATCGAGGCCTCAGACCCGCAGCCGCTGTGCGTTTCCTGCCGACAGACCGAATGGCTGCCGGACGGCAGCGATCCCGCCAATGAACTGCGCTGGGCCAAGATCGAGGTCGCCAAGCGCAGGCTGTTCTACACCCTGGCCAGGCTGGGCCTGCTGGACCCTCATGGACACCGCGTGGCCGAGCCGCGCTTTTCCCTGCTCGCAGACCTGCCCGGCCAGAATCCCGTCATGACCGGCCATGCCAGCGGCATGATCACGCTCAACGTGGTCGAGGCAGACGACGACGAACGTGCCAAACGCCGCCAGGTCTTGCACGAACCCTATCGCACGCTGATAGGACATCTGCGTCACGAATCGGGACATTTCTACTGGGATCAGCTGATAGCCAACAGCGAGCATCTGGAGCGCTTCAGGGCATTGTTTGGCTATGAGAATCAGGACTATGCCCAGGCCCTGCAGCGCCATTATGGCAAGGACCCTCTGGACAACAGCTGGCGCGGTCAGTTCATCAGCGCCTATGCCACCTCACACCCCTGGGAGGACTGGGCCGAAACCTGGGCTCACTATCTGCACATGGTGGACTTGCTGGAGACCGCTGCCAGCTACGGCACCTGCATTACCGTGCCGGACATACCCAGCACGGGCCAGCAACTCATTCAAAACCCGCTGGGGCCGGTGCCACCCGATTTTTCGGTGATGCAATCCCAGTGGGTGCCGCTGACCCTGCTGCACAACAGCCTGAATCGCAGCCTCGGCCATGGCGATGCCTATCCGTTTGCCATTTCCGGGCCGGCCTGGGACAAGCTGCGCTTTGTCCACGAAACCATCAGCAGCTATCGCAGCAGGGCGACTAGCCAGGGAGGCTGAAAGCTCAGGCCTTGCGGCCGACCTTGAGCATCAGGCGCTCATGCACGCCCTTGGAGACAAACTTGTCCACATCGCCATTGAGCGTGGCAATCTCGCGCACAAAGGTGGAGCTGATGAACTGATAGCGATCGCTGGGCGTGAGGAACACGGTTTCCACCTCGGGCATCAGCGTGCGGTTCATGCCGGCAAGCTGGAACTCATAGTCGAAGTCCGTCACCGCACGCAGGCCGCGCACCATGGCCTTGGCGCCGCGCGCGAGCACAAAATGCGCGAGCAGTCCGTCAAAGCTCTCCACCTCCACCTGAGGATAATTGGCACAGGACTCGCGCACCATGGCAATGCGCTCCTCCAGCGAAAACAGCGTCTTTTTGTGATGGCCTGCCGCCACGGCCACGATGACCTTGCCAAACAGCTGTGCAGCCCGGCGCACCACATCTTCATGCCCCAGGGTGATCGGGTCAAAGGTTCCGGGGTAAACAGCAATCAGGTCCTGGCTCATGGCTTATCTCTCTCCTGCGGGTCTTGATGAGGGTGAGGGCTGCTGCAGTGCAGCGTAAAGAGATTATGCATTCAGGCCTGCACAGCGCTGCCCCATACAAAAAAGAGCTGCTGACGCATCTGATCAAAGCGCCTGCAGCTCCCGGTTCAATAGCAAAGGTCTACTGCTTCTTCAGCAGATGCGCATGGACGGCGCCGGCCTTCAGATAGCGATGCAGCTCCAGTCCCATTTCCAGCAGGCGGTCCTCGGCCCAGGCTTCGGGAGCTTCCAGGTAAATGAAGCCGCCGTCGTTCAAGGCCGCCGTGGCGGCCTTGAGCGCGGGCTCGAACAGCTCGGTCTGACCGAATGGCGGGTCCAGCAAAATCAGATCCTGCCCCGCCACGGTCTTCAGGCAGCTCAGCGCATCGCCGCGCTGCACCTTGACCATCCTGGCATCGAGCTTTTGCTGCAGACGCTGCAGCTGCTGCACCAGGGCGGCATCCTGCTCGTTCATGATGACGCTGGTCGCGCCGCGCGATGCGGCTTCGAAACCCAGTGCCCCGGTGCCCGAGAAGGCATCGACGCATTTCCAGTTGCTCAAGTCCTGACCCAGCCAGTTGAACAGGGTCTCGCGCACGCGATCGGGCGTGGGCCGTAAGCCGGGCTTTTGCGCCACGACCAGGCGCGTGCGGCGCCATTGCCCGCCGATGATGCGGATTTCACCGGCCCCCGTGGCCGCCGGCTTGGCTGCAGCGGGCTGGGCAGCCTTGGCTCCGGGGCGGGCCGGACGGCTGGCCGCCAGCTCCTGCGCCTTGCGCTCGGACTCATGAATCATCTTGTCCAGCGCCTTGCGGCCTGCCGGGGTGTGTAGCTTGATGGCGCTGCGGCTCATGGCTTGGCTCCGAGAGTGATGGTGACCATGCGCTCGGGCTGGACCATGCGCTGCATCGCCTCCTTCACGTCCTTGGTGGTCAGAGCCTGAACGCGATCGGTCCAGTGCTCCAGATAATCGAGCGGCAGGCCATTCCAGGCAATATTTGCCACATTGCCCAGCAGCTTGCGGTTGCTGTCTATGCGCAGGGCGAAGCCGCCTATCAGATTGTCCTTGGCCGCCTTGAGTTCCTTGTCGCTAGGACCTTCGGCTATGAATTTGCGCAACACGTCCTGCGAGACCTTGAGCGCCTCGGCCGCCTGATCGGGCCGGGTCTGCAGGCCTATGATGAAGGCGCCACGATCCAGGCCCGGCGAGAAGTCGCTGGAGACGCCATAGGTCAGGCCCCGCTTTTCACGCACCTCTTCCATCAGCCGCGAGGTGAAGCCGCCGCCGCCCAGAATATGGTTGCCCACCATCACGGCGAGAAAATCGGGGTTGTTGCGCGCAATGCCGGGCTGGCCGATCAGCACCTGGGCTTGTGCCGACTCGAACGGAATGTTCTCGACCTTGGCTTGCTGCAGGTCCTGCACCTTGGCCACGGCAGGCAGCGGCGGGCAGTCGTTGCCATTGGTAGCCTGCAGCGGCCCCAGCAACTGCTTGACCATGGCATCGGCCTGCTGGCGATTGACCGCGCCCACCACGCTGACCTTGGCGCGGCAGGCGGCAATCAGCTTGCGGTGAAAGTCCTGCATGGCCGAAACATCGATCCGGCCCAGGCTGTCGACCGTGGTCTGATAGCCATAGGGCGAGTTGCCGAACACGGCCTTGCGGAAGGCCTTGGAGGCCACGGTGCCGGGACGCGTATCGGCTTCCTTGATGGACGCGCTCCAGCGCTCGCGGTCACGCTGCCACACGGCTTCCGGCCAGCTTGGCGAGGCAATCTGGCGTGCCGCCAGGGCCACGGCCTTTTGCTGCAGATTGGGCTCGGTCAGAGTGCGCAGGCCGTAGCTGAAGCTGTCACGCCCCGCACTGGCGCCAAAACTGGCGCCCAGGTCGGCCCAGGCCTGACCCAGGCCATTTTCATCCAGCGCAGGCGCATCGCCTGCCGCCTTGATGCCCTTGGAGGACATCATGGCCACGGCTGTCGCCAGGCCTACCTTGTCCTCGGGATCACGGCGGCTGCCGGCGTCGAAGTCCACCTGCACATCCACCATGGGAATTCCGGGACTTTGCACCAGCCAGACCTGGGCGCCACTGGGTTGGGTCCAATGCTCTATCGGCAGCAAGGCCCAGGCAGATTGGGATAAAAAACCCATTCCAGCGCTTACCACGAAAGCGCTAGCAGCTATCTTTTTCATAGTTTTCATAGGTTTCTCCGCTGCGCTCAGTGCATGGATTTATCTGCATCCGCCTTGCCCGACATGGGACGCTGGGGCTTGCTACCCGCCGGCAGAGGCTGAGGCACCAGGGTGCCGACAGTGAGCTGGTCGTCGCCAAAATATTTGGCGGCCACGGCCTTCACATCGTCAGAGGTGACTTTGCGCAGTTCGGCCAGCAGCTTGTCCTCGGCATCCAGCGGCATGTTCTGAATCCAGTAATTGCCCAGGTTCTGGGCCTGGCCCATGACGGAATCACGCTCATAGACGTTGGAGGCCATCCACTGCGTCTTGACGCGCTCCAGTTCATCGGCCTGCACGCCCTCATCAGCCACCTTCTTGATCTGCGCACGCAGCGCAGCCTCCACATCGGCCACGGTCTTGCCCTGGGCCGGAACGCCGGTCAGCATGAACAGGCTGGGCCCGCGCCCCATGATGTTGGCCGAGCTGCCGGCGCTATCGGCCACACGGCCGTTGGCCTGGCCTTCGCCCTGCACCAGGGCGCGCTCCAGGCGAGCACCGTCATAACCGTCCAGCACGGCGGACAGCACCAGCAGCGCCAGCGCGTCCTTATCCTCGGCCTGCAGCTTGTCCACGCTCTTCAGGGTGGGGGTGCGATAGGCCATGGCGATAAAGGCCTGCTCGGCAGGCTGCTTGACCTCGATGCGACGCACGCCGATCTGCCTGGGTTCGGTCTGCGGCTTGCGCTGCGGCAGGGCTCGCGCGGGAATGCTGCCGTAATACTTCTCGGCCCAGGCACGCACCTGGTTGACGTTCACGTCCCCCACCACGACCACGGCGGCGTTGGCAGGCACATACCAGCGCTTGTGGAAATCGCGCACATCGCCGGGCGTCATGGAGTTCAGGTCGCTCATCCAGCCCACCACGGGGCGACGATAGGGCGAGGCCATGAAGGTAGCCGCCATCAGCTGCTCCATCAGCATGGCGCGCGGCTGGTCGTCGGTGCGCATGCGGCGCTCTTCCTTGATGACCTCGATTTCCTTCTTGAATTCGGAGTCCGGCCACTGGTTGTTGGCAAAACGGTCGGATTCCAGCTTCATCACGTCTTCCAGACGGCTGGACGGAATCTGCTGGTAGTACCCCGTGTAGTCACGCCAGGTGAATGCGTTTTCCTGGCCGCCCAGCGCCGCCACGCGACGCGAGAAGTCTCCGGGCTTGACGCTTTTGGAGCCCTTGAACATCATGTGCTCCAGCGCATGGGCCACGCCCGTGGTGCCGTCGACCTCGTCCATGGAGCCTACGCGTACCCAGACCATGTGCACGGCCGTGGGCGCGCGCCGGTCGGGCTGCACGATCAGCTGCATGCCGTTCTTCAGTGTGAACTGCTGCACTTGCGGCGCGGCCGCCGTGGCGGCAGCAGGCACAGGTTGCGACGATGCGCCCGGCGCAGCCAAGGCTGCCCCAGCGCTCAAACAGGCCATTAAGCCCAGTACAGGGAGTGCGCGTACATGTTTCATAGAATGATGCGATTCTAAAAACCCGCCAATGTTCAGTTTTTTCAAGAAAAAGCCCAGTTCACCCGATGCAGTGAACACCACGCCCGCTGCCGAGGCAGCCGCGGCGCCCGCTCCTGCCCCGCAAACCGGGCCAGCTCCACAGGATACGCCTGCCGAAAACGGCAACAGCTCCTGGTGGCGCAAGCCCTTTGGTGGCGGCGCGACGGCCAAGGCCGGCGAAGATCAGCCTGCCACTCAGGATTTTGTAGCAGCCCCCGAGCCTACCGCAAAGCCGCAAGCCCCAAATTCCCGTCAAAACTGGATGGAACGGCTGAAAGCCGGTCTGCGCAAGACCGGCTCCAGCATCGCCACCGTCTTTACCGGCACGCAGATCGACGACCGGCTCTATGAAGAGCTGGAGGACGCGCTGCTGATGGCCGACACCGGCGTCAAGGCCACCCAGCATCTGCTCGAAGACCTGAAGCGCCGCGTCAAGGAAACCAAGACCACCGAGCCCGCCGCCGTCAAGGCGCTGCTGGCCGATGCACTGACCGATTTGCTGAGGCCCCTGGAAAAGCCGCTGACCATCGGCGAGCACACACCGACCGTCATCATGGTTGCCGGCGTCAACGGTGCGGGCAAGACCACCTCCATCGGCAAGCTGACCAAGCATCTGGCCGACGGCGAGCAGTCCGTGCTGCTGGCCGCCGCCGACACCTTCCGCGCCGCCGCGCGCGAGCAGCTGGGCGTCTGGGCCAATCGCAACACCGTGGAGATCATCAGCCAGGACGGTGGCGACCCCGCCGCCGTGAGCTTCGATGCTGTTTCAGCCGGCAAGGCACGCAAAAAGGATGTGGTGCTGGTCGATACGGCCGGACGCCTGCCCACGCAGCTGCATCTGATGGAAGAGCTCAAGAAGATCAAGCGCGTGGTGAGCAAGGCCGACGGCACGGCGCCGCACGAGGTGCTGCTGGTGATTGACGGCAACACCGGCCAGAACGCGCTGACCCAGGTGCGCGCCTTCGATGACGCGCTGCAACTCACGGGCCTGATCGTCACCAAGCTCGACGGTACGGCCAAGGGCGGCGTGCTGGCCGCGATTGCGCAGGAGCGTCCCGTGCCCGTCTACTTCATCGGCGTGGGCGAGAAGATCGAGGATCTGGAAACCTTCAGCGCACGCGAGTTCGCCCAGGCCCTGCTGTCCTGAATCACAAAAACCATAGCAACCAGCGCTTTATCTATCAAATTTTCAGATAGATTAAGTACTGAAACCTAATGAAGGAGCGCGCAAGGCGCTCCTTTTTTATTCAGGCTTCAGAGCTGCACCTGCTGCTTGAGCCATTTGGCATAGTCGTTGAGGCAGCGCTCGGTGCGCATGGTGATCTGGGGCACTTCATAGCTGTGATGGCTGCGCAGCAGCTGCGTCAGCCGCGGCAGGGCCTCGGGCAGGGTCTTGCAGATCAGCCGCCATTCGGGAGCGGTCTGCAGCACTCCGTCCCACTCGTAATACGAGGTGATGCGCTCGGTCTGCACGCAGGCCGCAGCCTTGGCCGAGACCAGCGCCCGCGCCATGTCCTCGGCCTCGGCCGAATGCCCAACGGTCGTCGTCACCACGCACAGCGTGGCCCAATGGCTGTCCTGCGCAGGAGCGGACTTGAGAGTGGCGGTCTGGGTAGATGTGGTGCTCATGCCATCTAGTCTAGGCCCAAGAGCGCCCTGCCCGCCACCGCCTTACACCGGATACAGACCCAGCTGCTGCGCGCGCAGCCGCGCCAGTCCCAGCAGCGCATCGGTGAACGGCGTGCTCATGCCACACATGGCGCCCATCTCGCGCACAGCGCCCACCAGGGCATCCAGCTCCACCGGCTTGCCGGCTTCCACATCCTGGAGCATGGAGGTCTTGAAGCCGCCCAGCTTGAGCGTGACCTGATGGCGGTCCTGCGGACTGTCGGCAATCGGCAGGCCGATGCGCGCGCCGATTTCGCGGGCTTCCAGCATCACGGCCGTGATGAAGTTGCGCACCAGCTCATCGCCCAGAATCCTGTCCGTGGCCGCGCCCGTGATCGCACTGACGGGGTTCATGGTCATATTGCCCCAGAGCTTGTACCAGGCGTCGCGCTGGATGTTGTCGCTGAGCCTGACCTCGAGACCACCCGCACGCAGCAGCTCGGCCAGCGCCAGCAGGCGCGGCGTGGGCGCATCGCCGGACTGGGCCGTGGGCTCGCCGACGATGAGGCTGTTGCCGAAATGCCGGCGCACCACGCCGGGAGCGTCAAGGGAGCAGCTGGCATGCACCACCGACCCGAGCACCTGCTCGGTGGGAATGGCGCGCGCAATCTCGCCCTGCGGATCCACTGTCCTGAGCTGCAGGCCGCGCAGGCTGGCATCCACGCCACCGGCCAGAAACCACCAGGGCACACCGTTCATGGCGGTCAGCACCAGGGTCTGCGGGCCGATCAGCGGTGCGACGGCACGCGCCACATCGGGCATGGACGGCGCCTTGACGGCAATCACCACCACATCCTGCACGCCCAGAGCGGCCGGGTCCTGCTGCGCATTGACGGCCACGGTCTCACGCTCCTCGCCATGCACCAGCGTCAGGCCGTTGTGCTGCAGCGCAGCCAGCGTCTGGCCCCGCGCCACGGCGCTCAGCTCGCAGCCGGCCTTGGCCAGCGCCACACCCAGCCAGCCGCCAATGGCTCCGGCACCATAGATACAGACTCTCTTCAGACTCATGCTCTTGTCTCTCCTGTCTTATAGAACTCTCAAAAACAGTAGCTGCCGGTGCTTTACCGTAAAGCATCTGAAGACTATCCACCCTTGAAACCAGGCGAGATCTTCGCGGCCGCTGCTCATTGTTGATACGTTAACAGCAGTATCGACCCGCGCGACACTGAAGGCCGTTGACAGCTGGACACCCCGCACTGCGCGCCATGCCAGCTGCCCTGTTCATCGCATTTTCAAGGACCGACTCATGAGCTCCAACACCACCGTCGTCAATCTCACAGCCCAGATCACGGCACTGGCCACTGCCTTGCGCATCGTGCTGGACGCCAGCCCCCAGGCTGCCCAGACACGCGAGCAGCTGGCTGCCGCGCTGGACAAGACCATTCACGACGCGCTGGAAGAAGGGGTCTGGGACAACGCCGACGGTGTCAAGACCATCAGGGCAGCGCTGCTGGGCTGATCGCCACCGCGCCATGAAAAAGCCGGGCCCAAGGCCCGGCAAAAGAGAAGCAACAATCAACGATCTCGCTCACGCCAGCGTATAGGCCGTCTTCACCGTGGTGTAGAACTCCTGGGCATAGCGGCCCTGCTCGCGCGGGCCGTAGCTTGAGCCCTTGCGACCGCCAAACGGCACGTGGTAGTCCACGCCCGCCGTG